>JAURYY010000271.1 GCA_030653695.1 Paludibacter sp. | reverse complement strand
CTACGTAGCAAATAATATAATTATTTAATAAATTGTAATAAAACTTTATAGCTATTGTATTGTAGCAAATAATGTATTATATTTGCGGCATGTATATACAAAACTGCACATCCAAGAAAAATGGCAAAAGCTACACCTATCCTTTACTATGCAAGAAGTATAGGGAAAACGGCAAGATAAAGACAGAAGTAGTAGCCAATTTATCTGTCTTTCCAAACGATGTTGTACTGGCAATAAGGAATGCGTTGCGGAGTTCGGACGAAAAAGAATTAATGGTTTCGCTCAAAGACATTACGGTAGAAAAAAGCATTGACTACGGATTTGTATTTGTTTTGATAACGTTATTAGAACGGTTGAAAATCAAACGGGCATTGGAGGTAATACTTGGCGAGAGATCCAAATTGGTATCGTTGATGATAATCGGCAAGATAGTAACACGAGGCAGCAAACTCTGCATCTACAATTGGATACAGCGTAACGAGGAGGTAGCCAAACGATTAGGGATTGACTTAGGTACATTGAAAATCAATGATTTGTACGAAGTATTGGGTGATTTGTCGTATGTACAGGGTAGAATAGAGCGAAAATGGAATATTTATCACAAAGAACAGTGCGATGAGGTTTATCTGTACGACATAACAAGTTCGTATTTTGAAGGAACACAAAATGCGTTATCCAATTATGGCTACAACCGCGATGGCAAAAAAGGCAAGAATCAAATCGTTATCGGATTGATAACCAACAAGAACGGCTTTCCATTGAGCATTCAGGTTTTTGAAGGAAATGCAACCGACCATACCACGGTAATCAACCAAATAAAAAAAATAAAGCAAGAGTTCGGAGCAAAAAGCATCGTGTTTGTGGGCGACAGAGGGATGCGAATCCGATACAATCCGGAGCAGATGGAACAGTGCGACAAAGAAGGTGTGAGCTACATTACTGGTTTGAGTATAGAGGAAATACGCGGTCTGGTAAAAGAGGGAACTATCCAATTGAATATGTTTTCGAAGGATTTGGTGGAGGTGGAAGACGATGGACATCGTTACGTGTTATGCACCAATCCCGAATTGGAAAAAGAGCATTCGCAAACACGAATGATGTTGCAATCGAAATTTGAAGATAACGTATATGATATAAAACTATCTTACGAAAACAGACATAATAAAAATCTAATAAACAAAATTAACTTGGAACAAGGGTGCAAAAACAAAAATCCGGTAACAACGTTTTCAGACAAACAATCAGATAGTTATAAATACCGGTTTCGCAAAATGGCGGAGAAATACAATATGCAGTCATTTTACCAAGCCACCATTACCAATCAAGAATTTACTGTCAATTTTGATTTTGATAAATATGCACAGTCCAAACAATTAGACGGAAAATATGTGTTCGTAACCAATGTGAGCAAACAAGCCATGACCAAAGAAGCGGTGCGAAACGAATATAAAAACCTCCAATATATGGAACACGCATTCAGAGATATGAAAACATCTAAACTTGACATCCGACCCATTTACCACGTAAACGCCGAAACCACAAGAGGTCATGTTTTTGTAACTTTCTTTGCTTATGCCATTGTCCGAGAATTAGAAACTAAAATACACCCTTGGCTTAAAGAAAAAAACAAAACACAGCAAACACAATTCTCGATCCAAGACATGGAGGAAGAACTCAAAATGATAAAACTAAATACACTCAATGTCGGAAATAATTACCAAGAACTTAAAATAACAGCATTAACCAACATCCAAAAAGAGATACTGGCTTTATTAAGTATTGATACTGCAAATCTAACATTGTAGCAACGAATCAAAAAAATATCGCCCAAAACAGCTATCGTTACTGGATTTGTGAGTTTAAAATCCGTTGTAATGCAAAGGTTTAAGATTAGAACAATCAATAGGGAAATGTACGTAAAACAGTCCGATTTTTTCAATAATCTCGGCTTCGTTGTGTATGGCATTTCGGGTACTATAAGGCGAAATATTGAAAATGACGTCATAACCTTCGTTTTTAAGTTCAATAAAATCGTCGACCGAAGGCTGCGCTCCGGCAGCCAATTCCTCTGAATACTAAAAAAAATTACCTATTGCATGTTTCATATTTATAAATAATTTCCTATGACGGAAAATAATCTTCGGAATTGTAATGAGTTTAGTCTTGTTTCCTTGTTTCCTTGTTCTATATTTTATACTTCAAACTTCCATTCGGACAAGCCACCACACATTTCAAGCATTTAGAGCAGGAATATGCATCTCCTGAGTTTTGTTTCGTAGGTTTATATAAACTGTATTTTGCAGGTTCTATGGTCGATAAATAACATTCCTTATCACATTTGCCACAACTTATGCAAGTATCTTTGTTTATTTTTATTCTGAAAATCGACCATTTGTTGAGTAAGCCCGAAGCCCATGCAATCGGACAGCCCATTTTGTGATACTGATACATGCTTGAAAATTGTTTGCTTCCACCCATGATCATTTCCATCAGAAAACCGATCGGACACATCCAGCGACAAAAAACCTTTCCGAAAATAACACCGGTTCCAATGCCAAAAAGCACAAGGTATCCGATGTTTATATTGAAATAATACATAGTGGCATAAATGGCACCACCCACAATTGACAAAATAATAATGCGTTTTGCAATAATAAACTTCGTAATTTTTTTCATTTTAAGACCGACAATGGGGCATGCCCCATTGCTATTCACCAAACTCAAATAATTGTAGGAAACTTCCCTAACTTCGTCCATTTAGCATAAATGCCCCACGCTTTTTTTAGCCAATGTCCGATTACCGGCATTGGAATCATTATCTCTCTTTTATTGTCGCGGTAAACAAAAGCGGCACCATTACCCATATCCATAATACACAGAATGTTGAGGTGTTCCTGATAACCTTTTAATTTTGTTAATCCTTTTTCTATTTGAAGAATATTATGAGCAGCATTACTTCCCATAACTTCCGCAATATGACCTTGTTTGGCGGTCCATTCAGACCCTTCGTAGGCGGCAGCATCGCCAATTGCAAAAACATTCGGGAATTCGACAACCTGATTATAATTGTTTATCTTCACAAATCCGGCTTCCGATAGCGGTAAATCGGTGTTTTTTAGCAAAGGTAAACCTGCTCCAGCCGGAATAAACATTGTCAAATCGGAAGTTAATTTCGAGTTATCTTCGAAAACTACTCCATCAGTTACAAATTCGGTAATTTTCTTTCCAAATTGTTTTTGAATGTTTTGTGCGGCAAACATTTTATGTACAGCTTTCATGGCATTTTTTCCCATACGCGCTCCGGGTTCTTCCATAGGTGCAAACATGGTAAGTTCAAAATGCTGACGAATGCCTTTCTTTTTCAAATAATGATGAATATTGAAAATCAACTCGAAAGCAGGACCGCCACGTACGGCAGTTTTATCTTTCGGATTTCCACCAAAACCAATCGCAATTTTTCCGCTGCCTTTTGCAATCAAAGTATCTAACCGTTCGCGCAGTTCAATCGTTTGTTCGGGTTTTCCACATATAGTTGTTGTATGTTCAATGCCTTTAGGCTGCATTTTTCCCGAACCTAACGCCACCACCAAATAATCATAATTCAGGGTTTGAGTTTCGAGTTGAAGCTGATTTTCGGAAGCTTTTATTCCAGTTACTTTATCAATAATCAACTTAAAACCATGTTTCTTCCGAATTTTTTCCAATGGAATTTTTGCATTCTCAAAACTCAATGTGCGAACCGGTATCCAAATTGAAATAGGATATATGAAAAGATATTCGCGGTCGGAAACCAAGGTAACTTCAAATTGTTTGCTCTTTTGCAAATGAATAGCAGTTTCAACTCCTGCAAAACCGCCACCGAGAATCAAAACTTTTTTCATAAAATGACCCCCAACCCCTAAATGGGAGGAAGAATAGTTAGTATTGATTGTATTATTTAATATCTTATATGCTTGGTCTTTAACCCCCTTAATGGGTTTGGGGCTCTTTCCCTTATTCCCCTTTAGGGGTTAGGGGTCTTATTTCATTGCATTCAACAAATAATCTTTCGATTTTACTCCCACAAAACGCTCCACTTCTTTACCATCTTTGAAAAGAATTAAAGTAGGAATGCTTCGAACGTTAAATCGCTGGGCTAAAACCTGATGTTCTTCTACATCAACTTTTCCAATAAATTTATCATCCGTTAATTCGTTGGCTACATTATTCAAAACAGGTGCCATCATGCGGCAAGGCGCACACCATTCAGCCCAGAAATCGACCAATATGATCCTTTCTTTGGTTTGTTCATCGAAATTCTCAGCTGTCAACGTCAGTACTTTTTCGTTATCTGCCACTTTGGGCAGGGCTTTCATTTTTGAACGGGCGATTATGTTTAATACAACAAGAACACCAAGCACAATGGCTAAAATTATCAGGGATGTTTGCATAATATATTTTTTAAGTAGAAATCTTCCTTTTGAGATAAATTTGATTTACCCTGGTTTCCCTCCCTTTTGGGGAGGGTTAGGGTGGGGTTTCTTTCCCCTCTTCTTTGGGGAGAGGGATTAGGGAGAGGTTTATCTCCGCATCATCATGTGCATCAATCCGCCACCATTTTTTACATTCGTAAATCCATGCTGTTGGAGCACACGTTGTCCGTAAGCCGAACGGGCACCCGAAGCACAATACAACGTAATTTCGCGCGATTTACTTCCAAGTTCGCTAATGCGTGAAGGCAGTTGATCCAAATCGATATTCACAGCTCCCGGAAAAGCACCACCTGCAAATTCGCCACGGGTACGAACATCGATAATCAAAGGTTCTTTATTTGTAGAATTGGAGGTGTCTGAAGTGTCTGAAGTGTTTGAAATTCGACCTTGAGCCATCATCGATGCTATGCCACCACCATTTTTAACGTTTGTAAAGCCAATTTGCATCAACTGACGCTGGGCGTAAGCCGAACGGGCACCCGAAGCACAGTACACAATAATTTCGAGTTGTGCGTTATTTCCTAATTCATCGTATCGATGCATCAATTCGTCGAGCGGAATATTAATGGCATTGGGTACTGCTCCGGCTCTGAATTCCTGCACAGTGCGAACATCGACTATCAAGCGTGAATTTTGATCAGCAACAACTTCCCTAACTTCTTTAACTTCCCTAACTTCCATATCTTCCGAAACACTTTTATTCTCAACCGCCAACAGTTCGATTTTAATATTTTTAAATCCCACAGCTCTTGCCTGACGTTGTAATGACGCGTGTCCACCTGAAATATTAGTTACATTTGTAAATCCGGCACCAACCAAAGTCCGCAATGCCTGATGACCTTTCTTGCCGGTTTCGTCGTAAACAATTACCGCACGATTTGCAGGAATTGAACCCAGTTTTTCGTGTAAAAGTTCCAACGGAATGTGCATTGCACCCATTACATGCGTTTTTTCGTATGAAAATACATCACGAACATCAATAAAGATTACTTGTTTTTCTGCAACAAATGCATCTAATTCAGACGATGTTACTGAAGGACTAAAACCTGACATTTTATTTTCAGCTGTATAAGCAGCCATGTTGATAGCATCGTTGGCAGTACCAAGGGGAGGAGAGTAGGCATAGTCAATGTCTGCTAAATCATTCACTGTAAGTTTTGCAGCTGCAGCGGTTGCAATTACGTCTAATCGACGATCAGCACCTTCGTA
Source organism: Paludibacter sp. (assembly GCA_030653695.1). Taxonomy (GTDB): domain Bacteria; phylum Bacteroidota; class Bacteroidia; order Bacteroidales; family Paludibacteraceae; genus Paludibacter. The sequence continues at coordinate 20,296 of JAURYY010000271.1, read as the reverse complement.
ACCGGCTGTTTGTCCACCTAAAATTACGCCCGTAGCTTTATCGTAAACCAACATGACTGAAACTTGTTTTGCGCCCGGATAATAAGAAGTATGATGTTCTTTATGAACCACAATTGCATCGGCATCAATTCCTGCTGCACGAGCCTGTTTCAGTGAAAGTCCGGTTGTGCCGGCAACTGCTTCGAAAACACGTACAATAGAAGTTCCGATGGAACCTTTGTAGTTATGTTTTCCACCCAATGCATTTTCAGCAGCAATGCGTCCCTGACGATTTGCCGGTCCAGCCAATGGAATACGTACTTTTTTACCATTCACACGATGTTCAATTTCTACCATGTCGCCTGCTGCGAAAATATCAACATCAGATGTTTGCATAAATTCATTTACCAATAATCCACCTGCTTCACCCAGCTCAAGACTTGCTTCTTTAGCCAATTGCAATGTAGGACGTACTCCGATAGACAATAATACCATATCAGCTTCAAGGGTTTTTCCATTGTCAAGTTTTACCGATTTTTGTGTAATTTCGGTAACTCCGGCATTTGTATGTATGCCAACTCCGTACGATAGCATTTCATTTTCAATAAATCCTGCTGTTTCGGCTTCCATAAGTGCCATAACATGTGGCATCATTTCCACCACATTCACTTTTATGCCACGTTTTACTAAGGCTTCCACCATTTCCAAACCAATAAATCCGCCGCCGACTACAACAGCATTTTTCGGTTTCTTTTCGTCAATGTGCGCTGCAATTTTATCCATGTCTTCCAATGTCCACAAAGTGAATACATGACTTAGATCTGCTCCTGGTAAAATGGGTTTAATGGGACGACCGCCCTGTGCTAATATCAATTTGCTATATTCAAATTCCTTTTGTTCGCCATTGCGCGTATCCATTGTTTTAATTGTATGTCCAACTCTGTCGATGGAGCTAACAAGTGTATGCACATGCACATCTACATTGTATTGTTCTTTGAAACTTTCAGGACTCTGAAGAATCAGACTCGAACGACTTTTGATATCACCGCCAATAAAATAAGGCAATCCACAATTGGCAAACGAAATATCCTGTCCCGCTTCAAGCATGGTTATTTGAGCATCAGGCGAAATTCTGCGGGCTTTTGCTGCTGCGGTTGCTCCGGCTGCAACACCTCCTACAATTACAATCTTTTCCATAAGTGTTTTATATTTTTACCCCTAACCCCTAAAGGGGAAAGAGTTAGTTTTGTTATTTCTATTTTCAATAATCAATACTATTTTTTCTTATCCCCCTTTAGGGGTTAAGGGTTGTTTTTTTGATTGACGGTGCAAAGGTATAACTTTCTTTTTAAATTACAATAGTATCACTAATAAATTATTATAATATCACTATAAGTTTTTTCTATAGAGTTCAAAATTTACAACAGAATAACTGACTTTCAAATAAAAACAATACGAATTTACTATTGTTTAGATTCAATTAGTAATCAAATTTTTGAGAATCCATACTTTCTGTATTGTTGATTTATAAAAAGCAGGAAGAGTGGTGGGGTGGGGAAAGGACAAATTTTGACTTTTTTTGTAAGTCGGGGTAAGTCGGTGCGAAAAATACTTGTTGCTGAGAAAAAAAAATAACACAAAGCCACTCTCAAGTGGCTTTGTGTTATTTACGAATGGAATACAAATTATAAGAATATATAAGGTGGAATTGGTTATAAATCACACCGAGTACCCCGCTTCTTTGTAAATTTATTCAAAGTTAGATACATCCGACAGGACTGGGTTACTTACAGAGATTTTTGTTTAGTTTGGCTTTGCTTAGACCTTTCGCAAAAAATCTACCGTTTTCGGCGGTTATGTTAAACAATGAAATTAGTCAAAGATATACATTAATTTTCAACAATAAACGCAGCTAAAAATATGTTATAAAACACAAATAAATGCTCCGATCTTCACTGAAAGGAGCACTAACACTACAAAATATTTCATTCCATTCTGCGTATTTCGGGCGTTTCTGCGCCTTTTGCTACTTTTGGCGCATAAAAAAACCTCATCCTTTCCCAGAGAGACTTTTTTAATGGGTTCAAATCAGCCACTTATACTCCTTTACATCCCTGCACAGTGGGAAAACTTCTTCATATAAATTATGCTCCCGATAGCTATCGGGAGAATTATGAATTTTTTGTATATATTTGCAAGGTATAATGTTCCTTCGAAAACATATTAAAAAGTGTAATATTTGTTACACTTTATAAAAATTGCAATATATAAATTTGTATGATTTTTAAAACATAAGTTAATCCAGATACAATGTTGAAATTCAGTAAAAGAGTTTTTAATATTCCCAAAGAATTTATACTTCCTGTTGCCATTGTTGGTGGGATAATAGGTGGTTTAGTTGCCTATACAGCCTACATGGCTCGTATTCACTCTTATTTATCCGATGATCCTTCAGCCTGTGTCAATTGTCATATCATGACGCCCTATTACGAAACGTGGAGACATAGCTCTCATGCGCTATGGACCAATTGCAACGATTGCCACGTACCACAGGATAATGTTTTAAAGAAATATGCTTTTAAGGCCAAAGATGGACTTTATCATTCTGCAATTTTCACTTTACGCATGGAGCCAATGGCCGTTCGTCCACGTAATGAAAGTTACGAAGTCATTATGGATAACTGCATTCGGTGTCATGATCATTTAAATTCAATGTGTATCAAGGGTTCCGCCATTAGTTATGCAGATGTAATGAAAGGAGATGGTAAAGCGTGTTGGGATTGTCACAGGCAAGTGCCACATGGTGGAATTAGTAATATCAACTCGTCTCCCAATGCTCCTTTAACGCCTTTGCCAAAATCACCCATCCCGAAATGGTTGAAAGAAGCAATGAAATAAAAATAATATTTATACATAAAATTGTGATTATAACAAATTCAAAACTTGATGTTTATGTCAAAAAAATGGTCTGAGTTAATAGCCCAAAAACCCTACCTGGGTTGGGTTCTTTTTTTTACAGTAATGATTGTTGTGTTCGTTCTTGGATTATTGGCCGCATCGGTAACAGAGCGAAGGGCTGAAGTAGCCAGTGTTTTTAACAACAAAAAAGTTGCTATAGAAGGAATCGAGTCGCGCAATGAAATTTGGGGAATCAATTACCCACGTGAATATGACACATGGTCGAAAACAAGTGAAATGGATTATAAAAGTAAACATTTGGGAAATGCAAGAGAAGATATGCTCGAAACTCGTCCCAATATGGTGGTTTTGTGGGCAGGTTATGCTTTTTCGGCAGACTACGAAGCGCCCCGCGGTCATAAATATGCGGTTGATGATGTGCGCAACACCTTGCGAACCGGTTCACCCGATCACGAAGGTGGCGATAAACAACCTGCTACTTGCTGGGCTTGTAAAAGTCCGGATGTACCTCGTATGATGCACGAACATGGAATCAAAGAGTTCTATGCCGGAAAATGGTCGAAAATGGGTGCCGAAATTGTCAATCCCATTGGATGTGCAGATTGTCATGATCCGTTGACAATGAACCTTACTATTACCCGTCCTGGATTAATTGAAGCGTTTGAACGTCAAGGCAAAGACATTCGTAATGCTACGCCTCAGGAAATGAGAAGCTTGGTCTGCGCGCAATGTCACGTGGAATATTATTTTAAAGGCGAAGGTAAATACCTTACTTTTCCGTGGGATAAAGGAGTAAAAATGGAGGATATGGAAAAATATTACGACAAAATTGAATTTTCGGATTGGACGCATAAATTAAGTCGTGCGCCAATGTTGAAAGTACAACATCCCGATTATGAAATTTTTATGCTTGGGCCTCATGCTCAACGTGGTTTGTCGTGTGCCGATTGCCATATGCCCTATAAATCAGAAGGAGGAATAAAATTTAGTGATCATCACATCATGAGTCCGTTGAAAAATGTGAATGCAACCTGTCAGACTTGCCATAAAGACAGTGAAGAAAAACTCAGAGGGTATGTGTATGAATACCAAGATAAAGCATTGGAAATTAGAGATATTATTGAAAATGATTTGGCAAAAGTTCACATTGCTGCCAAATTTGCATGGGATAACGGAGCTACCGAAACACAAATGAAAAATGCCTTGAAATTGATTCGTCAAGCGCAATGGCGTTGGGATTTTGCAGTAGCATCTCACGGAGCTTCATTTCATGCTCCGGTTGAAACGCAACGCATTTTGGCTCATAGCCTTGATAAAACGAACAAAGCCATGATGGAATTACAAAAAGTATTGTTCCAATTGGGTAAATCTGATGTTCCTATGCCTGATATCAGCACCAAAGAAAAAGCGCAATTGTATATTGGTTTGGACATGAAAGAATTAAAATCGAAAAAAGAGCATTTTAAAAATACGATGATCCCCGAATGGATTAAAACAGCCAAAGAAAAGAATAAATTAGTTTCTAAAATTTGATAAACAAAAGCACCTTGCTAACTCTTTCGCAGCAAGGTGTTTTTTTTAAAACTTCATTACCCACTTTTTTAATCGTTAAAATGAATCTCATTCAACAAAATAAAAAACCCATCTGGCAAACTCCATGGCAATATTCTGAATCGATTTTTATCGTGCTCGGAATATATTTGGTTGGAGTTGCACTTCAATTATTTCTTGGTACGTTTAAGTTTTCGAACATTGTATGGCCTGTTAATATCATAGTTGGTCTAACTTCACTTGTTTTTGTAGTGCTTTTGTCATTGAAACGGAAAAGTCATTTTTTTTATTGGCTTTCGGCTGCTCCTCTGTCAATATCCCTCATTGCATTGCTTATAATGCAAACTATTATAATGGGTTTAACACCCCAAATTTCAGGGCAGCTGACCGAACGACCTGATGTGTTCGATATATTAGGTTTTACACGCATGACAAGTTCGTGGCCTTTTGTGTTGACTATGTTTTTTACCATTATAGCTTTATGTGCGGCCATTGTTAATCGACTTAAGACACCAATCTGGAAAGATTACGCTTTTTATCTTAATCATGTGGGCCTATTGGTTTTTTTATTTGCAGCCGGATATGGAGCCGCTGATATGAAGCGCTACGTAATGTATGTTGAAGTGGGCAATGAGATTCCCGAATGGCGAGTTTATAACGATAAAAAAGACGTGCTGGATTTGCCCCTGGCTATAAAATTGAACGATTTTGTGCTGGAAGAATACGCGCCCAAATTGGCAATTATTCATCGCGAAACCGGAAAAGCAATACCTTATGAAGCGCCTGTTTATTTTCAAATTGATTCGTTAAAACTTCGTACAAGCATTGGCGATTGGGATATTGAAGTGCATGAGTTTATTGCCGAAGCCATGCGCGAATCGGATAAGTCCTACCGAAAAGTGCCCATGCCAGGTGCTTGTCCTGCTGCCAATGTAACTGTTATCAACAAAAAGAACAAACAAAAATATACTGGTTGGGTTAGTTGCGGAAATTTTGCACAACTTTACATGCCTTTAACCCTCACCAATGATTATAGCTTAGTAATGACTCGTCCCGAAGCCAAGCGATTTGCGTCTTATGTGGATGTTATTACAGCTTCGGGACAACAGGAAAGTGCAGTGATAGAAGTAAATAAGCCCTTTACGGTTGAAAGTTGGAATATTTATCAATACGGTTACGACACAGATACCGGGAAAGCATCTTCTTACAGCAGCTTTGAATTGGTCTACGATCCTTGGATTAATTTAGTATATGCAGGGATTTTTATATTCTCCATTGGTTGTTTTTGTATGTTTTGGATAGGAAATAATAAAAGAAGAAAGGGTAAAAATGATTAATTGGAATAATTTTTTAGTCTTTGCAATACCTACAATCTTGAGTTGGGTGTTAGCATCTGTGATATTTACTTTTAGCAAAAAGAATAAATTGGGATTGTTCTTTAGCATTTTTGGACTCTTCATTTTTGGGTCGTTTATTGTGCTGTTGTGGGTTAATTTAGGTCGACCACCCATGCGTACTATGGGCGAAACGCGATTGCTATATTCGTTTTTTCTCGTAGCAACGGGATTGTTAAGCTATTTAAAATGGCGTTACAAGTGGTTGGTATCTTACAGCTTAGTGATGGCTATGGTGTTTGTATTTATCAATATACTCAAACCCGAAATACATTCTAAAAACCTTATGCCGGCTTTGCAAAGTATTTGGTTTGTGCCTCATGTAACTGCATACATATTATCTTATTCCATTTTAGGTGCGGCAACCATTGTTGGAGTAAAACAATTGTTTCAATTTAACAAGAAAGAAGATGCTGAATTAATGGATTTTACCGATAATTTAGTGTACATTGGTTTTGGATTGCTGATGTTAGGCATGCTTATGGGAGCAGTGTGGGCAAAAGCCGCATGGGGTCATTATTGGTCGTGGGACCCAAAAGAAACTTGGGCATTTATCACTGCTGCTGCCTATTTGTTTTATATTCATTTACGTTTGAGCAACAAATACCGAAAAATAGCATTGTGGTACTTAGTGTTTGCATTCATAATGCTTATGATTACTTGGAAAGGTGTGAATTATTTACCTTCAGCAAAAAATAGTATTCATGTGTATACTGATTAATTGAGTAAGAGTATTTCCCAAAATTTATTTTTTAAATAAACGTCTGTTTCAGTCAATTTTATATAAATAATTCCAATTGAACCCATAAAATAATCCATTTTGAAAATTGGATTTTCTTAACACATGGGTCAAACTATGATACATTTTGAATTATACTAACTGTACATATAAAACAGCCCAAACTGTTTTATATGATTACTGTTGTTAATGCCGATTGTAGCGAAGCGAAAATTCCGATTTGTCGGAACAAACAAATAGGATAATGAGACGTAGTCGAAATTGGACTATATTGTTTGTGCAATCGGTATTATTTCACAAACTCCTGATAAGTATTGTTTTTATGCTCACGGTCTTTTACAATTAATGTTGTTGTTGGAGCTTTCGATTTCATATTGAATAAAATATCGTGTCCAACGCAAAGTCCGAAAGAGATATTTAATTCGGTTTTGTTTTGCGCCAAAAACTTACCCCCATCCCCTCAAGGGGAGTTGAAGTTAGTATTATCTTGTGTATTCTCTTGTGTGCCATTCATTTTCTTATCAATTTAAAATATCAATACTAATATTTCTTATTCCCCTTTAGGGGTTAGGGGTCATCCTTTCGAAATGTTCATAGCTGCTATCGTTCCATCAGCCACAGCAGTAGTAATCTGGCGGTATTTTTTGCTGATAATATCGCCCACAGCATAAATATCCGGTAAATTGGTTTGCCGATCTTCGTTGGTTTTGATATATCCCCATTGATCCATTTCAGGCAATGTTTCGCCCAATACCGACACGTTCGATTTAAATCCGATAAACACAAAAACGCCATCGGCAGCAAGTTCTTTCAACTCTTTTGTTTTCAAATCTTCAACAAAAGTGATCATTTTAGCACCGCGCTTTTCAAATTTACGTGGTTCGTGTTCGTACAGTACCGATATTTTTTCGTTTGCCTGCAATTGTTCAATGGCAGTTTGGTTGGCAGTCAGTTTATCAAACTGGTGAATCATCGTTACCTTACTGGCAAATTTGGTGATAAATTGCGCTTCTTCTACTGCCGAATTTCCACCACCAATCACGGTAACTTCCTTGTCCACAAAATACTTGGCATCACAAGTGGCGCAATACGAAATACCTTTTCCTTTGTATTCACTCTCGCCCGGAGCATTCATCGTGTTGGGAGTTGTACCGGTGCCAATAATTATTTTCTTGGCTTTGATAGTTTCCAGCTCATCAATCACAATTTCTTTTCTCACCAAATCCACCGAAGTAATATCCACAGCTACTTTAAAATCGATGCCCGTGTGTTTGGCCTGTTCGCTCATATAATGTGCCAACATAAAGCCGGGTTGTGGCTGCTCAAATCCCGGATAATTCGACACCTGATGTGTAATTCCCATATATCCGCCAGGCAAAGCGGGGTCGATTAATATGGTTTTTATTTTTGCCTGACCCAAGTAAATACCGGCAGTCAGTCCAGCTGGACCGCCACCCAGAATCGCTACATCATATTCCGAAACTATCTTTTTCTGATTGGCTTTAATGGCTGCAACTTCGTTGGCAGTAAGCATTTTGTCCAATCGTTCCACAATTTCCGATTTTTTTATTCCTCCACTGATGGTATCTAAAATTTGTTTTCCATTATCAAAAAACAACAAGGTTGGCGAAGAACTTACACCTAATTCAGTGGCTAATTCGCGATTTCCCTGTCGGAAAATTTTCAGGAACTTAATTTTTTCGCCGTATAACTCAGCCACAGCTTCAAATTTTGGAGCTAATGCTTCGCAAGGCGGACATTCGGTAGAGTAAAAATCTACAACAACCTTACCACCATTCAATACTTCTTGCTGAAAATCAGCAGCATTAATTTCCTTCATAAGACCTCCCTAAATCCCTCCAAAGGAGGGACTTAATATTTGTTTTGATATTTATATTTTTATTGTTAAACATGTTCATATATTCATATAATTAAAATTGACTTTTCAGATTTATAAAAAATGAAATTAAATGCTGACTCCCTCTCCATTGGAGAGGGTTGGGGTGAGGTAATACGCCGCGCCCAAACTTAACAATTCCTTTACCGGACGACAATCGGGTGAATTTGGATGTCCGTTTTTATTCTTTGCTACCGAAGCACATCCGCCACCGCAAGCCAGCGAAACTTCGCAGGTTTTGCATTTTTCAATGGTTGTTATGTCGCGGTTTTGCCAACTTTCAATCGCAGTTTCGTTTTTAGTTATTTCAGGATAAAAAGTTCCGAGTTCGTCGCCTTTATTGCCTACTGTTGCTGTACAAGAATAAATAGTTCCTGTAAAGTCGAACGCCCATTCGGTTTTACATGCCGGGCAAGAATCGAATAAAGGAGTTGGTAAAGCCTCATTTTCCGAAATATATTTGGCTATCGAAAATGCAGGTTTGTAAAACTTAGCAATATATGGATAAACTTTCAAAAGCTCAAATAAATGTTGATATAGTGTTGCCCTGTCAAAAAGTTTTTCGGGCGTGCTATTGCAGAAATGTAATTCGTAATTTCTGCCGATTTGCGTTTTAAAATAGGGAGAAGTCGTCCAGTCACGGTCAATTGCAAAACGTGATAAACCCGCCAGATTCTCAATATTTTCTTTGTCAATCACCATACGAAGGTTGATATTGATTCCGGCAGCCAGACAAGCATCAATTCCTTCCACAATTTTATCGAAAGTCGGCTGTTTGCCTTTTAAGTACCTACGTCCATCATGTACTTCCTGTGTTCCGTCAAGCGTTACCTGCACTTCGCGAATGCTCGCTGTTTTCAGCAAATCGACGTACGATGTTAGCGTATAACCATTTGTAACAAAAGCTAAATCAAGTTTTACTTCGTTGGCTTTAGCTATAAAATGAGTAAGCATATTTCGCTGATTGTCGCCGGGCAAAAGTGGTTCGCCACCGAAAACGGTAATATATTTGCGTCTTCCGGCAAATTCAGCTTTGATATAACCGAAAAACGCATCTATAACTTCATTATTCACCACTTTCTGTACCGGATTGTAACCTTCCTGATAACAATATGAACAGGCAAAATTGCAGGAATAATTCGGCACGAAAAACAATTGAGTTTCATCTTCTTCACGTTTCTCGGTAAAATCGAGATACGCTAATTTTAAGGCTCGTTTTTCTTTCGCCTCGTCCACCAAATATCCACGTTGAGCAAACTCACCTTTTGGGTCGAGTTTATTTTTTAGCATTTTCACTTCGTTTGCCGATACAATATCAGCAGACTTATGAAGAGGATTCACAATGAAAAAATCATCAGAGTCTGCAATGGGAGTGATAATGTTGTGTTGAGATAAAGCCATGACCCCTAACCCCTAAAGGGGAATTTAATTAGCATTGTTATAATAATAAAAAATACCCTAACCCATAAAGACAAATATTATTCCCTTTCAGGGGTTAGGGGTAACTTAGTCGTGACAACCGGCTACAATGTTCGAAACTTTTGCACAGCATTGCGCAACTTTCGATTCGTTGTTGTTGCTTGAACAGCAATTTTTTTTCACTACACTTTTCATAAATAATTATTGTTTTTTTGTGGTAAATATACGGCTTAAAATAAGCTATTTTTCATTAAACCCCTGCGCTTCAATGTGCCCTGTCTTTGAACCCACTTTAGGGGGCAGGGGGCGTTATTTCTTTCCTGATATTGTCCAGCTCGCCACTTCAGCTTTTTCTTTTTTGTATGGAGCCGATTCTTCGTATATAATCAAATTTTTGAAACCGGTTTTTTCGAGCATGGTCAGGTATTCGTCTTTGGTAACTGCACCAGCCCAACATTCGGAAACGGCTGCCGGATCGTTACGATATTCATCGGCAATGGGAGAGGTGGCATAAATATCGCTGACTACAAAACGTCCGTTAGGTTTTAAAATCCGATAAACTTCGTTCCAAACCGCTTGTTTGTCAGCGGCATGATTGATGGTACAGTTTGAAATAACCAAATTTACACTGTTATTTTGCAAAGGCAGGTTTTCTAATTCCGCCAGTAGAATTTCAGCATTTTCAACATCAAACTTTGCAAGATTTGCCCTGGCTTTGTCAATCATTCCTTCCGAAATGTCAATGCCATATACGAACCCTTTTTCACCAACATCTTCGGCAAGTCGTATTACATCATTTCCACGCCCGCTTCCCAAGTCGACACATACATCGCCGCTTTGTGGTTTGGCATGATTGACAGCACCGCCACACGACAAACAACAGTTAGTTTCGCTCAATTGTGTGTATCGTTGGTTTATGGCTTCTGTTATCATATTTTTTTCTGAAATTAATAAATGTCTAATTTTCTTCTTAAACTCAGCCATGCTCCACCGTTGTGCACATTGGTAAAACCATTCGCTGTAAGTATTCCCTTTGCCGATGCACTTCTTGAACCCGTAGCACAACAGGTAATAATTGGTTTACTTCTGCTTTTTAGTTTGGTCAAATTTGTCGATAGTTTTTCAACCGGAATATTCACCGAACCTCTGATATGTCCCGTTGAAAATTCGCCTTTGGTACGCACGTCTAAAATTGTGGCACCTTCGTTTATCAATACTTTTAAATCAACCTGAGGTTCAATACCTAATAATTTTTTTAACGCTGCTAACATTTTATTTGAGATTATATTTTGGTGAATTTGAAGTTGTAAAATCATTGATAGTTAATAAGATAAATCAATACTTTGCTAATTTCCTCTGCATTTGACGCTGCAAAGATACGTTATTCTTTTTAAATTACAATAGTATCACTAATAAATTATTTTGTTATCACTAAAAATATTTATATCTTTGCCCTCGAAAAAAAACAAAGTTATAAAAAATTAACTGATTTCATGTTATTTAAGGAAGAAATATCGCTTAAACATGCCGAAGAACTTTTCAACGACACTAAAAAAGCGCTCAAATTCATTGCCGATATAAAATGGAAAGACGGATTTACATGTCGTAATTGCGGACATACCAATTATTGCGATGGAAAAACCCCTTCTTCTCGGCGTTGCACCCGTTGCAAAAAAGAGGAATCGGCTGCATCACATACCATTTTCCACAATATAAAATTTCCAATCAACAAAGCTTTTTTTATCGCTTATAATGTATGCGTACTTGGTAACGAATTTTCATCGTACAATTATTCCGATCAATTGGGGCTCAATCAAATGACTTGTTGGAAATTCCGTAAACGCATTCAGGATTGTATGGTAAAAATTGATGGTAAGAACGAAATGTCAAAAATACAAACGATTTTAATGACCGAATACAAATAAATTTTATTAATTTTGTCGTTCATAATAAAAAACTTTACATTCACTTCAAAACAATCACCAATCTGTTTTTTTTGTGTGCTTTTCTTCTTTCTTCATTACAATTAATTGCACAGGATTGGGCAAATCTAAAACGCTACCAATCAGAAAACTTTACGTTGACAACTCCGCTGAAAAATGAAAACCGTGTTGTGTTTATGGGAAACTCCATTACACAAGGTTGGAAAGAAATCCGTCCTGATTTTTTCACAAATAATTCATACATCTGTCGCGGTATCAGCGGACAAACTACGCCTCAAATGCTTGTAAGGTTTCGTCAGGATGTTATTGCGCTGCAACCTAAAGTAGTAGTTATACTTGCGGGAACCAATGATATTGCAGGAAATACAGGATTTTCACCGCTCGAAATGATAATGGATAACCTGTCCTCGATGGCTGAACTTGCCGCAGCAAATAAAATTAAAGTGGTTTTATGTTCGGTTTTGCCGGCATTTGATTATCCATGGAAAAAAGGAATGGAACCAAACATTAAAATTCCAAAATTAAACGAAATGATTAAAGTTTATACTGCTAAAAAAGGTTTCGTTTATCTTGATTATTTCGCAGCAATGAATGATGGAAATAACGGATTGATTGAAGAATACACTACCGATGGAGTTCATTGTACGGCAAAAGGCTATGAATTTATGGAGTCGTTGGTGCAACCAGCCATACTCAAAGCGTTAAAAAACAGACAAAAATAAATATTTTTAAAAGTTTATAACCACCGACAGGGTTGAAAGACAAACTTTCGAACTTTCGAAACTAAATAATTTTTCTTATGAAAAAAACGATTGCTTTTCTGGTATTATCTTTGGTTATGTCTTCGGCAGGTTTTGCTCAAACCAATGATGAATATGGTATCGCACTAAAAAAAATGTTTATGGTATCGGGTTCGAATGAAACTTACAAGGTAGCTATTAAACAAATGATTTCGATGTATAAAACCGAATCTTCCTTAAGTCCTGAAAAATTGAAAAATCTGGAAGATGAAATGATGAAAACATCAATGAAAGAACTAACCGATTTGTTAATTCCTATTTATCAGAAATACATAACAATAAGTGATATCAATGAAATGATTAAATTTTACGAATCGCCTGTAGGTAAGAAATTTGCTAATAATAATCCTGCCATTACACAAGAATCCATGAAAATAGGTCAACAATGGGGTATGAAAATTGCCGGGCAAATACAAAATAAATTAAAATAAGGACGAAAAAAAACCTGACAGTTTTACTGTCAGGTTTTTTTTAATCAATTTCAAGTTGCAGATTCTTTCGTAAAATTTCGAGTGCAGGATTTTGTGCAGCCATAATTTTATAGCTTTCTTCGGGCGAAAAAGCCCGTTGAATTTCGTTTTCCTCCGTTATTTTTACGGTCAATTGTACCGATGAATTTTTAAGTTGTTGTCTCAGATAACTGATTATTTCACCTTGCAACCGTTTTATTTCATTTTCCTGCATGATATTGCTGACATAAATTTCAAGCTCATTGTCTGAAATCCGAACAGGCGAATTGCTTTGCATAAAACTGATAATCCGTATTTGTTCAGGAATGGTGTTGGTAAATCCTATCCATGCATTTTCCATATCACTGTCGGTAAAAGGCTCATTCCGTTCAATTAAAACGGTTGTTTTTTGACCATACAATGGTTCTGGTGCCGAAGTTACACCTGAAGTTTTAATGGAAATACTGGTGGGCCGTAGATGAGTTGTAACTGCTTCTCCTACTTTAATAGGAGGTTGAGCCGGTTGTTCGTTTACATAAGTTTTTTGAATAGGTTTTGGTGTTTGCACCTCATTTACAACAGTATTATTAACAGTTTGCAAAACGGGTGCAATGTCAATTTTTTGTATCGGGTTAGTTACTGGTTCAGTTTTTTTTTTAACTTCTGCCAATTGACATAACCTGATAAGCATAAGTTCCACTAACAGTCGCTTGTTTTTGCTAATGCGGTAATCCAAATCACAATCGTTGCTTATTTTTAATGCATTGAATATAAAATCGGGCGAACAATCCAACGCCTGTTTTTGATACCGTTCGCCGATACCGGCACCCACTTCGAGCAGTTGAATTGTCGTTGCATCCTTGCTTACAAGTACATCGCGCAAATGAGAACTCATCCCTGTAACGAAATGATGTGCATCGAACCCTTTGTTAAGTACTTCGTTGAAAATCAGAAGCGATTGACTTACATTACCTGTCAGAAAACACGCTACCAAACGAAAATAATATTCATAATCCAACACATTCAGGTTGTCGATAACTCCCTGATAAGTAATGTTATTTCCACAAAAACTAACCAATTGATCAAAAATTGACAAGGCATCGCGCAAACCGCCATCGCTTTTTTGAGCTATAACGTTTAATCCGTTGATATCTACTGTAACGTGTTCGCTCTGAGCCACAAACTGAAGATGTTTCACTGTGTCGGCAACCGAAATGCGGTTAAAATCGTAAATCTGACAACGCGACAGAATGGTAGGAATAATTTTATGTTTCTCGGTCGTTGCCAAAATGAAAATGGCATGAGTAGGCGGCTCCTCCAATGTTTTAAGAAAAGCATTAAATGCTCCGGGCGACAACATGTGCACTTCATCGACAATATAAACACTGTATTTGCCAATTTGCGGCGGGATGCGAACCTGATCAATTAATGAACGTATATCGTCCACACTGTTGTTCGATGCAGCATCGAGTTCGTGAATATTGTACGAGCGTTGTTGGTTGAACGAAACGCACGATTCACACAGATTGCAGGCTTCGTGTTCGGCGGTCAGATTTTCGCAGTTAATTGTTTTTGCAAAAATTCGGGCACAGGTAGTTTTACCAACTCCGCGTGGACCGCAGAATAAATAAGCATGTGCTAAGTGATTGCTCTTGATGGCACTTTTTAGTGTTTTTGTAAGTGCATCCTGTCCTACAACCGATTGAAAAGTGGAAGGACGGTATTTTCGGGCTGAAACTATGAAGTTTTCCATGAATAAAATCAAAAATTACTTTGTTATGCAAAGATAATCATATTAATCAATAATTTGTAAAATTCAAATATTTAATTGATAAATACTTGTATATAAGATAGTTGTATTCAGAATACTTCGCTTTTTTAATCCGCCGAAAAAATGAACTTTATTCAATTTGTGTTCAATAAAAAATTCTTACCTTTGCAGCGGTTTATGTAATAAAAAAGTAAATATTTTTACAATTCTTAATTTTCAATCCCTTATGTCATTTATTAAAAAAACATTGAGAATTTTAAGGCTTATTTTTATTAATAAGTATTTGATTGTATTTAGTGTTTTTTTTGTGTATGTGCTTTTTCTTGATGATCATAATTTGATTACCAGATGGAAAATGGATACAAAAATTGTTGAGTTGAAAAACGAATATCAATATTACAAAAAAGAAATTGAAGACAATAAGAAAAAGTTAAATGACTTGCAACATGATGATGAATACCTCGAAAAATTTGCCCGCGAAAAGTATTTAATGAAAAAAGCAGATGAAGAAATTTTTATAATAAAGTGAAAATGTCAAAACAACCTTCTCAGATTTTATTTTTTACGGGCGGAATCCTCACTATAATTGCTTCGGTAGCTCAGTTATTCGATATTAAATCAGCCCCCTGGATTTTTTCAGCCGGTGCAGCCATCATGATTTACCTCCAGTTTATGAATGCTTTTGGTAAAAAGGATGCCGATGTAAGACAACAACGATTGGCACGTATCGGCTTTACATCAAGCCTTCTATTGGCTCTCGCTGCTTATTTTATGTTCAATAGTTCTAATGTGTGGGTAGTTTGTGTGTTGATTTATGCACTTACTTCTTTTTTTATCAGCTTCCGTGCCGAATAACTAATTACAGATTTTTAGAATAAAGAATAATCCCGATTCCCGATAGCGTTCGACTGAGCTCACGCCGAAGTCTATCGGGACGGGAAAAGAATAAAACGTATAACCAACAAATTATAAGTAGATGGTTGTAGCAGTATATCTAATTGATTTTCAATGCCACTTTGTAGCAATGAATAAAAAATCAAATTTAGATAACATGCTGAAAAATCAAAAAAAATAAATATTTTACAATAAAACAATACATCGATGTTTGAATCGCATATTGGAGAAATTGCTGCGCTGGGTGTAGCGGTTTGCTGGACAATGAGTGCCCTCTTTTTCGAAAAAGCAGGAACAAAAATCGGTTCTTTATCGGTTAATTTCATCCGATTATTTTTAGCAATAATTTTTCTGGGAATTACCACTTTTTTTACGCGTGGTATCTTTTTACCAACCGATGCAACTTCTTATCAGTGGTTTTGGCTTGGTATGTCAGGGGTGGTGGGTTTTTACATAGGCGATATGTTTTTGTTTAAATCGTACCTGATTATAGGTTCACGAACTGCAGCTCTGATAATGAGTTTTGCACCTATGCTTACTTCAGTGATTGGTTGGTTTTTTCTCGACGAAAAACTTTCAGTATTGAATATTGTAGCTATTTTAATCAGTATGTCAGGAATAGTAATTGCCATTTCGAACAGGCAGATGAAGTTAAATGTGCCTGTCAAAGGACTTCTTCTTGCTTTTGGAGGTGCGGTTGGTCAGGCGGTAGGTTTGATATTGAGCAAAAAAGGAATGGGCGATTACGATCCGATTGCTGCAACCCAAATTAGAGCCATGTTCGGGTTGTTGAGTTTTGGGATTATGATCAGTGTTTTGGGTCGTTGGAACAAAATTGGAGAGTCCATAAAAAATAAAAGTAGTATGAAAGCCGTAACCATTGGTTCATTTTTCGGTCCGTTTATCGGCGTAGCTCTGTCGTTGTTTGCCATCCAACAGACCAAAACCGGAATTGCGTCAACATTGATGGCGTTGGTCCCTGTTTTTATTATCTGGCCTTCGGCAATTATGTTCAACGAAAAAGTAAAACCGCAACAAATCATAGGAGCTATTATCAGTATCATCGGAGTCAGTTTATTTTTTCTGTAAAAAAAGAAAGTTTTTTAAAAATCAGAACCCTATTCCGAAAATTATTGTATTTTTGTAACCCGAAATAAAAAATCAGGAAAGCTGCCAGAGTGGTCGAATGGGCCGGTCTCGAAAACCGGTGAGCGGGTAACTGCTCCGTGAGTTCGAATCTCACGCTTTCCGCATTGCAAGGAGTAAATCAGAAAATGATTTGCTCCTTTTTTCGTAAGGTAAACCCACAACATTACCGGTTAGAACCTAAAAACATGACAATTGAAGTTGCGTAGAATGAATTTTTGGATAAGTGTTTTCTATAAATTTAAACATTAGAGTACATTTAAATAGGAATTACGTCATGAATTAAAATGCTAATTATTAACTCTACAAACATAAGTTAAATTTAAAATCAATTAATTCATGAAAACAAAAATTTTTACGCTTTTTCTGGCTGCATTTATGCTTTTGGCAATGAATTTGCAAGCAAAAACTGTAACTGTAGGTACTACTGGAACTTATGCCTCTATTAATTTGACTATTGCCGGTGAAAATGCGCTCGGATCGTTAACAGAACCATTAATCATTGAACTTCAACAAGGTTATAACGGACCTGATGCAATTAGTAGTGTAAATGGTGCAAGTGTTACAAATACTGTAACCATTCGTCCCGAAGCTACTGCAACAAATATGAATGTGTCAGGTGGAGGTTTAATAGTTTGGAGTATGTCTAATTGTCAATATATCAATATTGACGGACGTCCGGGTGGAATTGGAGCAAGCGTACTAACGCTTACAGCAGATACACTTACTACAGATCGTCCTGCTGCACTGAATATCACCAACAGCTCAAATTGCACGATAAGTTATGTTACACTTAAAGCAGCAACCATTAATAATACGGGGGCATGGGTTAATGGGACAACTATAGCACCAACTGTAGGGGTTGTAAACATTGCTTCTGGAGTAACGAATTTAACTATAGATAATTGTAATATTACAGGTTTAAATAGTATTAGAACCCCAACAATTGGAATTATTTCAATTGGAAGTAGTTCAGCTGTAAATTCAGGATTAGTAATTTCCAATAATAATTTTTACGATATTTATTCACGGGATTTGAGTAAGTGTGCCACTGTTGCAAGTACCGGCGTTGGTGTATTGTTGTCCGATTTTACAACTACTTCTACAGTTTCTGGAAATAGTTTTTATTAGACAGTAGCAAGAACTCTTTTTGGAAATGCAAATGGTTCAAAATCTGCTGCAATTTCTATTCAAAACACTACTGGCGAAGGTTTTATTGTTAAAAATAATTATATTGGTGGATCGTTGCCCGAGTGTGGAGGTACTGACAGATTTAGTTTTACTATTGGTAATAATACAGGCTTCAATGGAATTTATATATCAACACCTGCTACAGCTATGGCAAGATCTTATGTATATGGAAATAAAATAAAAAATATTTATTTATTTGCAAGTTCACCTATTGCGCAAGTTTACAAATCAGCTGGTATAAGTGTTAATGGGGGAAAAGTAAGAGTTGGTATTATGGAAGATGAAACAACAGCAGCAGGGAATATTATTGGTGATTTGTCTGCTTCAACAGTAGGTATAACTAATGCTTCAATTATATTCACAGGTTCAGGTGCGAATGCTTCTTTTGCCGGTATAACTTTCAATTCATTAGCAGGTGCAGATGTGAAAATCGAAAATAATAAAATAGCAGGAATTTGTGTAAATTCTTATGCTACAGCAAGAACAAGCTCATTAATTGGAATTGACATAATAGGTACAGCTGCTTCAACAGCAATAATTGATAATAATGAAATTGGTAATGGTGCTGTTGGAGTTGCTCCAACAGCAATGTCAATACAAAATTATCAGGGACGTGCATGTTTTGGAATTTACATGAACTCTGCGGGTGCAGCTTCTTCTTCTTTGACAATTTCGAACAACAAGATTAATAATATGTATAAACCTCAAGAAAGCATTACACCTGCAACAAATACCCCAACGTATGTATATGGCATTTGGTTCAACACTGCCGTACTTTGTCCGGTTACAATCACCAATAACGAAATACGCGATTTAGTATTTACAGCGGGCAGAGTGAACGATACACCGATTAAATGGTCAAGTGGTATTACTTTCGGAAGTCAGGCAGCAGGGTCGGTTATCCGAAACAATTCCATTTACAATATTCAAGGGATCGGTGCTTTTTCGTACAATATTATGGGTGTATGTTTAGTGAATACTGCTTCAGCCGCAAGAATAGATGTTAACAATAACCTGATTTATAATTTATCGTCGAATGTAACCCGCCAATTAGGTGCTAATGCCACCGGATGTACCGGAATTTTCACCAACACTTCCGGAGCTCTTGTGCCGGGATACAATGTTTACAACAACATGATTCGTTTGGGTTACGACCGTGCCGGAAATGAATTGTCAACTGCAAATTCATTCATGGGCATCAGAGATTCGATGATGACAACAGGTGCTGCTAATGTTACCTATTATAATAATACAGTTTATCTTGGCGGTTCGGGAGTAGTTCACAGCGATACGATACCAACATTTGGAATGTGTTTTGCAACTTCGGCTACCAATGCGGTTGTTCGCAATGTGAGAAATAATCTGATTGTAAATGATAGGTCGAATGCAACGACAGGAGCCAAACATTACGCTATAGGAACTGGCGGAAGCGCATCGGCATTAACTAATTTCACTTCTGATTTTAACAATTATGTTACAAGCGGAACGGGTGGTATTTTAGGACGTTTTACAAGTAAAGAAGATGCAATAAATATGACAAACTTGCAAACATTTACCGCAGGTGATGTGAATAGTAAAAACGCTGTTCCTGTATTTATTTCAGCTACATCGCCCACCCCCGATTTGCATTTAAATCAAACCAATACACAAAACAGTAATTTAAATTTTGCAACTAATATAGCATTAACCAACAATGATTTCGATGGAGATGCCAGAAAAGGGACCGATCGCACTTTTGGAGCCGATGAGTATACAGGTCCGCTAAGCACGTTTAATGCTTCAAGTAATCAAAAAATTACAGTTTCTACCCTGTCAAATCAAGCAATTGTAAAAGGTGCCAAAGCCGGAAGTTTGATTAGTTTTTATTCCATAGGCGGACAACTTGTTCAACAACTTGTTGCCAGCGAAGGTATAACTACAACCAAATTGAAATCGGGTATTTACATTCTCCAAGTTGAATCGAAAACATGGAAATTGATATTGTAATTTTGTTTCGTAATAATTGAATCAATGCAGGCTGTAGGATTAGTTCTTACAGCCTGTTTCGTTTGTAGTATATTTTTGTAACTACTCAGCACCCCTATAAATCAGTAATTGTACATTTATTTAATTGATTTACAGAAAACTAAGTATCCTGCCCCAGAGGGGCTGACTGTGCATAACCCCCAGTGGAGCTTGCGGAACTGGGGGTAAAAGCGAAATAC
>JAURYY010000259.1 GCA_030653695.1 Paludibacter sp. | reverse complement strand
GTAATAGTTTCATAATGATAGGCGTTAAAATTAGTAGTCTTAAATCATTCCGATTTATCGGAATGAAAATCCTCCCGATAGACTTCGGCGTGAGACTTCGGCCTGAGCTCAGTCGAACGCTCAGTCGAACGCTATCGGGATCAATCCGCTAAATCAGCGAGAATCCGCGTTCCATTCTTTTCCATTTCTTCACAGAAAATTGATTCGAAAACTAACCATAAGCCGTCAACCTTGTCTTAGAAAAGAGCCATTATGTATTGTTTTACAAATATTAAAAATACGTTGGGTACAAAAGCCGATAGTCATTAAATTTAATATGAGCGTGGTATGTATTTAGCCACAAACGCATCAACTAATACATGAAAGGCAAAAAGATATGATTATTTTTTTATCACAAACAGAAAACTTCCTACTCTGCTACCATCCAAAAAGAAATCGGCACGATAGTTTCCGCTCTGAATAATTTCTTCAACTTTCCAGTACATTACATCGTTTACCACTTCGCCCTCGTATTCAAAATCTTTTTTTGCAGAGTATTCAATATCTTTATTTTCGAAACGAAAAACATTGGACGAGCTTTTTGTTAAAACTTCATCGTCGGGTCGCATAATACGCAGGAAAATGGTTTTGTTCCCGGGTTGTGCAGTAATGTTTTTTGCAATGGTGTAATTAAACTGCAAATTTACGATTTGAGAGAAAATACCTACTTTACGGTTTCGGTTGTTCAGCGGCGTCATGCTGAAGTTCGATACTTCTAATTTCGATGCTCTGTTTACTACCTCGTGCAGTGTATCTTTCTCTTTCGATAATTGTTCAACAGTTTCCGATGCTTCTTTATACCTTTTTTTGACTTCTTTATTCTCTGTTTTAAGCACTTTATTTTCGGCATTCAATGTGTCAATTTGATTAACATAATGAACCATTACTTTGCGAAGAGAAGCCAATTCATTTTTTAACTCACCTATTCGGCGGGTGTTTGTTGCTTTGGTTACACGCAATTCATCCAACAATTGCTGAACTCTCATTTTTTCTCTTTCGAGCAGTTTAAAAATTGAATCATTTTTAATGTTCGATGTATATCCATCGAATTCGGTAGTCAGATCTTCAAATTCCTTTTTGACCTGTTCTTTTTCAAAATTCATCATTTCAACTTCTTGCGCTTTTTCTTTGTCCTTTTGTTTCGATTTGTTCACAAAATAAATAACAGCAAAAATCAAGATCATAATGATTGCGGTAAGAATAGCCGGAATTAACACATTATTTTTTTTCATATCTTATTAATAAAAATTACTAGTTTAGAGTGAAGCGATCACTTTCTCAAGTTGAATCCCTCTTGAACCTTTAATCAACACAAAATTATTTTTTACGGGGTTTATTTCTAAAAAGTTAATAACGCCGTTCACATTTTCGAAACATTGGAAGTTGTTTGTTGTTTGCTTAAACGCACTGCCCACTAAAAATACCGAATTAAAGTGCTGTTGTGTCAACAAATCAACAATGGTTTGATGTTCGTTGCGGCTGTATTCGCCCAATTCGAGCATGTCGCCCAAAATAAGGGTTTTATTCTCGACTTGCATGTGAGCAAAATTCAAAACGGCAGCAGTCATACTCGTTGGGTTTGCATTGTATGCATCTACTATTAGTTTGTTACTTTCAGTTTCGGTCAATTGCGAACGGTTGTTGCTGGGTTGATATTTTTCAAGTCCTTGTTTTATTTCTTCATCCGTCAACCCGAAATAATTTCCGATAACAACTGCTGCTTGAATATTTTCGGCATTATACGTTCCTATCAACCGAGTTTGCACATCAAAAACCGTTCCTGCTTTTGTGCAGCATTTCATTTGTAGAAATGGAGAATTGTTTTCAATTCTTCCTGAATATGCCGGTATATCATTACTTTCAGAAATTTGAAATTCTACGGTTTGTTGCTCTTTATTTAATTTCGATTTTTTTGCCATTTCATTCAAAAAGGGATTGCCCGAATTGATAAAAATCAATTTTCCGTTTTGGGCTATAAAATCGTAAAGTTCTGCTTTTGTGTTCATTACTCCTTCGAACGATCCGAAACCTTCGAGGTGTGCTTTGCCTACATTGGTAATGATTCCATAATCGGGTCGGGTAATTTCGGCAAGTAATTTTATATCACCCGGACGATTGGCACCCATTTCGATGATCGCAATTTCGTGCTCCGGTTTCAATTGTAGTAAGGTTAAAGGAACACCAATGTGGTTATTCAGATTACCTTGTGTAAAGTGTGTGTTATATTTTTCTTTTAAAACAGCTGCAATGAGTTCTTTTGTTGTAGTTTTTCCATTGGAGCCTGTAATCCCTAATATTTTTGTTGCCAATTGTTTGCGGTGATAGAGTGCTAATTGCTGTAAACTTTCGAGCACATTGTCCACTACAATAAACCGGTTATCAATTGCATATTCAGGTTCATCAATTACAGCATACGAACATCCATTTTCTAATGCTTTGATTGCAAGCGAATTAGCGTTGTAATTATCTCCTTTCAAAGCAAAGAATAGCGAGCCTTGCGTGCAAATGCGGCTGTCGGTACTGATAACCGGATGTTGTTGAAATAAAGTGTAAAGATGCATCTACTTATAATTTGAGCGACTAAATTGAATAATATGCAAAAATAATCATAAAAACAAGATGAATAGATATAGTATTTATAATATTAACAAAAAAAGCTAAACCTGATTGGCGTTTAGCTTTTGTTATCGATTTAAAAATTTAATGGCTGTTTTCAATAATTTCAGTTTAAAACTGGTAGGATACCGAAATATACCAACCGTTTTGGAACAAACTTCCGGTATCGACCGCATTAATGCTTTTGATCGAAAAATCGTAACCGGCTTTCAACTGATAGTTTTTATACTGAATTCCGCCGCCAGCACCTAACTGAAAATTCATCCGGTGTATTACCGCTTTTTTAAATAAGTCGTAATTGCCCGATTCAATACCGGTTAATGTCTTTAATGCAGCGGTCATGTCGGCTTGTACTTTTTGCGGTTGAGCCAGACCGATATTCAGATTCGGTCCGGCAAATCCGAAAACTTTCAGATAATTGGCAATGGGATAGGTATAAGTCAATCGAAGTGGTACGTCAACATAATGACCGAATGTTGAGTATCGTACCGAATCGTTTGCTGAGTATTTTTGTATTTTATCGGAGTAAACCAATGAGTATAAAGCACCTGTGAGCAGACTGAAATTGTTTTTCAAATCAAACTCGGCTGTTGCTCCAAGTCGAATGCCATGGAAATTCGTTGTGCTTTCGCTCGTACCAAAACGCTTCGGATTTACATAACCGGCTTCGAGTCTGAAAGTTTGTGCGTAAATCATTGAAACAGAAAAGATAAGTCCGGCAATCAGGCAAATTTTAGCTATATTCTTCATATTACTGAATTTAATTCTTTGTTTTTGAAAATCCGACCACAAAGATAAATTTTTTACTTCGTTTTAACGAGATAAATAAGGTTCTTTATCTTGAGATTACTTGTTTTTAACGCAAAAGCGATTAATTGTTAAAATTAATTCAAAAACACTCCGAACTTAAATTTCACAAAAACAAGGATGAAGAAGTTTTGTAGGGGTGTGAAACAAGTTGTACCTTGAATGCAACGTAACTTGTGAAAGCGAACCGTAAGCGTTGCTAAACCAATAGAATGAGGTAAATATCACATTTTACATTTGATTTTTTATGTCGATAAGTCGAGATGAAAATCAAATAATTACAAGAAACCACAAGTAGCTGAATATTATCCGATAAATAAAATTGTTATTTTAAAATAATATTAATGTTTCCGGTTGTTTATTTAAATATATTTTTTAAATTTGACACTTATTTATAAGCGTTACGACCACAAAGGCAAGATTTTACTTCGCTATCCGTTAAATCACCAACGAAGATAAACCAGCCGTTAACGACTATAAGTAGTTAAAATCCGACCTTTGAAGCTTGCTGCAAAACAAACAGAATTTCGCAATGCATTTAACACAATTATTTTCACATGACACAAAAAGAAAAAATCAATTTGCCCAAAAAAGAAAAAGTATTAATACTTCGTTTCAGCAACCGGCTGCATCATAACGAATTGGCACTGTTACGGGGGGCAATCAATGAATTGCTCAAAGAAAAATCCAATGTACTTTACCACAATCACGAAGGCGAAACATTTCGTTACTCCTATCCCCTTATTCAGTATAAACGCATCAACCAGCAAGCCGCATTGGTATGTATCAACCAAGGCACCGAAGCCATTGGATTATTGTTGATGCACGGGAATTTCGCATGTCAACTTGGCGACAAAAAAGTGGAACTTGAGATTGACAACGTAAAAGCCAATCAGTTTATTATCCAAACATGGGATAGTATGTTTTACTATAATATTCGAAAATGGTTGGCACTCAACCAAGTAAATTACTTGGAATACTGCAAATTAGATAGTTTATCGGACAAATGTTTGTTTCTCGAAAAAATTTTGATCGGCAATATACTTTCCATGGGCAAAGGTATCGATATTCAGTTTGATAAAGAAATAATATGCAAAATAACAAATATCATAGAAACAACCACGATGAGCTACAAAAACGTGAAGATGATGAGCTTCGATGTTGAGTTTAAGTCGAATGTTTCATTACCCGACTATATTGGCATTGGTAAAGGAACTAGCTTGGGATTTGGCATGATAGCAAGTAAACGAGAAACAAAAAAATAAATAAAATAAATACGATGGAAAAGAAAAAGTTTCTTTACGGAGCATCGATACAAGGTATTCAGAGCTTTATTTTTAAAACCAACAAATTGAAAGAAATTGTTGGTGCAAGCGAAATGGTGGAAAACATTTGCACTGATTTATTTTACAAATCCGCAAATATAACAAGAAGTGATTCAAATATAATTTTGAGTGCAGCGGGAAATATTAAATACATTTTCGAGGATGAAAATAAATGCAAAGAATTTGTGCTTATATTCCCAAAAGAAGTAATGGAATATGCACCAGGCATTACAATTAGTCAAGCTGTTGTAAAACTGGAACAAGAAGATTATTCTTCACAGATTCAGGAACTAGAAACCTTGCTTAAAGCTCAGCGCAACAAAGTTCCTTTAACAACCGAAATTGGGTTTATGGGGCTTGAACGAGCCAGACGAACAGGAGGTGTAGGATATGAGTATAAAGATGAGGAAGTTATAGATGTTTCTACTGCGTTAAAGCACGATTCATCTAACAGTATCAAATTATTTGAAAAAATGGCTGGTTTTAAACCAAAGGCAGCTGAATTGTCTTTTGATACCAACGAGATAAGTAAATCGGGAAAAAATTCATGGATAGCAGTTATTCATGCCGATGGGAATGGTTTAGGTCAAATCATTCAAAACCAAGGACGTGAGTTGATACAAAAAAACCAATTTTCAAAATTTTCTAGTGCAATTGATGCAGCAACCAAAAATGCTGTTCAAAATGCTTTTGAGGAAGTAGTAATAAGCCAACACAAAAATAATTCTCGCTACCCAATAAGACCTATTATTATAGGTGGTGATGACCTTACAGTAATAATTAGGGCAGATTTAGCTTTTGAGTTTACTCAAGTTTTTTTAAAACAATTTGAGTTCGAGTCAGCAAAGCTTTTTACAGATATTGATTTAGCTGAGTACAAACAAGGGCTAACCGCATGTGCTGGGATAGCATATATAAAAGATTCTTATCCATTGCATTATGGACTTCATTTAGCCGAACAACTCTGTTCCGATGCAAAAAAGGGAGTCAAAAAAGCCAATCAAGATAGAAGTTTAATTGATCCCAAATACGGTCAAATACCTAAATCAGCTTTATCATTCTATAAAGTACAGGAATCTTTTATTGAGGATTTGAAAACTTTACAGGAAAGAACCCTACAGACTATAGATGGATTGAGTTATTATGTGGGTCCATATCTACTCAACGAAGCAGATGCCCTATCTGAAAAGCTGATAATCATCCAAAATGAAGCTGTCAAAAACAACAAATCAAAAGCTGTAGGCAAATTGAGGAAGATAGTTACGGAAACCTATAAAGATAAGAGCACCTCAATATTTATGATGAAACGAATGAAAGAAGTTAATGATCAATTTTACAGTGATTTATCACTTGAAAATGAGCTTGAAGCAATTGGTAAAAATACAAAATCACAATTACTCGATTTAATAACCCTACATAGTTTTAAATATGGCAACAATGAGAATTAATTATAGCATTACATTTTTAAGCGATTGGCATGCTGGGTCTGGACTAAGCTCAGGGGCTGACGCTGACTCAGTAGTAATAAAAGATAGTAGTAACCTGCCATATTTACCAGGCAAAACTATCAAAGGTTTATTGAAGGATGTATTTACAGATTTTGCGGAAGTACAAACTGAAAGTTTTCCAAAAGATTTTATCAAAATCAATTTTGGAGAATACGATAAAGAAAACAAGATTTCTGACATGGGAAGCCTGTTTTTCTCCAATGCCGCATTGAATAGTAATGAACAAGAGGCCATTACCAAAGAAATGTCGGAATTTCTTTATTATAATATCGCTTCTACGACTATTGACAATGGGGTGGCTAAAGTAGGTTCACTGCGTACCATGCAAGTGTGTGTGCCTGTGATACTCGAAGGTCATATTGATGGAGTAAACGATAATGAAACAACGTATTTTGAGCAAGCTTTTAAGTACCTGCGTCATTTGGGTAGCAATAGAAATCGTGGATTAGGTCGTTGTAAATTTGAAATTAAAACCAATTGATTATGAATGAGATTTTTTATAAAGTAACACTTTTGTCGGATGTGGTTTTAAACAGCAATCTGGCTACAGAAGGTAATATGTCAACTTTGGATTATATACCTGGCAGTAATTTTTTGGGTATAGTAGCAAGCAAACTATACAAAGATACGAACGAAGAAATGTATTCGATATTCCATTCGGGTAAAGTCCGTTTTGGTGACGCAAACATATCTGAAAATAATTTAGAGTCATATACCTTACCCGGTATGTTTTATACCGACAAGCTAAAAAACGATTTAACGAAGGATTCGATTTATTTAGATTATCTGTTAGACCACAAAAACCCACCCATTGATGAACAAGGTAAGCGATTGCAATTAAAGCAAGTAAGAGGTGGTTATTTTTTGAGCGATTACACCTTAATCAAAGAAATCAAAAAGAGCTTTGCTATTAAATCAGCACAGGACAGAAAAACACGTACTTCGACGGATGGAGCGATGTTTGGTTTTGAATCAATCAATAAGGGGCTAGAATTTATTTTTTCAGTTCAATTTGATGATGAAAGTTTAATCGATTCTGTATCAAAAAATTTAATAGGACAACATCGATTAGGAAAGTCCAAAAATGCAGAATTTGGACAGATAAGTATCGAGAAAATGGAAAAACAAACTGTGTTTTCAGTAACTTTTGAACTGTTGGAAACAGTTTTGGTGTATGCTAAAAGCAATCTTTGTTTTACAGACGTAAACGGAATGCCTACTTTTCAACCTACCGCCCAACAATTGGGATTGGAAAAAGGCGAAGTAGATTATTCACATTCTCAGATTAGAACACATATCTATTCTCCTTGGAATTTTAAACGTAACACTAATAACTCACAAAGAAACTGCATCACTAAAGGTTCTGTTTTTGTGGTAAGGGGAGCAAATAAAGGTATCGATTGTTCAGTTGTAGGTTTGCACCAAGCCGAAGGTTTGGGACAGGTGATATATAATCCGATATTTTTAGAGGGGAACGATGATGCCATAAGCACTATAAAATTTAAAGAATATACAGAGTCTGAAGATAGTAAAATAGCAGAAACGAAAGCTTCAAACAGTGTTTTAATTAATTTTTTAGCTAAAAAGCTACAAGAAAAGAAGATAGAAAAAGACATTTCAGATGCAGTGCATAAAATGGTGTATTTGGATACGCCAGACATAAAGAAACTTAAGAAAATATCTTCGAGCCAATGGGGTGGTATCCGAGCTTATGCAACAAAAACAATCGATATTTTAGAATTGGAAAACCAACTTTTTGACAAGAAAAATGGATACCTAACTCACGGAATAGCTGACGAAAAATACTGGGGAACAAACAGGGGTGCCAATCTTACTGCTTTTAAAAAGATATTTGATGACCATAAAAAGCATGGCACTCCATTTATAGCCAAATTTGCAGCCGAAATGGCGAAAGAAAGTAGAAAAGAGAGGGAGAATAAACAAACTAGTACGTCTAACTCAATAAAAAAGCAATAAATTATGCATACACACAGATATTTAGCCCGATTTATTATAGAAGCCGAAACACCATTATTTGTTGGATCTGGGCAAGCTTCGTTACTCAAAGATGCACTTGTGCAGAAGGATTGTAATGGATTTCCAATGATTAACGGTACATCATTAGCAGGAGTGTTACGCAATGCTTTAGCCTCAAATGAGTGGATTGATTCTATTTTCGGTTTTGCAAATGGAGATAAAGGGAATGGTTCATTGTTGAAAGTGAGTTCAGCATATATGCTACTCAATGAATCCGATGTATCGGAGGGAATTGCAGAATACCGAGATGATAAATTAATTAACAAATTCAATAATTTACCATCGCGTCAACACGTGAGAATAAACCACAAAGGTGTTGCGGCTGAAAAAGGATTGTTTGATAATGAGGTGGTTTACAAAGGCGTCAGATTTGTTTTTGAACTTGAACTAAGAGGAACAAAGAACGATGAAACATCTTGGAACAGCATTGTTAATCAGACACAAAGTCCCAACTTTCGCATAGGTTCGGGCACTCGTAATGGATATGGCAGTTTGAAAGTATTGAAGCTTTACAATAAAACGTTTGACCTGACACAGAAGTCAGATTTTGATGCCTATTTGAATTTTAATCCATCATTTAACGCCAAACTCGATTGGAAAGAAGTGAGATCAGAACTAATTACAAACGATGCATTTACTCAATATTCATTCATACTAAAACCAGATTTGTTTTTTGTTTTCAGTGAGGGATTTGGTGATGATGAAGCTGATAATCGCCCTTTAGAAGAAGAGGTAGCAATTTATAGAAACAATACAATCGAATTTGATAAACAAACGATTATACCAGCTTCATCAATTAAAGGAGCAATTTCACACCGAGTGGCTTTTCATTATAACAGAATTACCGAACAATTTGCTGACTATGATAAAGGTAAAACTGGAATTGATAACGATGCAGTTGTAGCATTGTTTGGAAAGGCAGGGAAAGATAATGACAGTAAAGTGGTTGATGCTCAAGCCGGAAATGTATTTATCAACGATTTTTACTTCATGGATAAGCAAATTTCTAACAAAAAGATTTTTAATCATGTGGCTATCGACCGATTTACGGGCGGGGCTATGGCTGGTGCATTGTTTTCGGAAAAGGTAAGTAGCATCGGGACTGGCAATTTTAATTTTGATGTATTTGTGAAATTATCTGACACGATTGATGCTAATATTGTAAATGCATTTGAAGCTGCTTTGACCGATATCTGCAAAGGGCTTTTGCCTTTGGGAGGAATGACCACTAAAGGACACGGAATGTTTACTGGAAGTGTATTGAGAAATGGAACAAAATTGTATAACTACGATAACAAATAATATTATGATAGGAGTAATAAAACACAACAAGTTAACCGACATACCCAATTATAGCTATGAAGGATATATTTGGATGTCAGATAAAAATAAACCAACGGTTTTGAATAACGGAAGTTTCGACTTCAGCAAAATTAGCATCAATCCTTTTATTATTGAAGGTTTGCTGTACTCCAAAAAAGAGAATATCTCTATTCATATTCAACATACAGGTGAATATCAAATATTTGAATATCATTTAAATGATTATACGCCAGACAGTTTTGTTGAAAAAGAATATTTGCCTCACAGACTTGAGAATGTATCGAAAGTGAAATTCAAACAAATTTGGCTACCAGAACAGGATGAAAACTGTGTAGGAATGGAAGTCTTAATCTTAAAATCAATTGTTTTTTGTGGATTTAAAAAATAACAAACATTATGAGCGTAAAATCAACATACAACTTTGTACCTGCACCTACAGAGGAAGAGGTATTTAAACCAGAATGGGCAAATCAAGTAAGTCACGACATACCGTTTTCGGATGGAGAAAGTGGCGAAATAGAAATTAAAATTACGGCGCAAACGCCCATTTTTATACGGAATGGGCATTCGAAAGCCGATAAAGAAATTTTTGATAATTTCAAGGCCGGCAAACTAACGAGTCCTACTAAGGAAGAAAATGCTGCGATTGAACGATATTTAGAATTTTCGAATATCGAAATAAATGGCAAAAAAGAATATTTTATACCTGGTTCTTCACTCAAAGGAATGTTCCGGAATGTGCTTGAGATTATGAGTTTTTCGAGGATGAGTCAGGTTCAAAGTGAACGTATTTTCACATTGCGAGATATGAATAATAAGCAATATTCAAATAATGAAATTAGAAATACAAGGACTGGATGGTTGACTAAACAGAATGATATTTGGTCAATACAAGATTGTGATTCTGATAGAGTTAGAATTGAAAGTATAACAAAGAAATTTGGGATACCTAATTTTGACGATTTGTCTAGTAAAGAAAAATACGAACAATGTAAAATAACTAGCTTTAATAAAGAATTTGATTTTGAATTCGATTGTACAATACCTAAAACGGGAGATGTCTACAATATTACAAACGGAAAAACAGAAAAATCTGGTTGTTTGGTTATGTTTGGAGCAATGCAAAATAAAAAATATGAATACATATTTCAATCTCCAAATAAGGATAGTAAAACTTTTGAATTGGTAAATCAAGATATAGTTAAACGAATTCAAGATATTGAAAATGAATTAGATAAATCTCTGTGGAAGCATTTTTTTGATATGAAAGTATACTCAATACCTGTTTTCTATAAACTCAATGACTCTAAAGAAAAGAAAGTTATCCATTTTGGGTTTTCTAAATTATATAAACTAAATAATACGCTCTATTTAAAAGAATTAGAGCCTTTAAAATCATATTTTGATGAGAATAAAAAAAGAACAAAATACGAACTGAAGTATGATTTAGCTAGTCTAATATTCGGACACACGCAGGACGAAGCATTGAAAGGTAGAGTTATGATTGGTCATGCAGTATCAACAAATTCCATTACACAATTAACAAAAGAGGAACGAGTACTTGGTTCTCCGAAACCTTCATTTTACCCAGCATATTTAGTCCAGCCCAAAAATATTAATCAAAATGGGATAAACTACAAGACGTATTTAGATAAAGATGCAATCTTGAAAGGTTTTAAAAGATATCCCTTGCACCAAAATTTAAAAAAAGGTACGAGTGGAGATAATGAAAATATTGCGACGCAATTTATTCCTTTAAAATCTGGCACTCTATTTATATGTAAGGTAAGATTTCAGAATCTGCGAAGAATTGAATTAGGAGCGTTACTATCTTCTATAGTATTTCATAATACAATTGATGCTTTTCACAGTTTAGGAAGTGGAAAACCATACGGTTTTGGAAAAATTAAAACTGAAATTTTAAATTCAAGTAAAAAATTTGAAGAAGCTTTGTCTGAATTTGAATATCAAATGAATTTGCACACAAACTCTAAATTAACAAATAAATCCAATTGGCTGCTAACGGAAAATATTAGAGAATTATTTGCACTAACCCAAACCTCTTCTGATATAAATGAAAATTTATTAGTTTATCCAATATTGGAAAATAAAGATGAAAGCAACAAACAACGCAAAAATCAATTCAATAACGTTAAGAAGGACAATTTGTCAATAAGTAAATACTCTGAAATGAATGGTATTGCCAGTACTAAAAGTTTATTATCCGAAGATATTGAGATTAAAAAACAGGAGGAGTTTCAACAACGACTATCTCTTTACGAAAAGTTAATTTTAGAAGCGACTAATTTGCTTCAAAAAGGGGATTTCGATGCGGCAATTACTTGTGTAGATAAAGCAGAAACGAATTGCCCAGATGAAGTTTCTCATTTTGAACTAAAAAGGCAAATTGAAAAGGCAATATCTATTCGCAAACAAGAAAATGATGCTCTCCAAACCCAACAAGCTATTGAGCAATCCCGTTTAGAATCGAACAAAGTTCCGCTTTCGGAGAAAATTGGAAAACTTGATAAATTTCCAACAATTTTCGGGAATGTAAAAACATGGATGAAACTCAACAGTATTGAAAGTTTGGAAAACTCTGATATTGAAGTGCTTACTAACAAGTTGGTTGCTGTGTACACGAAGATGAAACCTAATGAACAAAAAACATGGTCTGATTTAAGAAAGTGGTCTGATTTATCAAAAATCATTGGTGATAAAGAAACCCAAAAGATTTTTGATGATTTAATCTAATTCATTCCTAATTCGTCACGCGTTGCGTGGTGAATTGTTCATTTTCCATAATTGCAAATAATAGTGAGCGAACTCTCAACAAATAATTACCCCCAATGCCCAAACTAAAAATATTTATCAGTAGTGTGCAGTCCGAGTTTGCTTTTGAGCGGGCGGAACTGTACGAGTATTTGCTTTCGGATGCGTTGCTGGGTCGGTTTTTTGATTCGTTTTTGTTCGAGTTGTTACCCGCCACCGACTTGACTGTCAGCAGTGTGTATTTGCGTGAGGTAGTGCAAAGTGCCATTTATATAGGTTTGTTTGGTACCAAGTATGGATTTGAAGATTCGGAAGGTGTTTCGCCTACCGAGCGTGAGTTCGACCATGCTACCTTGCATCATAAAACACGTTTTGCGTTTATTACCAACAATCAACCCAACGAAAGGCACGAAAAGGAAAATGTGTTGATTGAAAAAGTGGAGTCCACTTTGGTGCGTAAAATGTTTTGCAGTGTCGAAGAATTAAAGGTAGGCGTTTACACTTCATTAGTCAATTATTTACTTGATAAAGAAGTAATACGGTCGGTTCCATTTGATGCTGCAACAAATAGTAAAGCCGTTTTTGATGATATAGATGCCGGAAAAATACAATCATTTATACGTTTGGCAAAGTCGAAACGCGGCTTTCCGCTCCCCGAAACATCAACTATTGAAGAGGTTTTAACTCACTTGAATCTTAGCAATGATGGCAAGATAACAAATGCAGCTTTATTGCTTTTTGGCAAACAGCCGCAACGGTTTTTTATCAATTCGGAAGTGCGCTGTGCTTCATTTTATGGCACAACGGTCGAAAAACCAATTCCATCGTACAAGGTTTTTAAAGGCGATGTATTCGAATTGGTTAATCAGGTAGAGGAATTTATATTGTCGAAACTCGATTATGCCATTGGCACGCGTGCCGAAAGCACATCAATACCCGGCAAATACGAAATTCCCAAAGAAATTGTATCCGAAGCCATTGTGAATGCCATAGCGCACCGGGATTATACCAGCAGTGGCAGCATTCAGATTATGCTTTTCAGGGATAGGCTTGAAATTTGGAATCCGGGTACTTTGCCAATGGGTTGGACTACCGAAAAATTGAAACAGCTTCATAGATCAATGCCCGCTAATCCCTTGATTGCCGACCCTATGTATTTGGCTGGATATATTGAGCGATTAGGTACGGGAACAATTGATATGTATCGGTTAGCCAAGGCAGCGGGCTTGCCTGAACCTAAATTTATCGAGAATGATGAGTTTAGAGCCATCGTGTACCGAAAAATAGTTACCGGACAAGTTACCGGACAAGTTACCCCCCAAGTTGAAGAAGAGACGAGCATCGAAATAAAGAAAGTTATTTTGCTGTTGGGAACTGAGTTGAAAAGAGGTGAATTAATGGAGATTTTACAATTAAATCATCGTGAGTACTTTGTAACCAACTACTTAACACCTGCTTTTGAATTAGATTACATAGCGTTGAAGTACCCTGAAACTCCAAATCATCCTGAACAAAAATACAAACTGACAGAAAAAGGAGTAGAATTAAGGCGGAAATTTGTTCCGGTAATGAGTAAAGATTTGTCAGCGACCCCCCAAGTTACCCCCCAAGTTACCCCCCAAGTTGAAAGAGATTTTACATCGGAGGTAAAGCGATTGGTAGGCTTGCTGAATGGCGAGATGGGAGGTGCCGAAATTCAAACAAAATTAGAACTGAGCAACCGAAAATACTTCAGAACTAACTATCTAAAGCGTGCAATGGATGTGGGATTAGTGGAAATGACTGTACCCGACAAGCCAAACAGTAAAATACAGAAATATAGGTTGACAGTTTTGGGAAAAGCCTTACAATTAAAATTGAAGAGAAAATAAATCGAATAGGTATAGTATGGCAAAAATTCATATCACCTTAGTTGGCGGTCAGGCAGCACCGGTATATTTGGGAATTGTGGATGCAAATCCTGATAAAGTAATATTGGTTTATTCAAATCAAACAGAAGATGAAGCAAACCGCATTTATTCCGTAATAAATGTAGCTTGTGAGCTTAAAAAATTTGAGCCTGTGGATTTGAATAAAATTGAAAAAAACATTTCGGAACTTGTTAAAACACTAAAAGCCGACGACTTTATTTCTATCAATATTGGAGGTGGAACAAAACCATGGT
Organism: Paludibacter sp.; assembly: GCA_030653695.1. Classification (GTDB taxonomy): domain Bacteria; phylum Bacteroidota; class Bacteroidia; order Bacteroidales; family Paludibacteraceae; genus Paludibacter. The sequence goes on along the minus strand of JAURYY010000259.1, from coordinate 2,019 downwards.
CGATATTATTTTACGAACATTTTAAAACGTTTGACAACACAACGATTTTTTATATCGACCAAAATAACGTGGTTTGGGACTTAAAAACATATACCCATCATGCAGTGGATTTTGATATGGACGTACAATTTCGCTTGTATGGCAATGCGTTGACCGACTATAAAAAATTTACTGATTATACCGATGAGGATAAAAAGTGCTGTGCTGAAATACGCAAATTATATGGGTTTAATTCCTACGACTTTCAATACGTAACGCAGAAATTATTATTGTTTCCACGTACCGAAACTCAAACATCGGAGGGAGGATCTACTTTCAACTGGATAGAGCGGGACAAAAAGATGCATTTTGCGCTGGTAAACAAACATGGAAGAAAGATGGTAAAAACCCTGGAATGTCCGAATTTAAGCGCATTAATTTACAATTCCGGTTGGTTCGAGTACGAAATGGCTGCAATTCTTTCGCAATGGAAATATGCCAAAGAAATACGAATGAATTGTGTATTCCCAACCAGTACGGGAAGTCCGAAAAACGAAATAGACATTATCATTAATACAGGTACAAAACTCTTATTTGTAGAATGTAAAACGAAGATATTTAACGAAACCGACATTGATAAATTTGCTTCGGCGGTGAAAGTGTATGGTGGTTTAGGCAGTAAAGCCCTGTTTGTAACCGATGTACCCATGAGCGACAAAGCGATGGAAAAATGCAAAGATCATGGCGTTATGACATTTAGTATGGAAACCAATGTGTTTAATTTTCCGCTCGATAAAATGATTTTTGCTATGTTAGAAAGTGAGTTATTTAATATTAATGCAAAATAAAATGAAAACACTATTAGTTAGCTTGTTAAGCGACCAGACAATACCTAATGTTCAGCTTATAAATGAATTGGGACAAGAGGTGATGCATTATCTTTTTATCTCGACTAAAAGTATGAAATTAAAAGGAGTTGTCGAATGGATAAAAAATGCATGTAATATTCACGATGATAAAGTAAGCGAAATTGAGGTAGAACAGTTTTTGTTTGATGATATTGAAGCAAAGTTAGATAACTATAATTTTGATGTTTATGATAGAATTGTGGTAAATCTTACGGGTGGAACAAAATTAATGACATTAGCGGCATTCGATTTTTTTAAAGAATTAGGCGCAGAAATCTATTATTTAACAGGAAAAGACGATGCGTATATTAAACTTTCACCTGGTCGAAAAAAGATTACAAAACAATTAATATCAAAAATAAATTTGAGACAGTATCTTTTAGCTTATGGTTTTAAATTTAATAAAACCAATCCAAGCAATATCTCAATTGAACAAACTAATAAAATGTTTCATAGTTTTGTTAATGGTTTGTTTTCCAAGCATATTGATGTGTTGGAGCGTTTAAGAGATTTTAGAAATAAATCAATCGAAAATATTTCTAATATAGTTGGGTTAACTGACTTTTTAAGTGAAATTGAATATACTCCATTGCTTAGCATAAAACTCAACAAATATGAAATAAAATATTTAACAGGTGAGTGGTTCGAAGAGTATGTGGCTTCAAAAATTAAACAGGAATTGGGATTGCCTGACGAGGATATTGAAGTTGGCTTGGTTATAAACAAAAAGAACAAGAATGGGATATTGATTCCTAATGAGATGGATGTGCTTTTTGTATACAAAAACGTATTATACACCATCGAATGTAAAACATCGGTTTATTACAGAGTTTTAAACAAAAAGGCAGAGTACGAACAAGTGAACCTATTAAAAGAGACGATATTTAAATCTGACTCATTAAAACAAGGCTTCGGATTATTTGTAAATACGTTCATTTTTGTTCTTGATGAACTTAAAGCAAATATGAACCTTGAGCGAGCAGAATTGTCAGGTATACAAATTATTGATAAAGTGAAACTTACATCCGGAACACCCATCAAAAATTTACTAAAAATTCAAAACTAACCACATGCTTCTCAACCTCACCAACCACCCTTCAACCCTTTGGGACGAACCACAACTCGCCGCTGC
>JAURYY010000258.1 GCA_030653695.1 Paludibacter sp. | reverse complement strand
TAGCTACTTTGTTAGCTTTATTTAGCAGCACATTAGCGGCGCAAACATTGCCGGTCGAGCCAAAAGCAGATTCGGGCGATACTGCCTGGATGTTAATAGCAACCGCCTTGGTGTTGTTTATGTCGATACCCGGACTTGCTTTATTTTACGGCGGCTTGGTTCGGCGCAAAAACGTTTTAAATGTTTTTATGCAAGTTTTCATTCTTGTTGCGGTCATCAGCATCCAATGGGTGGTTGTGGGATACAGCAACGCATTCGGTTCGAGCTCTATTGAATGGTTGAAACCCTATTTTGGCGGTTTCGACTGGGTTTTTCTGAACAACATTAACATAGGGGATTTAAGCCCATACTTTATATCAAATTCCCAATTGGCCGCTGATGGCAGTTTAATCGGAACTATTCCTCACATTTCATTTATCATGTTTCAGGGTATGTTTGCCGTTATTACTCCGGCCTTAATCATTGGAGCTTTTGCCGAGCGTATCAACTTCAAAGGTTTTCTTGTGTTTTCATTGCTTTGGTCTTTATTTATTTACAATCCGGTTGCACACTGGGTATGGTCGGGCGATGGCTGGCTTTATAAATTAGGTGCTCTTGATTTTGCAGGAGGAACTGTGGTTCATATCAATGCGGGTATTGCAGCCATTGTAACTGCACTTATGCTTGGCAAACGCCGCGATTATAAAGGTCATGCACTTCCACCTCATAACATTACGTATGTGGTGATTGGAGCAGCAATGCTTTGGGTGGGCTGGTTCGGGTTCAATGCAGGCAGTGGACTTGCTGCTGATGGCTTGGCCGGAAATGCCTTGATGGTTACTCATATTGCAGCAGCCACCGCAGCACTTACCTGGGCATTACTTGACTGGTTTATCGATAAACGTCCAACCATTGTAGGTATTAGTACCGGAGCTGTAGCAGGTTTGGTTGCCATTACTCCCGCTGCCGGATTTGTAGGAGTGGGTGGAGCACTGGCAATTGGTGTGATCGTATCGTTGGTTTGTTTTTTTATGGTTGCTTATGTGAAACCGAAACTTGGTTATGATGATTCTTTAGATGCTTTTGGTGTTCACGGTATCGGAGGTATTGTAGGTGCAGTTTTAACCGGCGTATTGGCAACTCCGCTCATACAGTCGAGCTATTCCGGAGCTATCTATGGCAACTTTCACCAACTTTGGATACAATTATTGGCTACGGGTGCTACTATTCTTTTCTCAGGCGTGGGCACTTATATTTTATTCAAAATTACAGACAAATTAATTGGTATACGTGTAACAGATAAACACGAAGCAACAGGACTGGATGAAACTCAACATGGCGAAACGGCATACACAAATTTCGACTAAATAATGCAACAACTATGATACTTTGCTTATTAAAGTATCATTATGCAAATGGTTTTTTGAAACTCATACACGGTGATTTTTTTTAAGTAATCGTGTGTTTTTTAGTTTTATTGTTTCGGGCAGACTACTTCGCGAGAAATGGTCTGTCTATTTTATAAAAAAAATACTTTTATAAGTTGCTGATATATTGAACAAAAATATCGTGTATTTTTTTTGAGAATAAGTTATTGCTTTTTGATTATCTTTGTAAAAAATCAAAATCAACATCGAAATCAAAAATTGACAAAAACTATTTCGATTACAAAATGAACATATTGTAATTATTATTGTTATTATTATTATATTTGTAAACTATTTATGGGCTTCTAGTTTCAATTTAATACTTTGACCCTTATTTTTAAAAAAAGAATTAATCAAACTAAGCCAAAACTATCATTTTTATTAGTTTTGCAGTGTTTTAATATCATTACGACAGAACAAAATCAAATTTAAAGAAATATCTTTTAAAATAACCCTAAAAAAATATAATTATGTCATCATTGAGATTTAATGCAGTAGAAGAAGCTTTTAAGAAAAAAGCACTTGCTGTCTGTGCTCCTTCCAAATTTACCTCCGATTATTACGGGAAATATCTTTTCAACCGGGCTACTATGTCAAAATATCTTTCGAAGGAAACTTTGAAATCGCTTAAAAACGTTATTGACAAAGGTGCAACCCTTGATTTGGCAATAGCCAATAATGTAGCTGCCGGCATGAAACTTTGGGCAACCGAGTTAGGGGCTACACATTATACGCATTGGTTTCAACCGTTGACCGATGGAACTGCTGAGAAACACGATTCATTTATTGATTATGATGGTGCACCTGGCGAAACTATCATCGAAGATTTTTCAGGCAAACTACTTGCGCAACAAGAACCTGATGCTTCGTCTTTTCCAAGCGGAGGTATTCGCAGCACGTTCGAAGCGCGTGGTTATACCGCATGGGATCCATCCTCTCCTGCATTCATTATGGATGACACATTGGTAATTCCAACTATTTTCATCTCTTATACCGGAGAATCGCTTGACTTGAAAGCACCGCTGTTGAAAGCATTAGGAGCTATAAACAAAGCTGCTACTGCAGTATGTCAGATGTTTGATCCAAGTGTAAAAAAAGTTGTTGCTTACTTAGGTTGGGAACAAGAATATTTCCTGATTGACGAAGGTTTATTTGCAACCCGTCCGGATTTACTGTTGACAGGGCGAACATTGCTTGGTCATGAGTCTGCAAAAAACCAACAATTGGATGACCATTATTTCGGTTCAGTGCCAAGTCGTGTGGGTGCATATATGAAAGATATTGAATTTGAAGCATACAAATATGGTATTCCGGCTAAAACCCGTCACAACGAAGTTGCTCCTAACCAGTTTGAGTTAGCACCGATCTTTGGGGAATGCAACCTGTCGGTAGACCAAAACTTATTGATGATGTCTATTATGAAACGCATTGCCCGTCGTCATGGTTTTCGTTTGCTTTTGCACGAAAAACCATTTGCAGGCATCAACGGTTCAGGAAAACATAATAACTGGTCGCTTGGAACTGACACGGGCGTAGGACTATTTACTCCTGGAAAAACTGCCATAGAAAATCTACAATTCGTAACGTTCCTGGTTAACACCTTGATGGCAGTATACAAACATAATGCATTGCTTAAAGCATCGATTATGACAGCTCAGAATGCGCACCGTTTGGGAGCAAATGAAGCGCCTCCAGCCATAATATCAGCTTTCCTTGGAACTCAATTGACAGCTATTCTGGATAAACTGGAAAACAGCACAAGTGAAGAAGCCATTATTCTGGATGCAAAAAAGAAACTGCATTTAGGTATTCCGAATATCCCTGAAGTATTTCTGGATAATACCGACCGTAACCGTACTTCAGCTTTTGCTTTTACCGGCAACCGTTTTGAGTTCCGTGCTGTGGGATCATCGGCAAACTGCTCTTCGGCTATGGCCACATTGAATGCTGCTGTGGCAGATCAATTAACACAATTTAAAGCTGAAGTGGATGGAAAAATTGCTGCAGGCATAACGAAAGAAAAAGCAATTTTCGATGTCATCAAAAAGTATATTAAAGCATCAAAAGCGATATGTTTTGATGGAAATGGTTACAGCGACGAATGGAAAGTAGAAGCTGCAAAACGCGGGTTGGATTGCGAAACAAGCGTTCCTAAAATTATTGAAGCCTATACTTCTGCATCAAGTATCGAATTGTTTAAAACAACCGGTGTTCTGACAGAAGTTGAACTTCATGCACGTAACGAAGTGAAATGGGAAACATATATCAAAAAGATTCAAATTGAAGCCCGCGTATTGGGAGATTTGGTTTTAAACCACATTATTCCGGTTGCAACACGTTATCAATCTGTACTTTTAGATAATATTTTTAAAACAAAAGCGGTATTCAGTGCTGAAAAAGCTGAAAAAATATCCGCATTAAATATGGCTACTGTTGAAGAAATTTCAGAACATGTTTCTATCATCAAAAACACGGTGAATGAATTGGTTGAAGCACGTAAAAAAGCAAATGTTATTGAACATGAAAAAGATAAAGCTAATGCCTATCACGACTTGGTTTTACCACATTTTGACATCATTCGCTACCATGTTGACAAACTTGAATTGATAGTGGATGACGAAATGTGGACTTTGCCTAAATACCGAGAATTATTATTTATTCGATAAATAGAAGGTTAACATCATCTTTCAATAAATTAAAGATAGTGGGAATCCCGAAATGGGTTTCCCACTATTTTGCAGGTAAACAATAAAACAAATTAACGCTGCTCATTGGCTAATATAAAAAGTTTTTAAGCGTATAATAAAAGAAATATGACTAGTAATAATTTAAGTTCATTAACCAACAAAGACGAGTATGAGCAGCGATCGCTATATTCATCCCGAAACGAACACGATGCCTGTGGAGTTGGGCTGGTATTAAATCTACATGGCGAAAAATCGCACGAAATAGTTGAAAAAAGCCTTCAGGTACTCGAAAATATGGTACATCGCGGCGCCGAAAGTGCTGACAATAAAACCGGCGATGGAGCGGGAATTTTAGTGCAGATTCCTCACGAATTTATACTTCTT
>JAURYY010000257.1 GCA_030653695.1 Paludibacter sp. | reverse complement strand
TCTGTTTTTACAGTGGTAGTTGGTCTCCACTTTTTATTTATCGTTCTTGTCAATCGTGAATGACTGTCAAGAAGTGTCAAAGATAAATTTAATTGCATCCCATGTCTGTCTTCAATGTTGTCTTAAAATAACCACTAACGGTTTGGTGGTTTAAGAAGTTGGCGATTTCGGAGCACAAAACTGTCAAGCCACCACAAATGTTGATGCGAGGTAGAATGTTCAATTAACCACTGAAGTGCCAATTTCTTAAACCCGCTGTTACCAGTAGTGCTTCTTCGTCCGTTGTTGCTGTGTCTGTCCATATTTACTGCTGTCTTGGTGCGTTGGCTTGGTAGCTCTTTTGCATTTTTTTGATTGGCTTTTGCGTTGGCAAAAAATGTAAATGTGCTACCAAATGCGTTGGCTTATTTTTTCCAGTCATAGTTTACTGTTCCACAATTACAACGAATTTTACTGTTTACATTGTCAAAGTTTTTCGTTGCAACAAACGACTTACACTTGTCTTCCGAGCAATAAAAAGTCTTAATGAGTTTTTTTACATCTTCCCAAAATACTTCAAGGTCGTTTATGTTTTCTTTAAATGTATTGTCGTGTGATGTTTTATTTCCTATTAGAATTGGTGAAGCTAGAATGCTATCAATATTGTTTTTTGTTTTCAAGTCTGCTGGTGATTGCTTATTCACTCTGCTTTGAACAGATGACAAAAGTTCATTCATCATTCTTTCCTCATTTTTGTCATTGAAACGAAATACAAGTCCCGCTTCAATGTTGTATGCAATCTGTTTTAATTGTCTTTCAGCATAATGTCTAATATCATTGCCAAGTCCGTCAATGTTCTTTGCTTTAAACTTGTCTTCAATTTTGGTTCTCAAATCTATACGCGGAGTTTCAAAACTTGCTCCTTTTTCTGCTGTCCAAGAAAGTGAGGTTATTAACCAATTATTCCGTTTTGCTTCACTCGAAGCAATATCAAAAAAGTCTTTCTCGTGAGTTAATAAAATGATTTGAAAATCACTAAACTTGTTTATCAGAAGTCGAATAAATCTTGTTCTATGAGTGCTGTCAAAGCTTGATATAACATCATCTAAAACAAAAAATTCATTCTCTTTGTTGAAAGCTTTAACAGATGCCAAAAAGAACGCTAAACCCAAACAGTTTATATGGCTTTCACTTAATAAAGCTACTGGCGGTGTTTGCCTTTCGTTGTAGAATGTATATTCAATTGTAATTCCAGAGAGTTCATCATTTTTATCTTTGATTGGAACAAGTTGAATGTCCTCAACCTTTTCATTCGGGTTCATTTCAACGTAATAGCTGTTTATTTCATCCGAAAACATTGTTAAAAAGCCTTCTAATGCTTCTTCTTGTCTTTTGATAAAGTCAGTGTATAAAGATTCAAATGTTATTTGTTGTTTCGTTAAAACATCTTCTTCTCTTTCGAGTTTTTTATGAGCCATATAAGCATCCAATGCTCTTGAAAGCTTTGTATGTATTTGAAGTTTGATATTCCCTTTGATGCTATCCGCAAGTGCTTTAGATTTCAATTTGGCGTTGTCAATTAAGCCTTTGATTTCTTTTGTATCAATTTTAATAAGCGAAAACTCTTTTAAAGGTTCAGTTGAAAAAACATCCTTCTTTAAATCTTCGCCAATATTTTTTATTGAATTTTGAATTTGCTCAATCTTCTTTTTTGTATCCTCATTTTCTTTTTCTGCAAGATGCTTTTCTTTTAGTAAAGCATTAATTACCGTATAATTATTACGAAGCAACTTTGTAAGTTCTTCGCATTCCTCATTGAGTTTGTCTTGTTCAGCTTTAATTTCTTGTAGGTCTTCAACTCTTTGATTTAATTCTTGGGCAAGTTTTAGTTTGTCCTTTTCTTGTTGGCACAACGGACAAAAATTATCTTTTACTATGTCCTTTTTAAGAACCTTTAAACCTTCGGAGAGTAAAGCCAGTAGTTGAAGTTTACTTATTTTATCAGCATCTTTCCTTAATGCGATGTAGGATTTGTAATAGTCTTTATATAAAGTATGAATGTTGTCAATTTCAATTTCTAAATCAGTTAATGTGTCTGTAATTTTATTGTGAAATACAATCAGTTCAACTACTTTGGTCTCTTCATTTGTTTCAATTGATTTAAGAGCAGTTTTTACGTCCTTGAAAGATTTGATTTCTTTTTCAACTTTTAACGGTGTAATTACTTTTAATGCAGTCTCAAAGAATTGTTTAGAAGATGTAATATTTTGTCCCAAACTCTCTAAGAGAATTGCTTGTTGAGCACTTCGCTTATTGCTATATCCACCAGCTTTTATTCCTCGGGCAATTCGTCCGCCAACAAGTTTTAATAAACTTCTTAGTTCTTGCACTTGGTTAAAGCCAATTATATTTTGTAGATGTTTTAGTTTGTCTCCTTTTGTTGCTATGATAAACTGAACCAAATCTCTATACCGCAGAAATAAATTTTCTGATTGTGATTGATTAAAATAGTTGGAAAATTCCTTTGAACTATTTGAGTTGAATGTTTTAAGTGAATTGTTTATAGATTTTTCATTGTCAAGTAGTTTGTTTGAATATTGAATTTCAATTTTGGCTTCATCACTCGGTTTGAGAAAAACATTTCTTAATGCGTTTTTTCCTTTCCCCCCAACTTCTTCGCCAGCCAAATGCTCAATGCTGTCATTATAAAACCATTCTAAAGCGTCTGTAATAGAACTTTTGCCTGTTCCGTTGTCGCCATAAATTAGCAACGATTTTTTATCAGGAGAAAGATTTAATCCTTCTCTAACACCTCTGATGCCAGTGATGTTTATGGATTTAATCTTGTTCTTACTCATCTTCTTTATCAATTTGTTTTAATTCCTTTTGAACTATCTCGTCCAAAGTGTTTTGAACATTTTTATCGGAAAGTTTTCCCTGACTATAAAGTTCGACCAATGCGTCAACCGTTTTTTTGTCAGCATTTGGAATGTTGTAGATTTCCGCAAAAAAATCATCAATCACATCCTTTCCACTTTTTATTTTATTGTCCATAGTATTTGTTTTATTCAAAGTATTTCCAATCAATTACAAAATTTGCTTTTATCTTTTTTTCTAAAATTTCAAATCCTGATTTGTTGTTGCAAATAGGATAAACACCATAATTTTCAACGAAGTCAAGAATGAAATAGCTTTCTAAATCTTCTATTCTATATTCCCAAAGTCTTTTAAGCATTTCAAAATTTATTATCGTGAATTTAAGTTGTCCTACCTTTCTATAATTTACAAGTCCTAAGTTTTTACTTTTCCCTTCAAAGTGTCCAGTCAGCCTACTTCCAATACTATTTGTCTTTTTTTCACTCATTCCTATGTATAGCAATTTTGATTTTTTGAATGGATATTGAATTTCGCAGTCTGTTGTGAAAATAAAATATAGTCCCACCAAACCGGCAAGAGGTTTGATGTTTTGAATTTCAAAAGTCTTAGGTGTGTCAAAGTATATGTTAAATTCATTTGTCATACGGTTGTTGTGCTGTTGGGCAAAAGTAAATGTTCTGCAACTGTGTCGGCTTGTGGGTGGGGTTGTAGCTCTTTTGATTTTGCTGAAGCGTTGGCAATTTCTTTCATTTTTTCTGTCCGTTTATGTTAGCACTGTCGGTCGTCATAGCATTACTGGTAACATCTGTGTAGGTGTATCAGTGTTACACCTATTTCGACTATAGTTGGTTTTTATATTTATTTAATGTATTGACATTTAGTATTTTATAAAAATAGTTAGAGTAACCTACTGTTACACTTATCCATTTTTGTCCACATGAACAGATGGTCTAAAAAAAAGCATCATTTTTGTCTATTACATCTAAATTAATCAATTTCTATTTTATCCAACGGATTCTTTATCTGATCAAATCCTTTATTCGTAATATGCGTGTACCCCGATAGCGTTCGACTGAGCTCTCGCCGAAGTCTATCGGGGCAGTTGTCTTGCTACTCGAATGACCTAATAAACTTTGTATGTATCTTAAATCAGTACCGTTTTCTAAAAGATGCGTTGCAAATGAATGTCGCAAACTGTGTATAGAAACCTTTTTTGTGATATTGGCAACAGCTAATGCTTTTTTAAATATGCTG
>JAURYY010000355.1 GCA_030653695.1 Paludibacter sp. | reverse complement strand
TACTGACAAAGATAATGTATATTTATTGCAAAAACAATACAATAATATTATTATTTATAATTATTAACTTTTAAAGAAAATCGTTGCTGTATAAGTACTTGAAATACACATTGATATAGTTTCTGTTAGAATGTGTGTTTTATTTCTGTTTTAAAAAAAAACGATATATCAATTCCCTGATAACCATATTTTAAGTGTTGCAGGGGTTAATGATAAGTGTACTTTTTACAGTATTTCCACAAAAAAATGATTAACTTTGCACCTCTTTTAAAAATGTAATGAATGGTGAAGAATTTGACTCTTGAATATATTTTCGAAGCAAGCTGGGAAGTTTGCAATATGGTGGGCGGTATTTATACCGTTTTATCTACAAGAGCAGTAACTCTTGAAGAAAGATTAAAAGATAAATTAATATTTATAGGGCCTGATATTTGGGCTGAAAATATCAATCCTTTTTTTGAACATTTACCCGAAATGTACGCCGATTGGGTAAATTTCACCTTCAAAGAATATCATTTGAAAATAAAAACAGGACATTGGAAAATACCTGGCAGTCCTGTTTCAGTTTTAGTAGATTTTTCACCTTTATTGATTCGTAAAAACGAGATTTACGGGCATGTGTGGGAGCAGGCAGGCGTTAATTCAATGGATGCTTATGGCGATTTCGATGAATCGTCGATGTTCGGGTATGCCACCGGAATGGTTATCGAAAGTTACTACCGGTTTTTTAAACTTACTACCGAACAAAATATTATTGCGCACTTCAACGAATGGATGACCACTTTCGGAGCGTTTTATGTTCAGCAGCACTTACCTTCAATTGCTACAGTTTTTACAACCCATGCCACTTCCATCGGGCGCTCGATAGCCGGAAATCACAAGCCATTGTACAATTATCTAAACGAATACGATGGCGATCAGATGGCTTACGAATTGAATATGGTTTCGAAACACTCGACCGAAAAAACTGCAGCGCATATTGTCGATTGTTTTACCACTGTTAGCGAAATTACGGCGAAAGAATGTGAACAATTGCTTGATAAAAAGCCCGATATCGTTACTCCAAACGGTTTTGAAGATGATTTTGTACCACAGGGAAAGGAATTTGCAGTACAAAGAAAAGCAGCTCAGAAAATGCTGCGTAAAGTGGCTGAAACATTGCTGGGTTACAAGCTCAGCAATGATGTTTTGTTTATCGGTACTGCCGGTCGGTACGAGTATAAAAATAAGGGAATCGATACTTTTATTGAATCGTTGAAGTTTTTGTCCGAAAATAATGATCTAAACAAAGAGATAGTAGCGTTTATCATGGTGCCCGCCTGGGTCAAAGGGCAACGCGCCGATCTGGCAAACTGCTTAAAACAATCGGATTCAGTCCTCCAATCGAACAACCATTTTACAACACACGAACTACACGATTACTACAATGATAATGTAATGGGTGCCTTGCATTGGTTTCATTTCTTAAACGATAAAGCAAGTCGCGTGAAAGTGATTTTTGTTCCTTCGTATTTGAATGGCGACGATGGAATTTTTAATATGACTTACTACCAGTTATTGATAGGTATGGATCTGACCGTATTTCCATCGTACTACGAACCTTGGGGTTACACACCTTTGGAAAGTGTGGCGTTTTCTGTTCCGACCATTACAACTGATTTATCGGGATTCGGACAGTGGGTAGCCCATAAACCTCATGAAATAATAAACGGCGTGGGAGTTATTCATCGTTCAGATTATAACAGTTACGAAGTGGCTGTTCGTATTTCGGAAATGATGAAGAAATTTTCAGATTTCGATGAAAATGAAATAAAAACAATAAGAAAAAATGCAGCCACCATTGCCAAAAAGGCGCTTTGGAAACACTTTATATTGTATTACGAAAAGGCTTATCACATTGCTTTAAGCAACAAAAATCTCAGAATTTCGAAGAATGAAGTTTGACTTTGTTTAAAATGACTATCGGCTTTTGTACCCAACGTTTTTTTTATTTGTAAAACAATAAATAATGGCTCATTTCTAAGACAAGGTTGACGGTATATGGTTAGTTTTCGAATCAATTTTCTGTGAAGAAATGGAAAAGAATCGAGCATCCCTCAAGCGGTCAGTCGGGAGCGTGCAGCAACTGACCGGTTTTTTTCCGGTCTGTTGCGTAGGGATGTAGAAAAAGCCAGAGTCGGAACTGTGTCATCCCTGGTTTTCACCCGACAGACCGCCCGAAAAAGCGGTCAGTCGAGCATCTTAATCCGCTAAATCAGCGAAAATCAGCGTTCTATTCTCATTAATAAGGAAGTATTAGGTGCTTTTTTAAAAATAGAACCAAAATGATTTAATTGTCGTCAAGAATATTAAATCATATATATTTGAGTTAAATTTATTTCATTGGGTGCAAAACCCGATAGTCATTAAATCTTATTCAAAAATCGCTTGTGGTCAGATAAATACACATTTCGTATGTTTTATCATAAAAAAAAGGAAACTTTCGCTTCCTTTTTATTTTTATCCGTTTTCTTCGTCGAGTATTTCCTGCAGGTCATCGTGGCAACTGCCACAAACAGCACCTGCTTCAATCGCATCGCCAATATCTTCAATTGTTTTGCAGCTATTTTTGCGAATTCCTTCAACAATTTCGCTTTTGCACATATCCAGACATGTACATATTACTGGGTCTTCGGCCATATTATTTTCGTTTAAATTATTTGTTATTGATATTATTGTTTTATTTGTTTTCAATAGTAAACAATGATTTCTGAAAAAAGTTCGTAAAAGCTGAAAAATTATTTTTCAATTCGGAACCAATCCACATCGGCATAACCTGAGTCGTTAAGCGGTTTAGGTCGTTGGCAGAAAACGCCTACTTTAGCTCCTATCCATTTACCTTCCCATGCTGAAAAATTTTCGCCAATGACCGTAAATTTCTTCCCATCTGTGCTATAACTAAAAGTGCAGTTGGCTTTGGGTTGGAGTATGTGTTCTTTGTTGAGCGATCTTAACTTCATCTTTCCCAAAATGATAATCAGCAGCCCAATCTTCAATCTCTTTTTTAAGTGCTTCAAACTCTTTTACAGTAGCTTCTCCTTTGCCTTGTGCTAATCCGTTTAATACTACTTTTACTTTGTTATAAAGAGTATCAAGTGCTTGTAAATCATTTTCTTTTTTTGCTCTTTCGAACTCATTTTTCCAGCTTTCATTCATCTTTGATTCTGGCTTAACTTCCTGTTTCAACTCAGGGTAATCTGCCAATACATTTTCAGGTACTTGTTTTCCTTCGGATAGGGCTTGTTGAATTGATTTTTTGTGTTTGGCAGTATCTCCTTTTTGATAAAGAGGATTTCTTACTATTTCCTCTCTTGTCATCTCCCACGCTTGCTTAGTGGGTTCAGCCTTTGGTGTTTCGGCTATTTCCGCTTCCGGTGTATTCAATTCTCCCATTGGCACTTCTTCGTGCATGAGTTTACCTTTGGCATCTTCAAGGTCAACAAGTCCATCAGTATCATTAATACCGTTTATTGTATATTCTTTGCCCTGATAGGTTACTACTTGTCCGTTTTTGTAGATTGGTTCGGTAACGACTTCGCCAATTCCTTCGCTTTGTCCTTCAATGCCATTATCCGGCTGAATAAGCTCTGCTCCTGTGGGGTTAGCTTCGCTGCTTGCGTTATCGACATTGACCGCTTTACTTCTTCCAACTGCGTTGATGATGGCTTGTTCTGATTTTGAAAAGCCTTTTTTGTATTCTGCATATATGTCTTGTTTTGTTTTGACACGTCCTAAGAACATATCAATGGTTTGATTCTTTAAAACATCATTTACCTCGTTTACAAAGTTCTTGAATTCATTTTCTTTGCGTTGTAATTGGATTGCCAAAAATACAACATCTTCGTTGATATTCTGCTGGTCGAATATGTTTTGTTGAGAATAATATTCAAATAAATTGCCATTCGAGTTATAAAGGTGCAATACCGCTTCGTTTAGCTCTACAATAAAGTTACCTTCTAACTTTGAATTTTGCAGCAATGGAACAATGGCTTTTATTATTTTCTGCCTGTAATTCATCATTCCGTCCAGGTTAAGTACTTTAATCTGATCCTCTTCCATTACATTCCCAATAATTATCGCCTCTAAATAATTCCTTCCATTTATTGTAAAATTATTTTTATCGAATAATTCCGGCACCTCGTTTTGATTGATAATTTCACTGTCGAGTAAATGTTTTATCAAGTGCTTTTTTAATTACTGCATCTAATGAAGAAAAAGCGTTAAATGCGCTATCAAAGATAATACCTTTTTTTGTTAAATCATAATTAGTTGTCGCTTTTGTTTTACCAGAACCGCCAACGCCTGTTTTAAATACAATTGTTTTTACTTTAGCATCCCTAAGCATCCTATCATATATCTTCTCTGTCATATATTTTTCAGCGATTCTATATAATGGTACATTTCTACCGCCATAACCAATCTTTTTAAAGACTTCTCTTACAATATCGGGGTCTAAAATATTTCCATTTTTACTTATATAATCTTGTATAATTGATTCAGAATTTTTTTCAGACCATTCAAGGGCTTCTTGTGGTGTTTTAGCATTATTTTGTTTAACGGTAAATTCATCACTATTGGGTTGTACTGTTTGTTGGGAGGTGGGTTGGTTGCCAGCTACATCACTTTGGGCAGGATTGGATTCGGAAGGTCTTCCCAATGCGTCAGCAGTAAGTGTAACTGCCGGTTGACGGTCTTTTCGCTCCAGCAATGACGGAGAATTGTCTTGCTCAACTGTTGCAAATTGTGAAACTTCCACTGGTAACCATACGTGTTAAACCTGCGAGCCTAAACATATCTTTAATGGCTGAATTATATTTTTGCTCACTGATAAATGGCAAGAGTTTTTCATAATCCGGACATCTATTAAGAATTTCTAAAGCTTTTGCATTTAATGGAACACGAACGGTTATAGGGCGACCATCTTTTGTTTTACGTGGTACATACTCAATAGCTCCATTCATTACATTATCTTTAGTCATCTTATAAAGGTCTCCGACACGACAACCTATCAAACATTGAAAAACAAAAATATCTCTTTGAACCGCTAAAGGTGGACGTTTTTCAAGATTGGCATTATACAAGATATTTCGCTCTTCAATAGATATGTAAAAAGGAGTACCATATACGCATTCTTCTACAGAATAACCCTTGAATGGATTATTGTGAGTTTTACCGACATCAATAGCCCAAAGGTATAAAGTCCGCAATTTAGTGAAAATATCGTTGATTGTGTTTTGTCCTCGTTTTTGTGGTGTGCGTGTTTCGGGGATAGTTTCGTAGATTTTAGGAAAATCTTTAAAAATCTGGTGTTCGTTTCGCAAAAAATCTTCTATATCACGCAAGGTATCCGAAGTTATAAAATCAAAATTCAATGTAACTGGTTTACGTTTTACAACCTTATAAATTTCATAACGCTGCAAAGCACGTTTAATAACCTTGAAGTTATTCTTCCTAACATCGGATATTTTACGCTTTGCAAGAAATTCATCAAACGCTTCAAAAAAGGTTTGTTGCTTTTCTTCTACTACAGGTATAAAGTACTTTTGAGGATTGAGGGCTTTGTCAATTTCTAATTCAAGCCAATTGGAAGAAAGATCTTCTTTGTTCAACTGAGGAGAGTATAAATCACTTATCAACGTTTTGCGCTGGTTGATAGCATCGTTAAATACTTTGCGTTCTAATTCCGGATAAATAACTTTGGCTTTTACACTTTGTTTTTTATCATCCCATAAATCGGGGTTTATAGTAAGCTCGCTTTTATGGAATAGTTGAATGGTTCTACCATCACGCAAACGAAATCTAACATTAACACTATTTGCTTTTTTGGTAGAAGTTCTAATGAATGCCCGTACTGTTGCCATATAACTAATTGATTATGTTCGTGGTGAAAATATACTAAATTTGCACCACATTTGCACCACATAATGCAATTATCTTCAATAAAATGCATAAAAAAAGCAGCAATAAAAGCAGTTAAATATATGTATTTCAGTTACAATAAGTTACAAACCGTTTGTCTATAGGGGTTTTGTATTTGTACCCGTATTGCGTTCTCAAACACGGCTCTGGGTACCTAAACCCCTCTTAATCTTTGGATTAAGAGGGGTTTTCTATTCTGTTTCAAATTACCAATAATGTAATTTGCAAATCGAACCATTTAGTTGCGTATTATTGACTTTCTAAAAATTCGATTATTTGAATTTATAACCAATAAATAGGTTCCTGAGGCTAAATTATGCAGATCTAATTGGAATTGTTTGCTTTGTACTGTTTTAGTCATCATTACTTTTCCATCTAAACCATACAAGGAAACATTTGCAGTTTTACCACCTAAATCTGGCATTATAACATTCACTAAACCGTCAGTGGGATTAGGGAAAACCTGTAAATCATTATCTTTAACTTGTTCTAAAATTCCTGTATTAAGGTCAGACACCCAAACACCATTTGCCATTGTTCCCAAGAATGCTTTAATTCCAATCGTTTCAATACTATTGATAACGATTCCTTTTTGCCAATTGCTTGCATTATGGGCAATCGTCCAAGTAACTCCGGCATTCGTGCTTTTGTATAGCCCGGTATTTGTTGCAAGTAGCCAAACATTGTTGCCAATGTACTTAATGCAATTGGCCAAATAATTAGCAGGAAGGCCTGTTGTACTTATCACCGACCATGTATTTGAAGTAATATTGTACAAATAAAGTCTGTCGATACCGATATTGTAGTTGCCCCACGCTCTGTCTGTAACAGCAAATATTGCTTTATTGTTTGCAGCGTCAAAATCCATCATTGGTCCTGCTTTATCACCCCTATCGCCAGATACTCTTTTAATCAAAAAAGTATTACTGAATAAATTACCCGGATTTATGTCGGTAAAACTCAAACCAAAGTTATTTGCTCTGTAAACATTATTAAAACCTCTAAAACCATCGAAGCTGGTATATGGAGAACCATAAAACGCAAATAAACAATTTTTTGGCCCTTTTAAATATAGCGGTTCACTGCTGTTCTGACTATTGGGTTTTACCCATGAACTGCCATATCTAAATGAAACAATCAAAGCGTAGTTGCCACTAACTGGGTCATAATAATTTACAAATAATGCCGAATCGCATTTTCCTGCAAACGAATACTCTTCCCCTGCGTTATAAGGTGCAGGAATAGGCCGTGAAGTCCATGAAGTTCCATTGTTAGTCGATTTATACAATGCAACATTATTGGAAAATGGATCGGGTTGAAGAAATGAAAAAAGCGTATCCTTAACTTGAATAATTTGGTTTACAAAATAGGCAGATATCCCACTTAACCCAGGAATTCCATTATTGGCAATACTCCAATTTAGACCTTGATTTATCGAAAGGATTAATCCTGTGACTTCTCTGGAAAATAAAAGGGAATTACCCGAACGCGTAAAGTTACCCGCGTAGGAGGCTATATATTGGTTCGCATTCAACGACCATGTGCTTCCTCCATTTGAAGATAGCACAATTTGGCCGTCCAGTCTATTTCCAATAAATTCGGTGGCAGAAACTTCAATGATATCACTTACCATTGGTGGGGACAGACCTGTAGAAGTAAGTTCTGAAAATGTACTGCCCTGATTGGTTGATCTGTAAAATTTTATGTCAAGAGTAGGATTCATTGTAGTTAAAAAAACTGCATTATCAGTAGCGTAATACTCTACAATCTGATAATCACTTGGTATTTTACCCGTAGAAATATTGCTCCATATATCTGACGTGAAATTATATTTATAAAGTGCATTATTCACCCTGTAATATAAATTACCCAATGCATCCCCATCGATGTCATAGTTTCGTGAAAAATCAGTTATTCCAAGCCCGCTAACTGAAACTGTAGAAATGTTGCTCCCATCTGATGTGTAGTACAAATTATTGCGTAGAGCAAGATAAAGTTTATCTTGGTTGAAAGACAATAATTCGCAATCCCCTCCTTGCCACGTATTAATATTATCCCAGAGTATTGCCTTAGGCGTCCAGGTACTACCATTTAAAGAAGAATACAACTGACCCCCAGTCTGACCGACACCAACCACATACAAGGTATTTGAAATTTTGCCTAAGCTCCATGGCGTCCAGGAAGAAAACGATAAAGGCGACCAGTTAACTCCATTATCAGTGCTTTTATAAATGCCTGAACCGTAATTGGGCATTGCATAAAAGTCGTTTCCAATGCTAACAATTGTTTCGCAATTTACAGAATTTGGATCAAAAGTTTGAGTCGCATTTGTCCAACTCTGTCCCTGATCCGTGGTTCTAAATATTCCGCCATCAGTGGCTACCAGGACACAACTTGAGTTCTTAGCATATCCTCTAATTTTTCCGCCATACATCAACGGGTCGTTTAACTGAACAACCTGACTTTGCAAAAGGAAGCAGGACATTAAAACAACAAAAAGAAAGTAAATTTTTTTCATGATATTACCATCAGTGATTATCGTGCTGACACCGCACTTTTAAAATTTAAAACTAATTTTTTAAAATAAATGAAAAACAATTACTGTTAAAAATATTGACGGTACAAATATGCGAATACATTTAGATTAATATGGTTTATTTTATGTTAAATGTTCAATTGATGACAAATATATTTATTTTCGATGAACTGATGTTAAGATATTTAGTTACATTGTGCATCATTAATCCCAAATAAATGTGAAATAACTAATGAACATGCGGTACTCAATCATGAGTGGATTCACTTCCATGCCGTTCGATTCAGGCTCTGGTACAAAAAAAGAGGCTGTCCCATTATGAACTGCACCCAAAAAGTTGGACAAAAATCCTGATTTTGTGAAATTGGTCAGTAGCGATGTTCTTTCGGGCATCAAAGAAAGCAATTTTGGTCGCAAAGATTCACCAACGGTGGAACAAGTGTTACGCGCTGCCATATATA
>JAURYY010000351.1 GCA_030653695.1 Paludibacter sp. | reverse complement strand
AACTGACATGATGAATTTCTTAGTCTATTATAATACCCACAGAAGACATGGATCACTCAGAAAGGAACTCAATGTGAAAACGCCTTTTCAAGCCATGGAAAAATGGTACGATTTAAAACCTGAAATATTTAAAATAACACCCATAGAATTTAAAAATAAAGTATTATCTTTGAACCGAAATTTAGTCAACGCATATCAACAACGTTGTGAAACTTGACACATAACAATAGTTTCAGGATTGTCCAACGCTTCGTGAAATTCGAATGCGGACAAATGTTTCCCAACTTTCGACAAATCATACGTTCCGTGATCCAAGCCATCAGCTACTATTTTCGGACGCACTTTGATGGTGAGTTTATAAAACGATTTTCCATCGTCTTCAATGGCATATTTTATGGGCAATTGATCCAATTCAGGTATCGAATACAAATACCCAAAAAATGCAACTAAATTTTGTTCGGGCACACTCATTTGCGCATTTATTCCTTCGCGCGCTATATAAATTCGTCCAAAACAATTCAATTCTGACCATTTAATATACAAAGTATCGCGAAAATCTTGCGGTTTTTCAATTTCGAAATACTTGTAAAAAGAAATTGTACGACGATTAAACGGTTCTTTTTGAAGTTGTTGTTTTAAAACGCGACGATCGATACGATTTTGTAACATAAAATTTTAATTATTTAATAATTAATTATATATCGCTATCTTGTAATGTACACATTGCAAAATAATATTTTTTATGATTTATTTAAAACACTGATATTTAAATACTAAGCCGAATAATTGTGTTAAATATCAAATTGTAGCAATTCCAACTTAAAACATATTTAAAATTGAATTGTTTAAGTGATAAAAATTAAAACTTAATTTATCAGCAATGAATTCAAATAAATCAATTCCGAAGGAAATAGAAGAATTAGAAAACGAGGAGTGGTTTTACTCGCTCGATTACGTAATGCAACAATGGGGTCCCGAACGTGTGGTTGAACTTTTACGTCAGTTACAAGTACGCGCGCACAAAGCAGGTATTGAATTGCCCTTTACGGCTAATACACCTTACATTAATACGATAACCCGCGACAAACAAGTACCCTATCCGGGTAATCGCGAAATTGAACGCAAAATAAAAAGTATTATTCGCTGGAATGCTATGGCAATGGTAGTAAAAGCGAACAAAAACGAAAGCGGCATTGGCGGACATATTTCCACTTACGCATCGGTGGCTACGCTACTCGAAGTAGGTTTCAATCATTTTTTCAAAGGTAAAGGTGGTGGTTACGAGGGCGATCAGATTTATTTTCAGGGACATGCCGCGCCCGGAATTTACGCACGTGCTTTTCTCGAAGGACGGTTAACGCAGGATAATATTTGCAATTTCCGACGCGAATTGAACCCTAACGGTGGTGTTTCGTCCTATCCACATCCTTGGTTAATGCCAAACTTTTGGGAATTCCCAACCGTTTCGATGGGTTTAGGTCCGATTATGGCAATTTACCAGGCACGTTTTAATAGATATCTCGAAGATAGAGGATTAAAAGAAACGGCAGGACAAAAAGTGTGGGCATTTCTGGGCGATGGCGAAACCGATGAGCCCGAAGCATTAGGAGCAATTACCTTAGCCTCGCGTGAAAAATTGGACAATCTGATTTTTGTGGTTAATTGTAATTTACAGCGTTTGGATGGACCGGTACGTGGAAATGGAAAAATTGTACAGGAACTCGAAGCCGTTTTCCGTGGGGCAGGTTGGAATGTGATAAAAGTGCTTTGGGGTGGCGAATGGGATACATTAATCGAAAATGACACAAAAGGAAAGTTGGTAAAACGCATGGGCGAAATTGTTGACGGACAGTCGCAAAAATTTTCCATTGCCGATGGTGGGTATGTGCGTAAGGAGTTTTTTGGCGTCGACCCCGAATTGGAAGAAATGGTGAGCCACTTAACCGATGAGCAAATAAAAAAAATGAAACGTGGCGGACACGACCCCGAAAAAGTGTATGCAGCTTTTAATTCGGCTGTAAATCACAAAGGTCAACCTACTGTAATTCTGGCAAATACTATTAAGGGCTACGGATTGGGCGAAAGTGGCGAAGGAAAAAACATTACCCACTCGCAGAAAAAACTTAACGAAGATGAGTTGAAAGAATTTAGAACCCGATTTGGCATACCATTGTCGGACGAAGAAGTGGTGAAAGCTCCATTTTATAAATTGCCCGACGACTCGCCCGAAATACAATACCTTAAAAAACGTCGCGAAGTATTAGGTGGCTTTGTACCTGAGCGTCGTACCGATTTACGACCGATAAAAACGCCACCCGAAGAAGTTTTTGCCGAATTTTATCAAAGCTCCGATGGACGCGAACTTTCGACAACTATGGCTTTTGTTCGAATTTTGACCAAGCTGCTGAAAGACAAAGAAATAGGAAAACTTATTGTACCCATTGTGCCCGACGAAGCACGTACATTCGGTATGGAATCGCTTTTTCGCGCCAATGGTATTTATTCGCACGTGGGTCAGCTTTACGAGCCCGTTGACAGAGAGCAGTTATTATACTACAAAGAGGCAAAAAACGGACAGATTTTAGAAGAAGGAATTACCGAGGCAGGTTCCATGTCATCGTTTATTAGTGCCGGAACAGCCTACGCTACACATGGCTTAAACACCATGCCATTTTTTGTATATTACTCCATGTTTGGTTTACAACGTATTGGAGATTTGGTGTGGGCAGCAGCCGACATGCAAGCAAAAGGATTTTTGATAGGCGGAACAGCCGGTCGTACCACTTTAGCCGGCGAAGGATTGCAACATCAGGATGGCAACAGTCATTTATTAGCATATCCGATACCAAATTTAGTAACTTACGATCCCGCTTTTGCTTATGAATTGGCTGTTGTTATACGCGATGGTATCCGTCGAATGTACGAAGAACAAGAAAAAGTATTTTATTACATTACAGTAATGAACGAAAATTACCCCATGCCGGCAATGCCCGAAGGTGTAAAAGACGGTATTTTGAAAGGCATGTATTTGTACCAAAAATCAGCCAAACCAAAAGCTACGCTTACAGCAAATTTGCTTGGAAGCGGAACTATTATGAACGAAACATTGAAAGCTGCCGAAATTTTACAAGAAAAATATGATGTTGGTGTAAATGTTTATAGCGTAACAAGTTACAAAGAATTACAACGCGATGGCTTGGACGTGGAACGTTACAATTTACTAAATCCAGGACAAGAAAAAACTCCTTACGTTTCGACTATAATAAAAAATGAGGGTGTAATTGTAGCTGCATCTGATTATGTAAAAACATTACCCGATTCTATTTCGAAATGGCTGCCAAAACGATTATATACGCTTGGCACAGATGGTTTCGGACGTTCGGAAACACGTAGCGAATTGCGTAATTTCTTCGAAGTAGATGCCAAACACATTGCATTTACTACCCTTTATGCTTTGTATAAGGAAGGGAATTACAAATTGGCTGATTTGAAAAAAGCTATGAATGAGCTTGGAATTGATGCAAATAAGTTAAACCCTATGATTTCATAAATAATGAAAAAATTTAATATTCCCGAATTGGGTGAAAATATAAAATCGGCATCTATTGTCAAAGTGCTTGTAAATGTGGGCGATACAGTTGAGTTGGATCAACCCTTACTGGAACTCGAAACCGACAAAGCAACCATTGAAGTACCTTCGGATATTGCAGGAAAAGTAGTTAGTATCTCGGTAAACGAGGGCGATACAGTGAGCATTGGTCAGGAAGTGATGGCAATAGACGATGCTGCAAGCGGACAAGCTCCGGCACAAGAGCCGGTTGTTGCACAAAAAGCAGAAGTGCCTGTAGAAGTTCAGGCTGCTCTGGCATCTGTTGTTGAAAAAATGGAAGCTGATGCAAAAGCAGAAGTTTTTCTTCCGGCGCCAACTATAGCTGCCGATGCTCCAAAAGCTGTTATCATCGAAAATCAACCGCCAATAGTTCCAAACGCAGCACCAGCAGCCCCTTCGGTTCGCCGCTTAGCGCGCGAAATTGGTGTGGATGTGAATCGGATAAAAGGAACCGGTCCGGGCGGACGAATTTTGCTCGACGATGTAAAAGCATTTAGCAAAACATTGCATCAGCAACGCAATGAAATTCAACATATACGAGCCGAGCAACATCAAGAGCCACTACCCGACTTTACGAAGTTTGGCGACATTGAAATGCAAGCAATGAGCAACATTCGCTTCAAAACCGCCGAACATTTGAGTTACGCCTGGCATACCATTCCGCACGTAACGCAGTTCGACAAAGTGGACATTACGGCACTGGAAGAATTTCGTAAAAGTTATGCCATAGAAGCTGATAAACAAGGAGTAAAACTGACCTTAACAGCTATTTTAGTGAAAATTGTAGCAATGGCGCTCAAACGCTTTCCGCAATTTAACGCCAGCGTGGATATGCAAAACAAACAAATTATCTACAAAAAATACTTTAATATTGGCATTGCAGTCGATACAGATTTTGGACTAATGGTTCCCGTTTTGCGCAATGCCGACCAAATGAACGTAATTGAAATTGCTCGCGAAATGAATGTATTAGCCGAAAAAGCCCGTACCAAAAAAGCAGGCATTGCCGATTTGAGTGGCGGTTGCTTTACCATAACAAACCTTGGCGGAATTGGCGGTACATCCTTTACACCTATTGTAAATGCACCCGAAGTAGCCATTTTAGGTGTATCGCGCGGACAAATGGAGCCGGAGTATATCGATGGAAAATTCGAACCTCGCCTGATGTTGCCGTTCTCACTTTCGTACGATCATCGGGTGATTGATGGAGCCGATGGTATTCGCTTCCTGCGTTGGATAATCGATGCCATAGAAAACCCTATGAAATTGATTGTGGAAGGATAGCCCCCAAACCCCGAGGGGGGTTTAAGACCAAGTATTTGAATAATATTGAATAAAACATAATACTTCACTTTTCAAATTTACGGAATGGTGTTAAAAATATTTATATGGAAAATTTAACAAATAATAATTCAAAAAGCACTCTTGTTCCCCCTTCGGGGGATAGGGGGCTAGTAGTTATTGGAGGAGGTCCGGGCGGATACGCAGCGGCATTTTACGCTGCCGATTTGGGCATGAACGTTACCTTAGTAGATTTAGAAAAAAATCCGGGAGGTGTGTGTCTGTATCGTGGATGCATTCCGTCGAAAGCGTTGCTGCATGTAGCAAAGTTAATAAACGAAACAAAAGAAGCAAAAGCGTGGGGAGTGGATTTTGGGGAACCGAAAATTGACATTGACCAACTACGTACTTTCAAAAATAAAGTGGTAGCAAAACTTACCGGCGGTCTTGGAGTCTTGTCCAAACAGCGCAAAATAAACTTTGTACAGGGAAGAGCAAAATTTGCATCGTCGAAAAGTATAGTAGTAACCAAAGAAGATGGCTCGCTGCAGGAAATCAGCTACGACAAAGCCATTATAGCCATAGGTTCGGTGATTGCCACAGTGCCGTCGCTCCAAATCGACAGCAATCGCTTGCTCAATTCCACTTCGGCACTTGATTTGCCAACCATTCCCAAAAGCCTTTTGGTAGTTGGTGGCGGCTATATCGGGCTGGAACTCGGTTCGGTCTATGCTGCATTGGGAACCAAGGTTTCGGTAGTAGAATTTATGGACAGAATACTTCCTGGAGCCGATCAGGATTTGGTTTCGCATTTGCAAAAACGATTGTCGCATTCGTTCGAAAAAATAATGTTACAATCCAAAGTAACTGAAATAAAAGAAGTTGGCGAAGGTTTAACGGTGAAAATCGAAAACAAGGACGGTGTTACTGAAGAACAACAATACGATTATGTGCTAATGTCGATCGGACGAAAACCGCAAACTGCCGGTTTAGGACTTGAAAATACGAATGTTCAGGTAAACGTACGTGGTTGGATAATTGTCGATAAAACGCTGAAAACCAACGACGAAAATATTTATGCCATTGGCGATATTGTGGGCGAACCAATGCTGGCACACAAAGCATCGCACGAGGCACGGGTAGCTGTGGACTCTATTTTGGGCAAAAAAGTAGCTTTCGAACCCTTGGCAATTCCGGCTGTGGTATTTACCGACCCCGAAATTGCGTGGGCAGGCATTACCGAAAATCAGGCAAATGCCACAGGCGTAAAATACGAAGTGGCAAAATTCCCATGGGCGGCCAGCGGACGTGCCACCACACTCGACCGCAGCGATGGATTGACAAAAATAATTGTCGACCCCGAAACAGAGCGCGTGTTGGGCGTTGGATTGTGCGGACCCGGAGCCGGTGAATTGATAGCCGAAGCCGTTTTAGCCATCGAAATGGGCGCAACGGTAAAGGATTTGGCTCTCACTATTCACCCGCATCCAACGCTTTCGGAAACGGTAATGGAAGCTGCCGAATTATTCTACGGACACTCGTCGCATTTGTATAAACCAGCGAAGAAATAATTACAAATGATCGGGCATATTTCAAATATTTGAAATATGTCCGTTTTTTATTACGTTCGTTTTTGTGAAATCTTTCTAAAAAAATTCCACTTTTTGACTAAACCATTTGATAGTTTGAAAAATTTTACGGAAATTTGAACACTCAACACCAATTGAGAAAATTTCAGAATACAAAAATCAAGATTCAGACCTCTTTATTGACATATTTTGTCTTTGTCTTGGCTCTGATATAAAACACAGATGAATACTGTTCGAAAAAACATTTAATAAACAAGCATTTGAAGTATGGAAGTAGAAAAAAGAAAATCGAACTTGAGAAGAAAGACAATGAAATTATTTTTTCGAAATCGATAAAAGCAGGAAAGCGCATTTATTATTTAGATGTAAAGAAAAGTAGAAACGATGATTTGTTTTTGGCAATTACCGAAAGCAAAAAAAAAGTAACCGGACAGGACGATGACATTCAGGTATCGTATGAAAAACACAAAATATTTTTGTATAAAGAAGATTTTGACCACTTTACCGAAGGATTGGAAGAAGTGATAAAGTTTATTAAAAAAGAACAAGGCGAGGCTCCGCAACGGCAGGAAAGAGTGTACGACAACGAACCTACTGCCCACGAGACTAATGAAGAATCAAAACCAAAAAACTTTTTCGACCGCTTTAAATTATAAGGTTCTACCCTCAATCGTGCGGGTTGGCGAAGGAATCGTAGTGGAATTCAGCAGTAATGTGCTTTTCGGATTCGATAAATCAGATTTATCAGCCGATGCCAAAATTAATCTTAATAAACTTGTGAAGATATTAGAGGGTTATCCTGATACAAATATC
>JAURYY010000233.1 GCA_030653695.1 Paludibacter sp. | reverse complement strand
CAGCGAGAATCCGCGTTCCATTCTTTTCCATTTCTTCACAGAAAATAGATTCGAAAACTAACCATATACCATCAACCTTGTCTTAGAAAAGAGCCATTATTTATTGTTTTACAAATATTAAAAATACGTTGGGTACAAAAGTCGATAGTCATTTTAAATAATGCTACGGCTATCAATTATGATAACTGGCTGGTATATGTTGGTTACATCAATGTTTATCATACGGCAGCAAATAACAAAAACATTATTTCACAGGGTAATATCTGGGCGAATTAAAAAGTACCTATCTAAAAAGCGGGAATACGATTGATAGTCGAATTCCCGCTTTTTTCATTCCCATTTGTCCGATTTTACTCCTGTTGCTGATTATAGTTTTTACTTTTTGTGAAATAACTCACACCAAAACCGATTACAGTAAATATTGCCGCGATATGGATATAGATAAATTCACTAAAAAAAGTAAACAGAAATATCCAACAAACAACTATGAACAGTGCAATTATAAATATAATTTTCGAGCGCATTTTGTTATTACAAATTACTATAAACAACAGATTATAAACTAATTACTATAAACCATCTTACTTTAAATCATCACCTTCTTCTTTAAATTTCTTAAGTTTTGAGTACAAAACAGTTTCGAGTTTTCGATTCTTATTATTTCATCTTTGTAGAATGCACCAATTTTATCACCGGCAGTTTCTATTTTCTTTTTAAATCCGGCAATGCTACTGTCAATACGATTAATTTCATCTATTGATTGG
The DNA here is from genome assembly GCA_030653695.1 of Paludibacter sp. Taxonomy (GTDB): domain Bacteria; phylum Bacteroidota; class Bacteroidia; order Bacteroidales; family Paludibacteraceae; genus Paludibacter. The sequence continues at coordinate 2,529 of JAURYY010000233.1, read as the reverse complement.
GCTTTGAAACCCGCTATGGTTTCTGATATTGCCGAGCTGAAATCAATTCCGGCATCCACAATATTTTCTTTTGCTTTTTTCAATTTAAGTTTTCCGGCTTTTGCAAAAGCTGAATTGGTTTTCTGACCTGCAAATCCTAAAACTGTCAGATGTTTATTTTCGGGTTTATATGACATAATATTACTTTTTTATCGGTTATTATTTTTGTTATCTTTCTTGTATTGTTTGTTTCCCGAAACAACTTTTTGACGGTTGATTTTCGGTTGGTTGTGTTTGCTTTGTTGTATCACATACACTTTCCTGTTGTGGTGGTTATTGTTTTTGAACCAACCCAGATGCCGTCCCTGATTTTGGTGTCGGCTCACTAAACACGAGCTTGATCCTAACGCTATTAATGCGGTAAAAATGATGAATACTAAAATCCTGAGTTTTTTCATGATATTGATTTTTTATACAAAGATGAGTGAAAATGGAGGCAAAACCGTTACATTGTTCATAGAGTTATTTACATGTTTCACTGATTGTATAGTAATTTTACTTTACGAAAATAAACCTTAATCAATATTTAAACCACAATAGACACAATAGAAAAATAAAGAAATGATAATCTAAAAACACAATAGCAAAATACCTACCGGTATTTTAATTGATATCACTCACTAATAATACTGAATACATTATTCCTACAGTGAACTATTGTGTCTATTGTGGTTCATTCTTCAATTAGGTAAAGAAGAAGTAATCATTCCGCTAAATTTCGGTTTGAAAAAATGAGAAAATGACCGCCATAAAGATTTCCTTACAAGACGGTCATTTATTTTTTTTCGGTTTACCAACCGTTAATTATTTGGCACGAACAATATCAATGATTACTGTTCGGTTGTAGAAACGTTCTTCCGGAAGTTTATTGCCGAAAGGAGCATTTTCAGTATCCATGCCAAAAGCAAATACATCGTATACAATTCCTGTGTTCCCGGCTTCGTAAGTGGCTTTTTGGAGGATATCCATAACATCCTTTGCACGTTGTTGCGACAGGTTCATGTTGTATTCTGCGCTGCCAATAATATCGGTATGACCATGTATTATAACAGTGCTGTTGTTCGTAATTTGCGGAGCTACGACCTCAGTCAAAAATTTTTCGTAGGTAGCCACAGCTTTGGACTGATCGAAATCGAACAAAATACTGTATCGCAAAGCTTCTTCTTTCAATTTGGGATTACGTACCAAACGAAGCGTACTTTCTTTGCGAATTTTAGTTCCATCTTCTGTTGTTCCACTCATTACAACTTTAAATTTACCTTCAGGACGATTACCAAGAATGGTGTTTCCCGAAACACTTTCCTGTTCGCGGGTATAAGGTCCAAAAGTCTGTGATATTCCATTTTCGTCGGTCAGTTCTACATTCCAGGATTTAAGCGGCAGAAGTTTTTCAGATTTTGCACTGAATACAACACGACTGTCCAAAGGATCTGCCTGAACGGCAACAATTTGAAGCGGAGTCATCAAATCAACTGAATTGCTCACTATATCAACGCGGCGATCGCCGGCACGAAGTAATGGCAGAAAATTTACTCCACCCGGTGTTTCCGAAGGATTTATCGGACGGTCTTTTCCTTCAGTTATTATCCTCGTACCCTTTACGCCAAAAATATCCACTAAATAATGTTTTACCGATTCGGCATATTCTTTACCCAAAGCGGCACCGTTTCCGGCTGAAGCTCCGATTAATGTAATCAGTGTGGTTGGATTTTGCTGCATTCTATACCCTAAAATATTCAGTATGTTGTAGTAAACTGTCATTTGTCTTTCCGAACGCCCTGTCTGATTTTTGATGTCTGTTACTCGCAAATGTTCCAATTCAAATTTCAACGCCTGATTTTTATTTAATTTGACATATCGTTTGGGAATTTCGGATGATCTTTCTTCGAAAAAAATATAATTGCGCAACGGAAATGCTTCGTTGATAGTGCGTTTTACGGGAACTGTAAGCGGTGCACGGGTTATCAATTTCACGTCACTTTCGGCTATAGGTATTACAATTGCGGGAGTCTTTACTGGAATTAAAACTCTGCATTGCCAGGTGAAAATTGCAAGTAATATCAGTATAAAACTCATACTGAAAAAGCCTGAATTTTTTGTCCGCTTTTGCGCCGAAATATTCTTTTGATTAGATAGAAAAATCTTGTTTCTCATGGGTACATAAATTTATAAAGTGATTATTTGAAAGTTGCATTTTCAGGTTGAAAAAAATATTTTAACCTGACAAAGATGAGATAATTAGCCACAACATGCCTTACATAGTAGAGGGAATAAGTTACATAATTCACTGTTTATAAGGTTTTCAAAGAATAAAAAAACCACCTTGAAAAAATATTCTCAGGGTGGTTTTCTTGGTGACATATATTAATATCTTAACTTTCGCAAGCTCTATTACCCCGCTTGCATAAGGCATTTGTAATTTAACAGTTTTTCAAATCTTTGATTATCAGTGATTATTTTTTCCATTAACAATTCGGTATCTATATCTAA
>JAURYY010000042.1 GCA_030653695.1 Paludibacter sp. | reverse complement strand
CGTTATTTTCAACATTATAACCTTAGTAGAAATAATACAAATGTTATTTTAACCTTATTACCTTATTTATCATAAAGATGAATCAATAAAAAGTAAAGTACTGGATACCGCCATTTTCTATAATAGTAAATACATAGTTATCAAACACATATTCAAACACTTAAATAAATATTATATATAATGAATGACCCCGAAAAAATCGCTGATAGACTTCAGCGTGAGACTTCGGCGTGAGCTCAGTCGAACGCTCAGTCGAACGCTATCGGGGCTGTCGCTTATTTTATTATATTTTTTTATCGGTATTGAATTGAATGTCAACGTAGTAAAACCGTTTGTCCCTAACTAAACACAAACTAATCATATACAATAACAAATCAGAACAATTCAAATTAATTTCCAAAAAATATGAAACAAAAAAAGAAAAACAAGGTGCTTGAGCAGGTAAAAGCCTCGCGAAAGCAAAGCCGAAATGATGAAATTAAAAGTCACGGTAAAGCGATAAATTATCGAAAAATAATGGAATCGAAAAAGGTATTTAACCGAAAAAAAAATAAGGCAGACGCTGATGAGGGTCTGCCTTATTTGTTATAGGGTTAAAGTTTCGTTCACACGGTTTTTGTAAACTTAAAAAAGATTGTAAATTTGCCGTGAAATGATATAGGAATGAATAAGACTAAATTGTTAAATATTTGCAACTTAAAATAACCACAAATACGAACATAACAAGTGGACTTTTCAATGCAGGACATAATATTCCTTCCCGGTGTGGGACCAAAAAAAGCGGAACTATTCGCTAAGGAGCTGGGCATTCGTTCGGTGGAGGATTTGTTGCGGCACTACCCGTACAAATATGTTGACCGCAGCCGGTTTTATTACCTACACGAGATTAGTGCTAATATGCCCTATATTCAGGTAAAAGGAAAAATACTGAAGTTTGAAAAAATAGGTGAGGGAAAAAATTTGCGTTTATCTGCTGTGTTTACCGATGGGAGAGACACCATTGATCTTTTATGGTTCAAAGGCATCAAATTTATTGTTGAAAAATTCAGAACGGGAATTGATTATGTGGTTTTTGGAAAACCAACTTCGTTCAATGGACGGTACAATATTGTACATCCCGATATTGAACTTGTTTCGCAATTGCCGCCCGCCGAAATGATGGGCTTGCAGCCTTACTATAACACCACCGAAAAAATGAAAAGTGGTTTTTTGAATTCAAAAATGGTTCAGAAAATTATTTTCCCGCTTGTTCAAAATCTGAAAACCGGTGTTCCGGAATCACTTCCCGCATTTATTTTGAAGCGTTACGCACTAATGAACCTCACCGATTCGTTGATGAACGTTCATTTTCCAAAAAATGCTACTACCCTAAACAAAGCCCGTCAGCGACTGAAATTTGAAGAACTTTTTTATATTCAGCTCAGTATTTTACGACAAACGAAATGGAGAGAACAAAATTTTAAAGGTTTTATTTTTAGTCAAATTGGAACTTACTTCAATACTTTTTTTAAAGATAATCTTCCTTTTGAACTTACCGGAGCTCAAAAACGTGTTTTGCGCGAAATACGTATCGATGTAGGTTCGGGCAAGCAAATGAACCGCCTGCTGCAGGGTGATGTAGGCAGCGGAAAAACTTTAGTGGCTTTGATGACCATGTTAATGGCAATCGACAACGGATTTCAAGCCACACTGATGGCTCCGACCGAAATATTAGCTAATCAACATTTCGAAACGATTAAAGAATTACTCGGCAATCCGGGCGTTACTGTGGCATTGCTCACCGGCTCCACTCGTCCGAAAGATCGTGTTATCATTCACGAACAATTGCTTTCGGGAGAACTGAATATTTTGATTGGCACCCATGCTTTGATTGAAGAAATAGTTCAGTATGCCAATCTTGGATTAGTGGTTATCGATGAACAGCATCGCTTCGGGGTGGAGCAACGCTCCAAACTGTGGAAGAAAAACGTTCAGCCACCCCATATTTTGGTTATGACTGCCACCCCTATTCCCCGAACGCTGGCAATGACACTATACGGCGACCTGAGTGTTTCGGTTATCGATGAACTTCCGCCGGGGCGAAAACCTATCCAAACTTATCACTATTACCAAAGCAAACGACAAAGTCTAAATCAGTTTATTGCTAAACAAGTTCAGTTGGGGAGACAGATTTATATCGTTTATCCGTTGATTAACGAATCGGAAAAAATGGATTTGCAGGATCTTGAAAACGGTTATAATTATATATGCGAAACATTTCCGGATTACACAGTATGTAAAGTTCACGGAAAACTGAAGTCGGCGGAAAAAGATTTTCAGATGCAAAAATTTGTGTCGGGCGAAGCACAGATAATGGTTGCCACTACAGTAATTGAAGTAGGCGTAAATGTGCCCAATGCTTCGGTAATGATCATTGAAAATGCTGAACGGTTCGGGCTTTCGCAGTTGCATCAGTTGCGAGGACGCGTAGGGCGTGGAGCCGATCAATCATTTTGTATTTTGCTTACCGGATTCAAATTAGCTTCTGAAACCCGTAAACGCTTGGAAATTTTAGTGCGCACAAATGATGGCTTCGAAATCTCGGAAGCCGATTTACAACTTCGCGGACCCGGCGATTTAGAAGGAACAATGCAGAGTGGATTACCCTTTGAACTTAAAATAGCCAATTTGGCTCAAGATGGAAAAATGCTTGAAATTGCACGTCGGACTGCAATGGAAATACTTGATGAAGATCCTACACTTCAAAAACAGGAAAATTTGTTGTTAAAGGCTCAACTGCGTAAGTTGAAAACAAATACTTTAAATTGGGGTGTTATTAGTTAAAAAATCGGAACTTATTTTGACTGCAATTCACTTTTTCATTATCTTTGAACATCTATTTTCTAAATTTAAATAATTTCAATTCTAATACTAATGGAAAAAACCCTTGTAATAATTAAACCCGGAGCAATTCAGCGTGCACTTATTGGTGAAGTGATCAAACGCTTTGAACAAAAAGGACTGCAGGTTTGTGGAATTAAAATGCTACAGTTGACCGACGAAATTTTAAACGATCATTATGCACATTTAGCCGATAAACCATTTTTCGGAAGAATAAAAGTTGCTATGAAAGCTATTCCGGTAATTGTTTGCTGTTTAGCCGGAAAAGATGCGGTGGAAGTAGTTCACCACATGGCAGGCGCAACCAACGGGCGTAAAGCGGCATTTGGAACCATACGTGGCGATTTAAGCATGAGTGTTCAGTGGAATATTATCCATACATCTGATACCGTTGAAACTGCGAAAGTTGAACTCGACCGATTTTTTAATCCCGACGAAGTTTTTGATTACAAATTACCCAATCTTGAGTTTATTTATTCCGACGAAGAACTCGATTAATAATTCACAAGTCCCGACCTGTTCAGTGATTTTTCTAAACATTACGATTTGATATAAATGAAATATATCTATTTGTATATAAATGTATTACAATATGTTTTTACTCAAATTAAAAATGGCGGAGACTAATAAATTTATTGCAATAAGGTAATAAGGTTAAAAA
>JAURYY010000231.1 GCA_030653695.1 Paludibacter sp. | reverse complement strand
GAAACCTCTGAAACCTCTGAAACCTCTGAAACCTCTGAAACCTCTGAAACCTCTGAAACCTCTGAAACCCCTAAAACCTCTGAAACCTCTGAAACTTCTGAAACCTCTGAAACCTCTGAAACCTCTGAAACCCCTAAAACCTCTGAAACCTCTGAAACCTCTGAAACCTCTGAAACTTCTGAAACCTCTGAAACTTCTGAAACCTCTGAAACCCCTAAAACCCCTGAAACCCCTGAAACCTCTGAAACCTTTGAAACGTAAAAGCCTTATTTCCAGCGTTTAAGTTCGTTGTAAAGTCGTTGAACCGGCAATCCCATTACATTGTAATACGATCCGTTAATGTGCTCAACACCTACAAATCCGATCCATTCCTGAACGCCATAAGCACCGGCTTTGTCGTAAGGTTGAAAATTATCGAGGTAATATTCAATTTCATTTGGAGTTAAATTTGCAAAGCGCACATCGGATATTACATGAAAGGTTTTTCTTCGATCAAAAGTCGAAATACTAACGCCTGTAATCACCTGATGTGTTTTTCCTGACAGTTTTTGGAGCGTTTTTACAGCTTCCTCTCTGTTTGCCGGTTTGCCCAGTGCAATTCCTTCGTGCCAAACAATCGTATCGGCTGTTATGAGCAAGGTGTTTTCATGCATTTTATCGGCGAATGCGTTGGCTTTCTTTTCGGCTAAATACATGGGTATATCCACACCAACCATAAATTCGGGATAGGTCTCTTCAACATCTATATGTCTTACTTCAAAAGGAATATTAAGCCCGGTCAGAAGTTCGCGCCTGCGTGGCGATTGTGAACCAAGGATGATATGATAATTATTTAAATTGCTCAGAATTTCCATTGTAATATTTTTGTTATAAAATTGATAATTATTTAACAATAAACAAGTTAAATAGGCTAATTCCGTAAGTTTTAGCCTGAAGAAAATATAAAACGAATGCGTACAATACGCCGATGAGCATGATGATTTTTGCAAAATTCGAGGCATTATGAAAATCCTTCGGAGTTTTTGCAATAAAAATGAAGTAACCTAATGCAAGGAAAGGCAATGACAAACCAAAAATTATGTAACGCAAAGTCAACGTTCCTTCAAATGGAACAAATTGATAATTAACAACGTACAATGCTATATTTGTGATTAATATTAATACATATAAAAATATTTTTGTCTTTGCAATTCCCCATTTAATAGGCATTGTACGACATTCGAATTCTCGGTCGCCTTTTTCATCTTCCATGTCTTTGATAATTTCACGAATCAATGTACACAGAAACGAGAAAATCGAAAATACGCCTATCCAGGCATAAATCTCTTTTGGAATAAGGGTTTCAAAAATCAACGTGCCAAATTCTTTGCGCAAAAATGCTAGCTCCATTACTCCCACAACTAATACGGTGATTGCTGAAACAAATGCTATAGTCAAATTTCCTGTCAGAAACTGACGCTTGTAACTTGCCGAATAAAACCACAATAAGCCCGGCACTACAATAAAAATAAATCCTAAAGTGAAACTTCGTGCCACATAAGCTAATAATAAACCGAGTATAATTCCTAAACCGCTAAGTAACTGGTGCATCAACATGGCCGTTTTTCGCGGTATAAATGTTCCAACAACCTGTTTTTCGGGCTTATTGATAGCATCTATTTTCACATCAAAATAATCATTCAATGCGTAACCACCTGCTGCAATTAAAACAGTAGCAATTATTAGTAGTCCTATCATTCCGGATGCCTGTGTAGCTTCAAAACCATATTTTTGTAAAATCGGAATCAGAATTGTTTGTCGCATTATCAATTGTATGAATGCAATAAAAATCAGATTCTGAACACGGATCAATTTTAAAAAGTTAAACATCTTCTTGTAAATTAGGTGGTTAAGAATTTAATATTACTAAAAAATTTTATTTAAAAACCAAACGAAGTTACAAAATTATATTGTAGGTTTACACATTTTCGGTTTCAATTTATAATTTGTTAATATAACACGATTATAAAAATAAAAAAGTGGAAAATATAATTTTTAAAATATTTGATATTTATTTCCCGAATAATAGATTTATATTGTTCAATTTCAAAATGATAGATTAGAAACAGCAATCAAAATTCATTTCTAATTATTTATTCTGATTGCTTTTTAGTACTTTTGTATTTTAAAAAACAAAATGAGAATATTACTTTATGATTGAAATAATTCCTGCCATTGATCTTATAGATGGAAAATGTGTACGTCTTACACAAGGCGATTATTCACAAAAAAAAATTTATAATGAAAATCCGCTTGAAGTAGCCCGAATGTTTGCCGATGCCGGACTGCGCCGTTTGCATCTTGTCGACCTTGATGGTGCCAAAGCCAATCACATTGTCAATCATAAAGTGTTGGGGCTGATTACTTCAAAAACAAATCTGATTGTCGATTTTGGCGGGGGATTGAAGTCGGATGATGATTTGCGCATCGCATTCGAATGTGGCGCACAAATGGTAACCGGTGGAAGTATTGCCGTGCGTAATCCCGAATTATTTATATCGTGGATACAAAAGTATGGCGGCGAAAAAATTATTCTCGGAGCCGATGTGAAGGATGAAAAAATAGCAGTCGGTGGGTGGGTCGAAACCACTGATTTAGAGATTATTTCATTCGTCAATAATTATATGAAGCAAGGAATCAGCCAGGTGATTTGCACCGATATCAGCAAAGATGGCATGTTACAGGGCACTTCAAACGAACTTTATAAAAAAATGCGCAACAAAATCCCCTGTATTTATCTCATTGCAAGTGGTGGTGTAAGTTCAATCAGTGATATTGAACTCCTGCACGAAGATAAAGTCCAGGCAGTAATTATTGGGAAAGCAATTTACGAAAATAAAATTAAACTGAATGAATTAACCAAATTCTTTATTTAGTTGATAATGAATTTTTAAAAAAGGGATTTGTTACAAATAACTATAAAAAAAGCTACAATTATATTCCGATTGCAATTTGGTACAAAAAAATAAATTATTTTTGTCAGTTCAAAAAAATAAGAATTATATATGTTAAAAGAAATTTTATCAATTTCCGGAAAACCGGGGCTTTACAAACTTGTTTCGAAGGGTAAAAACATGTTAATAGTTGAATCGTTAACAGATGGAAAACGGATTCCTACATTTTCGAAGGATAAGGTAATTTCATTGGGTGATATTGCAATGTTTACACAAACAACTGAAGTGCCATTAGGTCAGGTACTTGAAAATCTGAAAATAAAAGAAAATGGACTAATTTGTCCAATCGATTCGAAAGCAGATAATGATACTTTGCGTAAATATATGACCGAAATTCTTCCCGACTACGATCAGGAACGGGTGTATCCGAGCGATATAAGAAAGTTGATTGTCTGGTATAATGTGCTTATCAACAATAATTTAACCGATTTTGTTGAGGTTGAGAAAGCGGAGGCAGAGGCAGAGGAGAAGGCTGAGGAAAAGGTAGAGGCGTAGGCAAAGGCTGAGAAAACACAATTCATATAATAAACATCAAATCTGACTTACATTTTGATTTTTGCAAAAAATTGAATTATTGCGTCTTTCCCGATAGCTATCGGGATGGTTCAAATGTTTTTTTAATTTATAGTTACCGCTCCGGCTTTTCAGTATTTCGGTGTCAATAAAAAAGTTTTTGTAAAATATATTTTACGAATCAGACTTCAAACATGATTGTTAAAACGCTTATAAATCTCATTGAAAATTTTGCTCCATTATCATTACAGGAAAGTTATGATAATTCGGGACTATTGGTTGGCGATCCGGATATGGAAGTTGCCGGTGTGCTGATTACAATCGATATTACAGAAGCCGTTATCGAAGAAGCAATCATTAAAAAATGCAATCTGATTATTTCGCATCATCCGCTTATATTTAATGGGTTAAAGCGATTGGTTGGACAAAATGAGGTTCAACGATGTGTGAAAATGGCGGTAAAAAATGATATTGCCATATATGCTGCCCATACCAATGTTGATAATGTACTGCATGGTGTAAATGGTAGAATAGCCGATAAAATGGGGTTGAAAAACAGAAAAGTTCTTCAGCCAAAGCAAAATACACTGCTTAAATTAATTACTTTTGTGCCCAAGATTCATGCTTTCGGCGTACGTGAAGCATTGTTCGAAGCAGGTGCCGGACATATCGGGAATTACGATTCGTGCAGTTTTAATGTCGAAGGAACCGGAACTTTTCGTGGCAACGATCATTCAAAGCCCTTTGTAGGCGAACTGAATCAGTTTCACTCCGAACCCGAAATACGAATTGAAATGATTTTTCCTGATTATTTAAAAACGCAGGTAATCAACACATTATTAAAAAAACATCCTTACGAAGAACCCGCTTTTGATATTATTCCCCTTCAAAATGAATGGAGCAAAGCAGGAGCAGGGCTGATAGGAGAGTTGAGCGACGAGGAAGAAGAATTAACTTTCCTTCATCGAATCAAATCATTGTTCGGATGTTCTGTAATCCGACATTCAAACCTGCTTGGGGAAAAAATTAAAACAGTTGCCTTGTGTGGAGGGTCAGGCAGTGGTTTGTTAAATGATGCCATCAGATTGAATGCTGATATTTTTATATCGGCCGATTTCAAATATCACGAATTCTTCGATGCCGGAAATCGGATATTAATAGCCGATGTAGGACATTATGAGAGTGAACAATTCACAAAAGACATTTTTTATGAGATAATTACAAAAAAAATGCCTACATTTGCAGTCCAAATTTCAGAGATAAAAACAAATCCCATAAATTACTTGTAATCAATATGGCTACAGAAGCAAAACCGGAAAAAGATATTACTGTTGAAGATAAACTTCATGCATTGTATGAACTTCAAAAAGTAGTAACGAAAATAGATGAAATTAAGATTTTACGCGGCGAACTTCCTTTAGAAGTTCAGGATCTCGAAGATGACATAATTGGTTTAACAACCCGTTTTGAACATTTCAATGCCGAAATCGCTGAAATTCATGCATCTATTACAAACAAAAAAATTGAAATTGAAGAAGCTCGCGCTAAAATTGCCCGTTACAAAGAACAACAAGACAATGTAAGAAACAACCGTGAGTACGATTTTTTATCGAAAGAAATTGAATTTCAAACGCTTGAAATTGAGTTATCCGAAAAGCGAATTCGCGAATTTACTGCTCTTAAAGAATCTAAAACACTCGAACTTAAAACTACTGTCGATCAGTTGTCCGAACGCAAACTCGATTTAGAGCAGAAAAAAGGGGAGTTGAACGAAATAGTTCAAGAAACCAAACAAGAAGAAGAAAAACTTCGTGAACATGCTAAACAAATTGAATTGGTAATTGAACAACGCCTTCTGACCGCTTTTAAGAGAATCAGAAAAAATGCACGTAATGGTTTGGCTGTTGTTTACGTTCAACGCGATGCTTGCGGCGGTTGCTTCAATAAAATCCCCTCACAACGCCAGTTGGATATACGGCTTCGCAAAAAAATTATTGTGTGTGAGTATTGCGGCAGAATTTTAGTCGATCCTGAATTGGCTGGTATTCATCCCATAAATGATGCTGATTAAATAAAAAGCATTTTTTTTTAATAAAAAAAGTCTGAACATCTGTTTCAGACTTTTTTTTATGTCTGATAATGAAAAATTCCTTCCCGTATATAGTCATTTTATAAAATATTGAAATCTCAGCGCATATAAATTCGTTTATATTGCTTAAAATCTGTTTGTTAGCTTGTGTTTTAATGGGTCTGTTTTTTTAATTTATAGAAAAAACCCGAACTATAATTAAATATCTTATAAAAATAGACTGGTTTTTTGGTAAGTTAGAAAAAAAGCAGAGTAGTGGAGTCATTTTTATTCTATCAGCTATTTATTCTTTTCGTCCTCATTAAATATCGTATTATACTTTCGTGCATTTGACACCGCTTTATTTTCCTTCCAAAAAAGTAGATGAAACAAATTTCATATTGTTTAGGTAATTGTTAACGAATTAAAATTCACATTATACATTTGTAATGTGAAGTTCGTTTCACAAAATAATTTGTAAAATTCACAAATATATTCAATAAAATTACTGTTATATATTCACAATTATACAACTAAATTTATACAAAAACACACAATTTAATATTGTAAAAACACACAATACCATACCTTTAATAAATCAATATTTTTGATTATATAAACCTTACAGTCAGCTAAATACATATTATTTCTAAAGTTTATATTTATCTATATAATTACATCTGTAATGGAAGTGTTTAAAACGAATAAAATAGATACTAATTACAATGTATTAACTTGTAAATCAGTTAATATAACTAATTATAATTAAACAATTAGTTTAATATAATAATTATAGAAAAATATTTATTATTGTTGATTTAAAAACATGAATATCAATATAATATATCATTAAACATAAATTACAGTTGTAAAAAACAATTTAATGATACAAATGTATATAATACACAAATGTAAAACATTTGCATAAGTGAATTAATTCACATATATTTGTACCGTAATTGAATTGTAAATATTCACAAAAATATGTTGCATTATGGACGACAAAGAAAAAATTGAAAAAATCATGCAGATTGAAAAAATGAACTCTGTTCAATTTGCTGCTGAAATTGGCATTCAAGGCTCTACTCTTTCGCACATTCTGAACGGACGTAATAAACCGAGCCTTGAGGTATTAAAAAAAATCCTGAATCGTTTCCGGACAATCAATTCAGACTGGCTTATTTTAGACACCGGAACAATGTATCGTCACGAAAAGCATTCTCAGACACCCACTTTGTTCCCTTTTGATGATGAAACTAACACAAATACAGTGATTTCGGAACAAAAAGCTGACCAAAAATTACAATCCGTTTTCACTCAAAAGAGAAATGAAGTCGCTTCGGTTGACATTAGAGCCGCGCTTATACCGGAATTACCAACATCGAACGAGCTGAAATCAGAATCAGTGAATAAATTGGTTAATAAAATTATTGTTTATTATTCCGACAACACTTTTCAGGAATTTATCGGACACTGAATAAAATAAATTTTCTGTTTTGCTCAGAAGAGAAAAAGCAGTGCTTGAAATGAAAATTTTTGCAGTTTCATCCCAAAATAGTAAATTTGCATTGAATTATTCGAAGCTATTCATTACAGATGAAGGATTACTTCATAAAATGTCTTGATAAACAATTAAATACATGAAAAAAAAATTCATGCTTGATTTAGTTGTTAAGAACAATGAGTTTCTTAACAACCAATATTTTATACTTAAACTTTCATCTCCCGAAAAACTTCCCGAAATGTTGCCCGGACAGTTTGTAGAAGTTCGGGTGGATGGTTCCTCGGAGTCATTTTTAAGGCGTCCAATCTCTATTAATTACGTGGATAGGGAAATGAATGAATTGTGGCTTCTAATTCAAATTATAGGGGCTGGAACGCGTAAATTAAGCGAATTGAAGGCGGGTAACTTTCTAAATCTGATATTTCCACTGGGGAATTCATTCACATTACCCGCCAAAAAGGATTCAAATTTACTTTTAATAGGCGGCGGAGTAGGAATTGCTCCTCTACTTTTCTGGGGATCGTATCTTCATAAGCTGGGTTATAAGTGTAACTTTTTACTGGGCGGTCGTTCAAAGGAGAATTTATTGCAACTTTGTGAATTTGAACGATTCGGAAATGTACACACAACTACCGAAGATGGAAGTCATGGTGAACGTGGATTTGTAACACAGCATTCGTTGTTGAAATCGACAAATTTTGAAGCTATTTATTCATGTGGACCTACCCCAATGATGAAAGCAGTTGCCCTGTATGCTGCTGAAAAAGGCATTTTTTGCGAAGTTTCTTTAGAAAATACAATGGCATGTGGAATAGGAGCATGTTTGTGTTGCGTAACCGATACAGTAGATGGTCATGTTTGTGTTTGCACCGAAGGACCGGTATTTAATATTACAACCCTGAAATGGCAGAATTAAAAGTAAAATTAGGAAAATTACAACTGAAAAATCCGGTAATGACTGCATCGGGTACTTTTGGCTATGGTACCGAGTATTCCGACTTCATCGATATATCGCGAATAGGCGGTATAATTGTAAAGGGAACTACACTTCGCGAGCGACAAGGAAACCCATATCCACGCATGGCAGAAACTCCTTCCGGTATGTTAAACGCTGTGGGACTGCAAAATAAGGGTATAGATTATTTTATTGATCACATTTACCCAACCATCAAGAACATCGATACAAATATATTTGTGAATGTATCAGGATCGACACTCGAAGAGTATATTATTACTGCCGAAAAGTTAAATTCACTCGAAAAAATACCCGGAATAGAGTTAAATATCTCTTGTCCCAATGTAAAAGAAGGCGGAATGGCTTTCGGAACAAGCTGTTTGTCTGCTGCTCAAGTAGTTAAAGCAGTGCGAATGGTGTATAAAAATGAACTTATGGTGAAACTTTCGCCGAATGTTACCGATATTTCGGAGATTGCAAGGGCAGTTGAAGCCGAAGGTGCTGACTCTATATCACTTATTAATACCTTACTCGGTATGGCAATCGATGCCAATAAACGCAAACCCATTTTATCAACCATTACCGGTGGTTTATCAGGTCCGGCAGTAAAACCAATAGCATTGCGCATGGTGTGGCAGGTTGCAAAAGCAGTGAAAGTTCCGGTTGTAGGAATGGGGGGAATAATGAATGCAACTGACGCAATAGAGTTTTTATTGGCTGGGGCAACTGCCATTCAGGTTGGCACTGCCAATTTTATCGATCCTACTGTTACAGTAAAAATAATAGATGGAATTGGGGAATATTTGAATAAAAATAATTTTAATTCGATATATGACCTGATCGGAGCACTCGAAACATGACAATAATTAAATATGGCTGAATATAAGTAATTTAAAATTACTTCCTATGAAAAGAGTTTTTGTTTTAATTGCATCTTTAATTTTCTTTTCGGTATTTATTCAAAATACAAATTCAGAACTGCAATATACAGTGAAAGAATTTGCCGGCGATGCGGATCAAACTGTTTCGTTGATTTTTGCAGGCGATATTATGGGGCATTCTCCTCAATTTCAAGCTGCTTACCATCCTATCGACAAAACCTACCACTATGATATTTGTTTCCGACATGTAAAAACCCATATCGAATCAGCTGATTTTGCCATTGCCAACCTCGAAGTTACGCTGGCTGGCGCACCATACAGCGGATATCCTAATTTTTCGAGTCCCGATGCATTGCTCGATGGTATGAAAAATGCCGGATACGATGTGATATTAACCGCTAATAACCATATAGTTGACCGAGGAAAGAAAGGACTTGAACGTACCAATACAATCATTAACAACCGCCAACTTAAACAAGCAGGAAGTTATTTGAATATTGCTCAACGTGACAGTATTTATCCTTTATTTATTGAACAAAAAGGAGTTAAAATAGCACTGCTCAATTGCACTTACGGTACAAACGGCATAGCTGTTTCGGAACCAAACATGGTTAACATGCTTGATACAGTGCAAATTAAAGAAGATATTTGCAAAGCCAAATCGAGAGATGCAGATTTAATTTTCATGACTGTACATTGGGGTGCCGAATATATGACCAAGGCAAATGACGAACAACGTAAATTAGCGCATTTTTTTGTGCGCCAGGGTGTCAATTTGGTTATTGGCAGTCATCCACATGTGGTGCAAAATGCTGAAATTCTGTATAATATTGATAGTATAGCAGTTCCGGTATTCTATTCGTTGGGTAATTCAATTTCGAACCAACGAAAACCCGATACGGACGGTGGAATCATGGTGAAAGTTGAAATCGGAACTCAATCGAAACAAATATTGGAAACTTCATATTTACCTGTTTATGTGCATAAAGGTGTTTTGGATAATGTATATCAATATCATTTAATACCAACCACCGATTTTGTAAATGATCCTTCGCGCTTCATGTTAAATAAAACCGATAGTGCCGCTTTGATGTATTTTGACAATGAAACCCGAAAACGGTTGAATAATATAAAAATTTTTTGAAACGAATAGACATACATTTCAGTAGATTTCTACTGCAAATTTGGGTTACAATCTTCATTTGATAAGCAATTAATTTTTAGAATCCGGTTTTTGAGGATTGTTTTTCGGAAAAATGCCTCGAAACTGAGGCGCAATGTAAAAAAAGATACCAAAATTTTAAAAAAGACTCACTAAATTGATTAAGGAATTGTCAATCAATGTCGTTAAGTTAGTAAAAAGTCATAATCTTTTGTAATTCATAGAGTAAAGCTTCTTCGGTCGATGATTTCTTTCATTTGATCTTCCAGGTCTGATGATTTCTCGGGTTTTTGCTACCACATCATCGAATGCCTGAATTGCTGCTCTGTACTCTTTCTTGATGAACACTGCAATTAAAATATTTTTGGTCATTGCTATTGCATTTGTTCTATTAATTTTTTGATCATATTTTCTATTTTCATTCGCTTTGTATTCCTCCCTTACCTTTTCTTCTATTGGATGCGCATAAGCCGCACAGAGTGTGAGTAGGAACATTTTAGCATAAAAATCTTGCTTAACGGCATTCGCCGTTTTTCCTGAAAAATTTTCAACTTCCACTCTGCATTTGAGCAGTTTATATGCTTCTTCTTCATTCCAACGATAATGATACAGTTGAATAAAATCATCGTATAAATACGTTTCCATATCTGTTAATGAGGTACAAAGTATTTCGTTTTCCCCATTTGGAAGTTCAACTTTTATGAGTCGACATTTTATTTCTTTATCGTGCCATTCAGGAAAATCCTTTAATAACTTTCTGTCTTTTTTTGGCAACTTAAAAGTTACAATCTGCTCATTCAGACCACTTATATTAAACTTATCTACCGCAAGCCACCAATTGTCTTTCATTCTGATGCAAAAATGCAGCTTTTTGGCCAATAGCAAGAAAAATAAAGCCATGCTTGGATAGCCCCTATCCAAAAGAATCAAATCATTCTCTAAGGCAAATTCCAAATGTTTGTACAGCAAATCTCGCTCGCTCGATGCATAAGGTGAAATCTGTGAATCTATCGCTAACAAATTTAATACATCGTAAAATACAGAACAAAGTGCCAATGAACGCTCGCTGTCAGCATTTGGGCCAAACTCATGTACTCCAAATTCCTCCTTAACAGTGGGGTGATTTGGCAGCACTAATCGCGTTCCATCAACAGCCATTACCCGCATACCATACCAAGTGTAAACCTCATTATTTTCATAGAAAGTATTTACCGTAACTTCGTTTAACCGCTTAAACGCCCATGGGTTCAGTTTTTTGCGAGCCTGAGTAAAGGCACTCTTTGTGGCCTTGCGTATGTTAAAGTCGCTATTGTTCAAACTTTTATAGAATCTGTCCAAATCTCGCTGAATCGAACTACACGATGACATAATCAAAACAAGTAAATTTTTTAGCGGAAGTTTCCGATCACGAGTGAATACCCCAATAAGGCCGTCTTTTGAACGGCTCGTAAACTCTTTATTATCAAGCTCATACTCTATGTTTTTATTTAATTTATCACGATTATCTTCTTTGGTTACACATTGAGAGTTACCCCCCTTATACCCTATAAAGATAAATAAATTAAATCAAACTACAAAACTTTCAAAGAACTATTTTTCAATTACTTATGTCAATTCCTTAACTTAACGACATTGAATTGTCAATTAATAAAGTACTCAACATAGTATCATATATGCATGATTATAAATATATCAACAAATAATACACGAGCATATTAATTGTTGACAATTCCTAAGACTAAAAAAAATCTTTTGATATTTTTCCTGTTCTTTTTATTAAATAACGGGATGCTTTATGGTAGAAGCGATTCAATTGGAATTACATACATTGCAAATTGTGGATTTTTAATTAAAATTGATTCCCAAAAAATTATCATTGATGGACTGTTTAAATCGGGACACAATCGTTATCCGACACCCAACGCAAGTACACAAAAACTGCTTGAAGCGGCTCAATATCCATTTAATAATATAAATCTGATATTGGTTTCGCATACGCACGAAGATCATTTTGATAAAAATATGGTTTTGAATTGTATGTTGAATAATTCATCAGCCACTTTAATTTGTCCGCAACAGGTAATTGCGAAACTGAGTGAAAATGACTCATTGTATCAAAAAATAAAGACTCGTATTATTGAATGTACTCCCGATACTTTTACATCACAATTTATTCATATTGAAGGTGTTGATTTACATGTCTGCCGGTTTGCACATCCGGGCGAAAGACATAAAAATGTGCAGAATATTGCTTATTTAGTTTCAGTTAACGGCAAATCAGTATTCCATTCGGCTGACATCGACCCTTTACAAATTGATAAGTTTACGGGTATAAAATTAAACGAATCGAACATCGATGTAGGACTAATCAATGAGGATTTTGCAAAGATTGAAAACGCCGCCTTAACCCGCAAATTCATTAGTGCCAAACATAATGTTGCCATGCATCTTCCTGATCATGTTGCAAATGTCTGGTTAGATTCATTCAAGGATAAACCTGGTTTATTTCTAAATCCTTTTATTTTTTCAAAAAAAATGGATAAAAAAAGTTTTTTTATAACAGGGGGAATGGAAAAACCTTCAATGAAATTTATGCCGCCAACAATTAAATGATAAAACGGGAAGAGCAGTCATTTTAATGTTCACAAGGTGTCAAAATGGGGAATTTCGGGGAAAAAGGTGTATTTTGAATTGTTGGTGTCCACTTTGCAACAATAATGAGTCAGTCCGTTACTTACCATAAGAATATTTACCATCAGTTTCGAATTATAAACCGCCGCCTGATCGAAAGTATCTTGACTAATTGCCACTGTTGGAGCTTTAAATTCCATAATTACTTTTGGCTGCGTATCAATGCTATATAAAACAGCATCGCATCTTTTTTTTAAACCGTTTACGTTTAGTTGCTTTTCGATAGCTATTAAAGAGCCCGGAAACCCTTTTTCTTCCACCAAAAACCGGACAAAATGCTGACGCACCCATTCTTCGGGCGTTAGTGAAACGAATTTTTTTCTGATAATATCAAAAATCAATAATTTTCCATTTTCATTTTTTATGTTGAAATTGTATTCAGGAAGATTTAATTGCCACATTTTTTTTGTATTTTTGTATTCAGAAATTATGTTTTCAGAAAACGCTCTCTGAAACCGATGCGAAATTACAAAAACTAAATATATAATGAAAACAAAACAAGAGATTATCGAAAATTGGTTACCCCGATACACCAAACGACCATTATCAGAATTTACCGACTACATTATACTCACTAATTTTAATAATTATGTCGAAATGTTTGCCGAGTGGTTTAATGTTCCTGTTCTTGGACGGGATGGTACTATGATTAACGCTTCGGCAAATGGAATAACCATCATAAATTTTGGAATGGGCAGCCCCAATGCGGCTTTGATAATGGATATTTTAACTGCAATACATCCCAAAGCAGTACTTTTTCTGGGCAAATGCGGTGGTTTGCGCGATAAAAATGTGATTGGCGATTACATACTCCCGAGCGCTGCTATTCGTGGCGAAGGAACGTCCAATGATTATTTTCCGCCCGAGATTCCTGCTCTTCCGGCTTTCAGTTTACAACGTGCTGTTTCGTCCAACATTCGCGATTTTGGTAAGGATTACTGGACAGGAACAGTTTATACTACCAACCGCAGGGTGTGGGAACATGACGAACAATTTAAAGAGTATTTGCGATCGACCCGCGCTATGGCTATCGATATGGAAACAGCCACTTTGTTTACAGTGGCTTTTCATAATGGTATTTCTATCGGAGCCTTGCTGCTTGTGTCGGATATGCCTTTGCAAGCAGATGGCGTAAAAACTGCCGAAAGTGATAAAAAAGTAACGGCAAGCTTTGTGGAAGAACACATTAGAATTGGTGTAAAAGCACTTACTTCATTAATTCATAATAGCAAAACAATCAAGCATTTAAGGTTTGAATAAATGTTTGTTGTTTCAGGTTTCATGTTCCGTGTTTAATATTTTCACTCAACCAATGAACCAATCAACCATTTCACCAATTAACCATTAATCAACCCATCAACCAATTCACCATTCACCATTAACCATTCACCATTAACCATTCACCATTAACCATTAACCACTCAACCACTCAACCACATTCATGGCAAAACAAGGTATTTATTATGATCAGATAATGAATGACTTACGACGTAATGTATTTAAACCTATTTATTTGTTAATGGGCGATGAACCTTATTATATTGATAAGATTTCGGATGAAATTCAAAATAATGTGTTGGATGAAAGTCAACGGGAATTTGATTTATTAGTCGTTTACGGAAAAGATACCGAAATGACTACTATTGTAAATGCAGCCAAACGTTATCCGATGATGTCGCCGGTACAGGTGGTTATTGTGAAAGAGGCTCAATTGATAAAGGACTGGGAACCATTGCAGTACTATGTAAACAAACCGTTAAGTTCTACAATTTTAGTTTTCTGTTACAAATACGGAACTCCCGATAAACGCAAGAAATGGGTTTTGGATATCGGAAAAACCGGTGTTATTTTCGATTCGGAGAAATTGCGCGATTACGAAATGTCGGCGTGGATTACTCAGTATTTAAAAAACAAAAGCGTAACCGCTGACGAGAAGGTTATTGTAATGCTTACGGAGTTTCTGGGCACCGATTTAAGTAAAATGGCCAATGAACTTGATAAATTGCTCCTTACTAAGCCAGCTAATGTTACTCGTATAACCCCCGAACATGTCGAAAAAAATATTGGCATCAGCAAAGATTTCAATGTATTTGAACTTCAGGCAGCATTGATAAACAAAGATGTGTTGAAAGCCAACCGTATCATTCGTTATTTTGCCAACAACAAAAAAGCCAATCCCATGGTCGTAGTGCTGTCACAACTCTTCAGTTTTTTCAGTAACGTGATGATGTATCATTATCTGCCCGATAAAAGTCAGGGCACGGTGGCGAGTGAATTAAAGATCAACCCATATTTTGTGAAAGACTTTCAAAAAGCGGCACAAGCATACAATGCTTGGAAAACTATGAATATCATTTCGGATATCCGCGAAACCGATGCACGCGGAAAAGGAGTAGAAAGTAATGGTGTGGAAGATGGAGATTTGCTGAAAGAGCTAATATTTAAGATTATGCATTAATGTAATGAAAAACACGATGTTGCATTTTTTTATTTGAGTAAATTATTAAATGAGTTTTAGCATTGAAAATGAATAAAATTCAACAAGAAACTTAAAAGAATCGCAAACTGAAATTTTTAAAAATTGTAAATAAAAATGTCATCCTACCTTCCTCAATTTATAAAACTTATTTCCACCTCGCTTCAACTTAGCGAAAAACAAATTAGCAATGCTATTCAGTTATTCAACGAAGGTGCCACCATTCCATTTATAAGCCGTTACCGCAAGGAAATGACTGATGGAATGGACGAAGTTCAGTTAGGCGATACCAAAGAACAATATGATAAATTGTGTGAGCTTGTAAAACGCAAGGAAACCATACTCAAAACCATTGAAGAACAGGGAATGCTGACTGATGAACTGAAACATCGGATCGAAAATTGCTGGAACTCTACCGAATTGGAAGATATTTATCTGCCTTACAAGCCCAAACGCCGCACCAGAGCCGAAATTGCCCGTGAAAAAGGGCTGGAACCGCTTGCTAAAATGATTATGGCTCAAAACTCGAACGATGTGAACCGCATGGCTTTGCCTTTTGTGAAAGACAAAGTGGAAAGTGTGGAAGATGCACTGACCGGAGCCAAAGACATTATAGCCGAATGGGTGAACGAAAGCGAAACAGCCCGTAATTCGGTGCGTAAAATATTTAATTATGAAGCAGTTATTTCATCTAAACTGATAAAAGGTAAAGAGGAAGAAGGGCAGAAATACCGCGATTATTTCGATATGAGCGAAAAACTAAGCCGTTGTTCATCGCATCGGTTGCTGGCTATGCGGCGTGGCGAAGCGGAGGGTTTTTTGCGGGTGAATATCAGTCCGGATGACGAACATTGTCTTGAAAAATTAGAGCGAATTTTCGTGAAAGGTAAAAATGAATCGGCAGAATTAGTAAATCAAGCTGTTAAAGATGCTTTCAAGCGCCTTTTAAAGCCTGCTATTGAGACCGAATTTGCTGCTGAGAGTAAAGCCAAAGCCGATACCGAAGCCATCAGGGTTTTTGCCGAAAATCTCAGGCAGTTGCTGCTGGCACCACCATTGGGACAAAAACGTACGTTGGGCATTGATCCCGGTTTCCGAACCGGCTGCAAAGTAGTTTGCTTGGATGCACAGGGAAATTTGCTTCATAATGAAACTATTTACCCGCATCCGCCTCAGAATGAGCATTCGCAAGCCATGCGAAAGATTCAGAAATTAGTAGAAGTATACAATATACAGGCGATTGCAATTGGCAACGGAACAGCAAGCCGCGAAACAGAACATTTTATTCAAAACGTGCGTTACGACCGCGATGTGAAAGTTTTTGTGGTGAGCGAAAATGGAGCTTCTATTTATTCGGCTTCGAAAACTGCCCGCGAAGAGTTTCCCGATTATGATGTAACCGTGCGTGGTGCAGTTTCTATCGGTCGGCGTTTGATGGATCCGTTGGCTGAGTTGGTAAAGATTGACCCGAAATCGATTGGTGTGGGTCAATATCAACACGATGTAGATCAGAGTCAATTGAAGAAATCGCTCGATCAAACCGTTGAAAATGCGGTGAATCGGGTAGGAGTGAACCTCAATACGGCGAGTAAACATTTATTAACTTATATATCAGGTCTCGGTCCACAGCTCGCACAGAATATTGTTATTTTCCGGACTGATAACGGAGCTTTCAGAAACCGTAAACAGTTGATGAAAGTGCCGAAAATGGGAGCGAAAACCTTTGAACAGTGTGCAGGTTTCCTAAGGATCCCCGATTCGGATCATCCACTCGATAATTCGGCAGTTCATCCTGAAAGTTATGCTGTGGTTGAAGCCATGGCAAAAGATTTGAAAACTGAAATTTTAGTTTTGATCAACGATAAAGGACTTATTCAATCGATTGATTTACAAAAATATATAACCGATAAAGTAGGATTACCCACTTTGAAAGATATAATACAGGAATTAGAAAAGCCCGGGCGTGATCCGCGCAGTACGGTAAAAGTTTTCGATTTTGATGCTACGGTAAAGTCAATCAACGACTTGCGAATGGACATGGAATTACCCGGAATTGTGACCAATATCACCAATTTTGGTGCATTTGTAGATATTGGCATCAAAGAAAACGGTTTGATTCATATTTCTCAAATGGCTGATCGCTACATTTCAAATCCAGCCGAAGTAATTTCGCTACATCAGCACGTGAAAGTGAAGGTGCTCGAAGTTGATATTGTACGGAAAAGGGTGGCGTTGAAGTTAATAAAATAATTAATATTAAGAAGGTTAGTTGACTTGGTTTAGAACAAACAGTATGCTCTGAAAAATATAAAAATTGTTTAGAATCAAGATACTTTTTTACAAATTATTATTGCATTTTTTTTGTTAACCAATTTGCATGCAAAAATATAGTGGTCTCCCCCTTCCGATATTCCGGTTTTTTTTCTGAACTCTGCTACTGTCAACGGATAATTCCGAACTGCAATATTGGCTTTAGTTACCTTCGTTTTTAATTGTTTTATTTCCGGTTTCGAACTTCCGCTAATTGATTCAATCTGAAATATCCGACCCGGAAAATCAACAGAATATTCATTGGAAGTATATAAATGCGTATTTTTTTCCAACTTCTTCAAATCGAACCGCTGAGCAATAAGTTTGAATGCTCCCGATTTCATCACCGAACTGTTCGGTTCGTATAAATATTGAAGCAAGTTGGATGTATATTCGGCATTGGCAGCAGTTTCCTCATGCTGATCAAAATTAAATACCTGATTTGTATTGTTTTTAAATATATTGATGGTTGTAATTGTCAATTGTTGCTTCGGCTCAGCATTCATCAGCAGTAGAATTTCTTTACATTCGTTATCGACCGAAATAATATGTACATGTTTGGTTGCCGGCAAATCCTGTATAGCTTTTGTTATATCGAGCATTGGCGAAAGTTTTATCATGACATTGTTACCTTTTGCCAATAATAAAGTTGATAATTCAGCCACATTCGGTTCACAATCGGAAAGCGAAATCACTTTGTTCCCTACATCATTTCTACGCGCAGGGTCGATAAAAATAAAATCAACTGGTTGCATTGCATTCAAAAATTCTTCACTCTGTAAGTTGAAAACGCTTACATTCTCGATGTCCAATGCTTTGAAATTATGACGGGCTATTTCGCATAATTCGTTATTGCGTTCAATATATGTTGTTTGAGTAAAATTTTTTGAAATGAAATAGCAATCAATGCCGAAACCTCCGGTCAGATCTACGAAGCACTCACCTTGGCAAAGTGTTGACTTATAGACGGCTGTTAATTCGGAAGACGATTGTTCAATCGAGAGTTTTGCCGGATATAAAATATTTTCGTTGGCAACGAAAATCGGAATTTTATTTTTTGCTTTTTGTCTTCCTTCAATCTGACGAAGCGCAAAAGTCATATCAATATTAGGAAAGCGTGATGCATAGAGTGCAAGTTGTTGCACATCGTCAAGCAAATGTTTGCGTATAAAATCTAAAGTTTCAGTATTCATTGATTGTCCTTAATTAGCGTTCAAAATTACTACATTAAGTTTACAAAATTCAAAATTATTTTTACCTTTCATAAATTGCTGATTATTTTCATATTAAATCCGAATTGATAGTGAAAACAACCTTTTGTTGATAAATTAATAAGATATGGTTCAATATTGTTCAAAAAAAAATGTATTTTTGCATTCGATTTTGGTATCGGTTTATTGTTTCGATGAACCGATAAAAAGGGAATCCGGTGTAGTTCCGGAACAGTACCCGCTGCTGTAAGCTCTGTTTAATGGTTAATAATAAATGATTAACGATTAACAAAAACGTATTGAACAACACTTTTGCCACTGGTTAAAACAGTTGACAGTTGACAGTTGATAGTTGATAGTTTAAAAAAACGACTCACTTATTAACAAATTTAACTTATCAACCCAATCGGGAAGGCGTTCAATTACGGGAGCAAGTCAGAAGACCTGCCATTTTCAACAATTATGTTTTTGCTTTCGGGATTAACGGCAAACAGAGTTTGAACACATCAACCGTGTACACATTCTTCATTTATTTTTATAATTGTCTGATACGATAATTACATCCTGTGCATTGACATTTTGTTATTTGTTGAATTGAAAATTATCTATTTAATAATCAATAATATAAAAAAAAATGAAAACAATTAAATTATTTTTTGCTTTAAGCGTATTTGCAATTGTGTTAACTTCGTGTGAACCGGAATTAACATCCGATTCGGTAACTGTATCGACCATTGTCGATTTTGAAAATGTTAAATTAAATGTCGACAGTATTTGGAACGGCTCAGATGGTTCGGGCTTTTTTACCACCAAAGTGGCAACATTCAACAACAGTTACAATGCTGCATGGTTCTCGTGGTCAGGATTTGCATGTTCGGCCAAAAAAAACAAAACAACGCCGGGTTACACTAATCAATATAGTGTTTCGGCAGGCTCAGGAGCCTCAGGTTCAAAACAATTTGCCTTAGCTTACGGAGCAGCCACATTACAGTGCGATAGCAATGTTTATGGAAATTTCAGCATTAAAAGTCTGATGTTGACAAATTCGACTTATGCTTATCTTGATATGATGAGCGGAACTCCCGGTGTCAGTAAAAAATTTGTTGCCGGCGATTGGTTTAAAGTTACGATAACGGGTTATTTGAATAATATTAATAAATCAGCTGTTGATTACTATTTGTCTGATTTCCGAGATGGCAAAACATTCATGTCGAATACATGGAATAAAGTAGATGTAAGCAGTCTTGGCAAAGTGGATCAAGTAACTTTTACATTCGATTCGAGCGATAAAGGGCAATGGGGAATGAATACTCCGGCGTATGTTTGTATTGATAATATTGAGTTTACGCAGACCATTTCGACAAAATAAAGTATGAATCTTTGCTTTTATCTGCCATAATATTTGCATTTCATACTTTAAACCGGGGCTAATGCAGTTCCGGTTTTTTTATTTCTGAAATATTTTTAATCAATAGTTTTCTGAAAATGAATAGGGTAGAGGCTTTGTGTAAAAAATTTCATTAAATGGTTTTGCATATTCCTTAAAAAGCACTACTTTTGTGTCGGGGTAAGTCCTGTACGACCAGCTCCTTTCGAACTCCCCCAGGGCTTGATCGCAGCAAGGGTAGAAAGTTGTAGCGGTGCGATGCAGGGGGCTTACCCTTTTGCCTCTTTAGCTCAGTTGGCCAGAGCACGTGATTTGTAATCTCGGGGTCGTTGGTTCGAATCCGACAAGAGGCTCAGAAAAAAACCATTTCCAGTTTGGAAATGGTTTTTTAGTTTTTTTCAATTTCAAAATAATAAAAGAATTTCAGTTCTACTCATTTCTCAGTTTCGAGATAAAATTACTTTTCACACTTATTCTACTGCCCACATAAATCCAAAAAAAACCGTTGGCTGTAAACACAATTATTATCGAGAAGAGCAGCCCAAAAGGAACATCGGCATTTCCGGCGATTAAACTTTGAAGGCTTGCCAAAGCGGCTGATAATAAACCAATTATTATTCCTGAAAACAAAATGATTGCAAATTCGATGACAATAGTTTTCCGTATGTTTTTTTGTGAAATACCTATTGCCTGCATCATGGCATAATTATTTTTTCGGGAATTGATGCTTCTGATGAAAATAATGGCAATGCCAAAAGTGCCAAGTATCAAAGCAATTCCGCCCAAAGCCAGAAAAATATCTAAATAGGTATTGGTTACCGAATTGAAAATAGCTAATCGTTCGGGGGCGCTTTGGATATGAACGCCGTAATACCGCAGTGCACCTTCAAGATTTTCATGGAATTGGGCAACAAACTCGGTTTTTACATCAGCTAAAATTATATTACTTCCGCTTATGGACGGAAAATGTTTCAAGAAGTTCTCTTCCGAAATAATCAGATTGCCTTGAAAAACAGAATTTTCTAATCCTCCTGCAAGCACTAAATAAATTGTTTGGCCGCGTTCGTTTGTGTACATAATGCTGTCGCCAAGCGATTTACCTAAACCCCACGTAATTACAGTTTGATCGGCTACGGCAGGAATACAGTTTTCGGACATGGGTTGACGAAGAATTTCCCAATTTGTGTAACCTTCTTGCGATAATGTTTTTATGAATGAGAAAGCATTCCGTTCTTCGAATTTATCCGGATTTAGACCCAACACCGAAGGACGTACTATCCTGTTCAGGTTCAGGCAACTGGCATCGTCGCTTTTGTATCGAAGCAATTGTACGAATGTTACATCGCCGAGATTTTCCGAAATTCCCAATTGTTCGCGGTCTTTAGCACTCGAAAAGTCCGTATTTACTCCGATATTTGTTTCAACAAAAAAGTCGAAACCTCCGGTGCCAGAAGTGTTTACATTGGCATCTCTCTTAAAATCGACACGATTCGCTCCGGTGGAAATGACAATAAAAATACCAATGGAAATAATGACTGAAATGATAATATTACGTTTGAAATCAAATCTCAGATTTTGCATCGCCCAATGGATATTAGAAAAAATGAGCGGTTTTGAATCGCTGCTTTTCAGAACGAAAAAGGCAAACCATGAAGTGAGCGAAATAAGAAGCAGTAAGCCGAACATTAAAAACATCGAACTATTCTGATAAACGCCCTGTTGTAAATTATACAGCACGATGGCTGAAAGTAAAATTGCGGTGCTTACCCCAATGTAAAAACTTATTTTTTGGTTCTTGGCTGTATGACTTATTCGCTTGTTGTTGATATTTTTGTTGAGTTCGCCAATTTGCCTTTTGAAATGAGATTTTAGGAGTAGAAAAATAATAGTTGCAGCTATTAAAATATTAGTTATGAGCCCTGTAAATAGTGTTATCGGGTTGATAAAAAGTTGAATAGATGAAGTACGTACAATATCGTACCAGATAGAATTTAGGAAAAGCAAAACGAGTTGACTCAGCAAAATTCCTGCAAAAACACCTACAAAACTGCTGATTAAAGCATTCGAAAGCCCCTCGCCGAAAAAAATCCTATAGATTATTTTTTGCGACAATCCCATCGATAGATAGACTCCCTGTTCTTTCCGGCGTTGAACTACAAGCATTGAAAACAACAATCCGCTCAATAAAAATGCCGCTAAAATGAGGAAAAAGCTCAGCGCAAGAAACAATTGAGCAAAATCGACCGCATTGGACGCCGACCAACCTGCATTGTTTTTAATATCGTAAATATTTAACCCAACTTGGGCTGGTTGCAACTCATTCAGAATAACCTGTTTTATTTTTGTGGTATCTGCCTGGCTGTCGAAACGTATAGAAGTGGAATTTCCAAAATTCATTCCCCAAAGTTCAACTGCCATTTCGTAAGCGATAAATGCTTTAGGCGTACCTTTGTATTTATTCCACCATGCCTCATCTTTATCTCGTATTTTCGAAAAATCAACCGGAATTCCGGCTTCCCAATCGCTGCAACGGTCAACACCGGCTAAACCTTCGAAAGCCGGCATAAGCAAACTATCGGCTGCAAATCCTTTAATATCAACGATATCTTTTACAACGAATAAAGTGGTTTGTTCCTTTAATTTACGGAATGATTCGAGCGTGAAATATTGCAAACGAAGCGTGTCGTTCACTTTTGCACCTAAATCGGCAGCCAACCACGAGTTGATAATGAGTTCGTTTCCTTTCAACTGAAAGTTGGGATAATGCGATAGAGCCGAAACAAATGAATAAGGGGTAAATTTGTTTTTTGTCTGAATAAAATTTATCAGATAAGTAAACTGCGGTTCGGGATGCAGACCGGCATTTTTTAGAATACTGAGAATTGTATCTTCAATAAATACTTTGTCAGAAATTAATTCGACTTTATCTTGCTTTTTTATTGATCTTATTTTCAGGTTAATAACATCGATTGTCCAACAATTTTTTATTGCCTTATTAATTTCTTCCACTGACTTTTGATTTTCCGAAATAAGCATCAAGTTAGCAAAATTACCATCAAAATTCAGTTTCGACAGTTGTTGCAACGAAAAGAAAACCGTAGCAGGTGTTATTTGGTTGGTTTGTATATTAAAATCGCCAAAGCATTGTTTGTCAGCAATGGCTCTCACTTTCATTCTCAAGGCAATGGTATTATCATCGGTAGGTACAAACGGTGCATTTTCGGTTACAAAACTTATTTTTTCGATGCGGGTAAAAAGTTCATCACCTACTTTCAGTTGGAGTTTGTCGGCTAATTTATAATTGATAATAACTTCATTCTCTTTGATTTCGGGCATGGTGCAGTTGCCCATTTTCCAAAAATTACTGTCGATGCCACATACCTGCACATCGGGCAATACTACTTTGGTATTTTCCGCTTGAGCCATTCCACGCAGCATCAGTACCGGGGCAATGGCTGTTTTTAGTTCAGTTGAAAGCGTTTTCGAAAATTCGGCAGGGAAAAACCGCTCCTGAGTTAAAATTATTTGTTGCGTTTTGCCTAATCGTTTTTCGACGATAGTATTCAGACTAAACTTTACCGAATCGCCAATGATAAGCGCCGCTGTAAGTATGGCAGTACTCAAAACCAATCCGATAAACAGCAAAACATGCTCTTTTCGGTAGTAATTCAGATTGCGAAAAATGAGTTTAGACGGGTTCATAAATACAGGTTTTGTTTAAAAAACTGAATCAGTAATTAGCTTGTGATGGCGTAAATATAGAACCCTGTTCATAAGTTCGGCTAATTTTAACGAATGCGTTACCACTATCAGGCTGGTATTCATTTCTTTATTCAATTGAATTAACTCGTTTGATAATAATGCTGCATTTTCTTCATCGAGCGATCCGGTTGGTTCATCGGCAAGGATCAGTTGGGGTTGATTGATTAATGCTCTGGCGAAAGCCGTACGCTGACATTCGCCCCCCGAAAGTTGTCCCGGAAGTTTATCTTTGTGTGGCATCATGCCTAATTTATCTAATAATTCTTCGGCACGCACTCGGGCGGCTATTTTATCTGCTTTATTTGTATAAGTGAGTGTAGGTAATAACACATTTTCGATGACTGTACATTGCGGCAATAAGTAATGCGACTGAAAAACAAAACCTATATGTTTGTTCCGAAATGCGCTGCGCTGGTTTGCTGTCATTTTATTAATATCTTGTTCATTAAAATAAACAAAACCGCTATCAGCCACATCGAGTGCACCAATGATATTCAGAAAAGTGGTTTTTCCTGAACCCGAAGGACCGACAATTGCCACCGAATTGCCCTTTTCAATTTCAAATGATAGATCATTGAGTATGCGCTGATTCTCGAATGACTTGGATAAATTTTCAACTTTCAACATCGTTTTTACCTTTTATGTTTGGCAATTATTTTTTATTAAAGACAGCATTGTTATAAATTTCAATTATTTGAAGCGATTGCTCCCTACTGTTGAAAACCGATTGAATTGCTTTATGACAATTTTGTTTTAGTTCGTGATACAAAACTTCATTAGTAAGCAGTTCTCTTAGTACGTTTACAAGGTTTTTTGTATCGTTAGGCACATAAAGCAAGCCGGCATTACTTCTGTTGTTAATTTCGGGGTAAGCTCCCGTATTTGGCAAAATGGATGGTACTTCAGCTGCATAAGCTTCGAGCACTTGAATAGCAAAAGCTTCTTTTCGGCGCGAAGGAACGCATAAAATACTGATAGAATCAAGAAATTTATTTTTCCCGATACTCGATAAATCATCAAAAAATTCAACATCATTTTCGATGCTGTTTTGTTTTGCTTTTTGTTTAATGGTCCGAACCACCTTGCTGAAATCATCGGTATATCCGCCGGTATATTTTAATTTTAATGTCGAAAATTGTTTTTCTTTTTTCAATTCAACAAAAGCATCGAAGAGCAAGTCGGCTCCGAAAAGACTGTTGATTTTCGACATATAACCAATGGTGTGATGGTTTTTATCGTGTTTGCTTTCTCTTATTGTATCAATTCCAATACTGTTATATACTACATGTAATTTTTCAGCCGGAATTTGAATTTTTGATTTAATCAATGCTGCATAATATTCACTTACTGCAATAAAAGAATCAATATAAGCGGCATTCGATTCAATTAATTTCCAGGTTTGTGATGCGAAAGGTTCTCTCATCTCATCAATCCATTCATCTTCGTCCTGCAATGTACAAACCACAGTACAATTAAGTTCTTGTTTCAGTTTCTGGGCCAATCCCGAAAGTAATGCGTTGGATAAATGCACTACATCAGGTTTTTCGTGTTCTTTCAGCCAATAAATCAGTTCGTCTAAATTTTCCGATTGTTTACCGTGTGTTCCTTGAAGCATCGAAATGGTCATACTTTCGTTGCCTTCGGCTTTGGTCGAACCCGATTGTTTGGCGGCAAAGCGCAACACTTTATCGGAGTCCAAAAACTTTTTCAACCAGTGAGGCATTTTTTTGAATATCGGACTAAGTTGTTCCAAATAAATATTGACTGCACCATAAAATATGGGGCTGTCGGCATCGCATTGGTCAATACTCAACGGCAAATACATGGGAATCATGAGGATGTCATGCCCCGATTGTTTGAGCGATTTTGTAAAAACTTTGTCGCGCAAACAATTGCCACAATAAAACGAACCGCCTGAGCCCGGTAATAAATATGCAATTTTCATAATCAATTCTTTAATTCCCTTAAGACAAGGGGGCATGCCCCCTTGCTATTTCAACAACAAAACTTTCTCCATTTTGTTTCCACCTTTTCTTTCATAAATATTGAGCAGATACATTCCATTGGGTAAATGGCTTACATCAAAATGATGTTCGAAAAACGTTCCCACTATCTTTCCTGTCAAATCTAAAATTTCTGTTTTGTAAATATTATCATCTTTCATTTTTACAGCACCTTTTGTGGGGTTAGGAAAAAATGAACTACCGTTGCCAATCGAAGGTGATGAAAAAAATCCGGTTTGCGATTTATAAGCCGGACTGCCCGATTCGACCCATGCCGTATAAATCAACTCAGCTAATGCTTGGGAACTTTTTTGGAAAAGTGTAGTGGTTATCACTTGTGTTTTGCTCCACAAAGCTGCGTAATATTGACTCGAACTTGTACTTTCGGTCAGGTTTTTTGCATATATATCGGCAGCCAAAATATCGGCAAGCGATTTATAATTTAAATACATGTAGTCGAAAATATATTTGTTCACGTTTGGAACAAAATTTACCGTTCTGCTTCCATAATTTCTGAGATCGGCAATAAAGGTGGAGACCATGGTGCTTTCGTACCGCGAATGAATACCTTTTTGATTGGTGAGTTGACCGTCGTAATTGGCTGTCAGATGCAAGGGCATGTGTCCATCGGCTACATAATGTCCAAGGTCGGAAGCGAAAAGCATGGCTTTGTTCCACCTTCGTTGTATGAAAGCTAATTTCAGAGAGTCATAGGTGTTCAGCGTAGCCCACGGAAGCGTTCCATTGGCTTTCACAAAACTTAATCCATAGGTGTTTACTACCGAATCGTAGGTTTGGGGTATACGACCTTTCGACAGAAAAACATCGTAATTATCCAAATCAATATAATGTCGAATCCCTTCGTCGGGATCGGAACTTTTGCGTATATCGGCTGCCGATGCATTCATACTCAGCGAGTCGGTCCACACCCGAAAAGCGTTCATCGATACCGGAAAGGATTCGGGGCTTTTGTTGTTGATAATGTAATGACCTCCGTTTCCCCAGCTAACAAGAAAAATACTAAGAATAAATAGTAAAATAATGCGTTGTGTTGTTTTTATCATTTTAGAAGTTATGAATGTTTTTTTATTTATTTTTTGTTTGATATTGATTTCAAAAATTAATTTGCTTGAAAAGAAAAAAATTACAACAGAGGTTGGTTGAAAAAAATCAAAAACTGTTCAATTCAACGGGCTTTTGGTGTAAAGATAAATATAAAATTAATCTTTTCCTTTAAAAGCATACACCTTTCCATCTTTTGCCGTTACTACCATCAAATTATTGGTAATTGCGGGTGTGCTTTTCATGGCAATACCCAACTCGTAAGTATATAATTTTTTTCCGTTTTCAGTTGATATAAAGTGAATTATGCCATCGTTCGAGCAAATAACTAATTTATTTTTTAAAATAACGGGTGAACTTTCAATTTTTCCGTAAGCCTGATATGTCCAAAGGATTTTTCCGGTTTGCTTGTCGAAACAATAGACTTTTTTATCGTGCGAACCGATAAAAACACGATCGGCATTAACCGCCGGAGAACTTAAAAACGGAGTTGCTTTGGGGTTGGTGAATTTCCATTTCTTTTTGTTTTTTACCAAGTCAACACAAGTAAATCCACCATCGTAATCGCCCACAAAAGCCAGGTTTTCAGCTATTGCCGATGATTCAGCCACATAAGTCCCAATTTCGACTTTGCCAATTTGTTTTCCTGTTTTTGCATCAATAATATGCAGATACGAGTCGCAACCTCCAATCACAATTTTTTTGTTATCGGTTGCTGCAGCACCATTCAGGTAGTTTTCAGTCTGACATTTCCAGTTTAGTTTTCCGGTTTCGAGCCTGATGCTATACAAACAAAAATCGTAACTTGGTATCAAAATCTGAATCCCGTTTCCATCGGACAGCCAATTTGCAGAACCCATAATTTGCCCATCGGTTCTAAATTTCCACTTCAATTTGCCGGTTATTTCGTCTAATGCATATACCAAACCACTTGAACTGCATGTAATTACAGTTTTTCGTATTACAATGGGCGACGATTCGATGGACGATTCGGCTTTGAATTTCCATTTTACTTTTCCTGTTTTGTCCAAGGCATAAAGGTTTCCGTCCATTGAACCAACAAAAATCAGATTTTCGTTTATAATGGGTGAAGATTTAATTTCATCGCCTGTTTTGAACGACCAAAGCAGCTTTATGGGCGTGTTGAAAGTGCTGTGCGAAACGCCATTCAGTACATTGCTTCCTCGGTAATTTGGCCAACTTGTGGGGGTTTGAGCAAAGAGTTGCCCAAAAATGGTTATGGAAAATATAATAGAAAATAGATGTGACATTTAATTAAAAATTTAAGCCCTATTGATTCCTGTATTATAATGCTATTACTATTTTTTTAGTAATCCCTGCTGTCTGAGTTCATCGCGCAAAGCCGGTCGTCGTGAGTAAATTCTACATAATTCCTCAATTAAATCATTCACTGCAATGGTATTTGAAGTTGATGATAAAAGAAATCTTATCAATACCGCTACTTCGTGGTAGTAATTTCTACCCATGTTGTTTTCGAGCAGTGAAAGAATTTTAGGTTTAACAATTAGAAAGCACTCTGATGGGTATTTGTTTATAATAGAATGCATTATGCTTGCTAAATTTGAAAGGTTACCATTGTAAATTTTTGAATAGTCTAAAATTTCAGAGTGCATATTTTCTGTCTCAAGTATTTCAATATAAAATTTATGCGAAAAATTATTCTTAATTGAATTGATAAAATCGAGTTTTTCGTTTGTTGATAATAAACAGGCTAACCTTTTATAGTCATCGATTTTTTTTTGAGCATTTATTTTATAACTCAATACTTTTTTGCTGAATTCAATGTCATATTCGTCATTCATACCGTTTGCTATAATGTTGACTAATTGATTGTTAAATATAAGAAACAGTGTTTTAGCATTTTTATGAAACCCTATTTTATCTTCATCCTGTTGATAAACAAGCAAGTCAGATGCTACTTTTATATCTAAGCTACAAAGTTTTTCGGCTTCTGATACCCATGTTTCAGCATTTGCGAAGTGAGTTGCCTGTAGGTATGTATTGGGGAAAAGTTGAGTATATTCGATATTTTGTTTGCAGACGGCATACACATCAGCACAACTTTCGGTGTTATTGTTCAAAAGGCAAGTCATAATCAAATCATGAATTTTTGTTGAGAATTGATTCGCTTCACCTGATTTGAAGCATAGCATAGTATTAATTATTGTTTCAGAAATAGCTTTACTATTCAGTATAGTTCGGTTTATTTCTACCTCTAAATCTTTTTCAATTTCTTGAAGACAATTAACAAAATAATCCTGCGGATCGCCCAAATTATCGTATTCATCCTCAATTTCGGATTCGTAACAAGCAATTAACAAGCCGGTTAGTTGAGCCATAACTAATTCAATATTACCTTGTGAAATTTGAATAATCAAATCTGCTTTTATTATATCAAATAATTCATCAACTACTTCTTCTACAGCTTCTTGTCCCATTTCCCATTCCTCGTAATACCTGTCGTGTCTATGGTGATAGCGGTCATAGTCGGGTTCGAGGTCCATCGCCTCTAAGGTTTCTTGATACTCCGAAGCCATTTCTTTTACCTTATCGTTAAAATTAAAAGCTAAACTTATTTTTTCTTTCAAATCATTCGTAAAGTATTTCACAAATTGCGATTGTAAGTCTTTTGAGCTTAGCAACACTTTTTCGAGAAAATCAATTTTTTGATCCGAAGTAAGTGAGCTTAGTATTTTTGTGTATTTTTCCATTTTTAATTAGTTGTTAAATATTCTTTGTTGCAAATATAAAGTTTAATATATTGATATTTAGCGATGTGTGTTTAATTTTATTTTTTTATTGCAATAGCGCCTGTCGGGCAGTTATTAGCACAATCAATTGTTGTTTTATTGCTCAGTTCAGTTATGTTTTTTTCGACCGGAATGGCTATTTGAACATCGAAACCTCTACCCGAAAATGCAAAACCGGTTTTATCGCCCGAGAGTTGTGCTGTTTGAATACAAATTCCACATTTTATGCATTTCAGGCTCTCAAAAATAATTTGTTCGTGCTCCAAATTTTTAACCATTCGTTTATGTTTATCCAAGGTATAAACACGCTGACTTGCTTTGTATTCGGTCGATAAATTGCGTAAATCGCAATCATTTTTTTTACGGCAATCGCAATGCAGGCAGCGTTGGGCTTCGTTTATAGCCTGTTTTTTTGTAAATCCTATCAGGTAATCAGTAGTTTTCAATTGTCCCGAATGATTTAGGGATTCTTTTAAAAATTCAACTTGTTCTTCTTTTGCAATTCTTTTGTAAACCGAATTAAACTTTCGGGTTGTTGTCGAAACCGCTTGTTTGTCGATGAATTCCATTGTCCACTCACACAGTTTTCGCCCCAAAGCCGAAGCCCTGACAGCCATTTTGCTTTTGTTTGGAATTTGTATAGGAGCAAAAATATAAACACTATTGAGCGTGTAAATGTCTAATTCTTTGATGGTTGAAAAGGAAGTTTTGCAGAATATTGATGTATCAATCGTTGTTTCAGCACCTATTGTAAGTAAAACAAATTGATATTTTTCGGCAAATTCATTTTTAATAATCTCGACATTTATCATTTGTTTTTGAAAAAACTCAACGCCCAACGATTTTATGGTTTCAATTTCTAAATTGAGTACTTTACGCGGAAGTTTTTCTTCCAAAATATCCGTGCGCATTTTACCGCCGGGCAGTTCATTGTTGTCATAAACATGACAGTTAAAACCATTTTTAGCTAAATAAAATGCAGCTGACAAACCGGCCGGACCTGCTCCAATAACTGCTACTTTGATTCCGTTTTTAGGTTTTATTTCTAATTGGGGTTTTTCATTTTCGCCCACAAAGCGTTTCAATAAACAAATGGAAACAGCTTCGTCAATATCCTTGCGGCGACAAGCTTTTTCGCATGGTGCCGGGCAAATATAGCCCAAAATAGTAGGCAAAGCAATGGTTTCATTTACATTTTTCAATGCTTCGTCCATTTTGTCTTCAGCTATCAACCTATTCATCAGCGGAATATCCATTTCGGCTGGACAAACACGCTGACAAGGTGCTTCGCAATCGCCGTAATGCTCGCTCAGCAACAACTCCAATGCAGTTTTCCGCATATCGAGGACTTCCTCGTTATCTGTTTCAATGTCCATTCCTTCTTCAACCAATGCCGAACAGGAAGTCAGAATTTTGCCGTTACGCACGTCCTGCACCACACAAACCATGCACGAAGTCGAAGGTTTAAAATCCTTTATCCAGCACATAGTTGGAATATGAATTCCGGCACGTTGCGCTACTGTCAGGATGGTTTCATCCGGATAGGCTGAGTAAGATATGTTATTTATTTTTAATTCAGACATTTAATATATTTCAAGTTTCGCGTTTCTTGTTTTTTAATATCCCTTTAGGAGTTAGGGGTAATCTTTACCGAATCGATGGGGCAAACCATGCGGCAAACATCACATTTGATGCATTTTTCCTGTTTGATACTATGCAACTGATGCGGCAAATTTTCGATGGCATCAGTCGGACAATTCTGAGCACATTTGGTGCATCCGATACATGATTCATCGATATGATAACGAATGAGAGCCTGGCATTTTTTGGACGGACAAGAACCATTGATGTGAGCAATATATTCCTCGCGGAAATATTTCATCGAGGTTAAAACGGGATTGGGGGCTGTTTTTCCAAGTCCGCATAAACTTCCTTTAATTACTTTTTTAGCAAGATTTTCAAGCATTTCCAAATCTTCCATTTTACCATCGCCATTGCAAATTCGTTCCAATATAGTGAGCATGTGTTTGGTTCCGGTTCGACAAAAAACACATTTTCCGCACGATTGATTTTGCGTAAAACTCAGAAAATAACGGGCAATATCCACCGCACAATCCGATTCGTCCAACACCACCAATCCGCCCGAACCCATCATGGCGCCAATTTCCATTAAATGTTTGAAATCAACGGGTGTTTCGCCCAGCGAAGCCGGAATACAACCTCCCGAAGGACCGCCAATCTGCACCGCCTTAAATTTCTTGTTGTTCTGAATTCCGCCGCCAATATCATTCACTATTTCGTTGATAGTAATACCCATAGGCACTTCAATCAATCCTCCGCGTGCTACTTTTCCGGCTAATGCAAAAACTTTTGTTCCGCAACTGTCAGTAGTGCCAATGGCTTTAAATTGATCAGCTCCATTGCTGATAATCCAGGCTATATTGGCCAAAGTTTCAGCATTATTCACCAAAGTTGGAAATTTATTCAGTCCTTCTTTGGCGGGGTAGGGCGGACGAATTCTCGGCATACCGCGCTCTCCTTCCATCGATGCAATTAAAGCGGTTTCCTCGCCACAAACAAATGCTCCCGCGCCCTGAAACACTTCCATTTGTAACGAAAAATGGCTGCTTAACAAGTTATCGCCCAATAAATGATGGTTTTTACAGGCTTCGATCGCATCCTGAATGCGTTTGACTGCCAAAGGATATTCGGCACGAATATATAAAAATGCTTTATTAGCACCGGTTGAGTATGCGGCAATGATCAGACCTTCGATGATACGGAATGGAAACGATTCGAGTAACATGCGATCCATAAATGCGCCGGGATCGCCTTCATCGCCGTTGCAAATCACGTATTTTTCGGCTGTTTGCTCGTTTCGAACCATATCCCATTTTATCCAGGTTGGGAAACCAGCTCCACCACGCCCGCGCAATCCACTGATTTTGATTTGTTCAACTACTTCTTGTGGCGACATATTTCGCAAACACTTGAGCAAAGCCTGAAAACCACCATTCGATTTATATTCTTGAATGTCAACAGGATTTAATACTCCTTTGAGTTCGGTGGCAATGTGTTTTTGTTTATTCAAAAAATTTTCGACCTGTTTTTCGCGAACATCCAAAAATCGGTTTGTTACCGACGAAGATTCGGGATTGTTGTAAATATTCTCTACAGTTGATAGAAACCGGCTTTTTATTTTTTGACCTAAACCTGTTGGTTTAAAATGCTTTAAAATTATTTCTTTGACATCTTCGGGCTTTACTTTAGCGTATAAAACAGGTTCTTTGTTTTCCTCTATTATTTCGAGCAATGGCACTTGATGACACATGCCCACGCAGCCAACCTGTTTTACAGTGGTTGCAATGCTGTTTTTTGAAATTGTATGGTTTACTTGTACTTCTATTTCGGCACTTCCGCTTGCTACACAACATGAACCGAGACCCAAACGGATTTCTCCTTTTTTCAGATCGGTTCGGATAAATTCATTTTTAACAGTTTCATCCGTGTTTCTTTTACCCGTAAAATCTTCAATTACTTGTTCTATTTCACTTTGACTTACATGTCCGTAAGTTACCTGATCAAGTTGAACAACCGGTGCCAGTGTACAGCAACCCAAACAGGCCACTTGTTCAAGGGTGTAAAGTCCTTCGGTATCCGTATCGTTTTCTCCTTCGAGCTTTAGTTGACGTTTGAAAGCATCGAAAACCTGCATGGCTCCTTTCACATGACAAGCTGTTCCTACACAAACTTTTATGGTGTGTTTGCCGGCAGGCGAATGTCTGAACTGTGAATAAAATGTAGAAACACCGGTAATTTGAGACTGTGTGATTTCGGTCAACTCACATACTTTCACCAATGCTTCCACCGGCAAGTAATTAAACTCAGCTTGAATTGCCTGAAGTATGGGAATCAGTTGGTTACTTGCTGTTCCGGTTTCAGCAATTATTTGTTCTATTGTATGTTGAATAGTTGGATGCATTCAATATATATTGTGTATTTAACTTCTTTATATAATCATTAAATCAGACTTACACTTTGAATTTTATAGAGAGTTAATATACTGCGTTTTGTTTTGCGTTTTGTAATTTTTTTCTGTAAGCGGGCTTTTCTTCAGGTGCCTTGGTTTAGCGTCTCTTCCCAATTATTCAGCCGATTAGTCAACAAGTGCGTGGATTATTGTTCTGTCGTCTTGTCGTTTTTCACCAAGTCTTCTGCTAACATTTTTGCTTGTGTAATAACTGTTTCAACGGCTTTTTCTTGCAAGTCAGGTGGGTAACCATGCAAACGTAAAATTCTGCGAATATTCCGTCTTAATGCTGATTGTACACTTTCTTTAATTGTCCAGTCAATTGTTGCACTATTTCTGACACTTTGTAAAAGTTCTTGTGCAATGTGTTTAAGTGTCTCGTCACCCAAAATGGCAACTGCACTGTTGTTTACTTCCAATGCAGTGTAAAAAGCATATTAGTGTAATCTCTATCTTCTTATGGCTTTAAAAGAACACTAACGTATTATCACAAAGAATATTATGTTATCATACTTTTTAAAACACCACCAAAATTTACTTTTCATTTTTTAAAGGTAACGAATTCGTAACCTTTATTCCTTTTACGATTATTTGACTATTTTTGCTCATTTTTTTCCTTCTAATCGTTTAAATTCCAAATTTCTTTTAATGCTTCTGTCGCCTTCCTTTTGAACTGTTTCCAAAATGGAAACAGTTGCTTCTTTTTGCAGCTCACCGGTTTCGTAAATATTATTCAAATGTTTGCTGATAGCCGGAACTTCCACCCCGAACAATTCTGCTACTCGTTTTTGAGTGAGCCAAAATGTTTCGTTATGAAATACCACTTCGATATTTACATGCCCTTTTGGAGTGCTATACAGAATGATATTGGATTGCTTCATAATTAATTGTCTGAACTGTGATTTATTTGATTTGCGGATTTCCCTGATTTTTTTGTTTGAATTTTTTATTTGAAATGCGTTTATGCTGCAAACTTTTTGCACCAAAATTGATTAATAAACCAATCTCTAAATCATAAGCTTCTAAATAGTTAATGGCTTGAGCCAAATGTACATCTTCTAACTGAATAGTAGCTTTCAACTCAACGGATACAACTCCTTCCACTAAAAAATCAACCCTTCGTGTGCCAATCTGCTGATTTTTATAATACACAGGCATTTCAAATTCTCTGCTAAAAATAATTCCGTTATCTGCCATCTCAATTTCCATGGCTCGTTGATAAATAACTTCTTGAAAGCCATTGCCCAGTGCCGAATGTACTTTCATTGCCCAGCCAATTATTTTGCCTGTTAACTCAGAATATTTAAACTCTTCTTTAATCATAGTAAATCAATTAATCACAAAAATCATAGTTCAGACTTATTTTTCCACTTATCAACTTGGGTAATAAAGTATCACGGGTTTGGGTTAAGGTTTGGATTTGAAAAACATTTTCAACTATTTTTTCAAAAATTGGATTTGCCATTTCATCAAACTGCTCTAAAACTTCTTTTGAAGGAATTGTAGTTTCAATTTCTCTAAAATTAGACTTACTAATCTCTTGAAATGTAGAACCATTTGCTTTGCTTTTAACAGCATCCATATTTTGTTTGAGCCAAAAAAGCATAAATAAGTTTGATACTAATTTCCCTTGAATAGCTATGTATCCCTGATTTATTGAAATTGGAACTTGTGAAATTGCAATGTACCCGATAGGTGCTCTTGAAGATAAAAGCAATGTTCCTTTTGGCATAACACCTGAACTGATTTGTTTTACACCTAATGCAGTAATTTTTCTTTCTGTATCAATTAAAACAGGTGCTTGAATATTTGATAAATCTTTTGGTGTTGTCCAATAAAATTCACCATTCCAATATTCCTCTATTGTTGTACTTGGTGTAGTTCCACCTTTGACATCAACTATCTCTCCCAATTTCCCCACTTTCCACCCTTTCGGTAAGCCATTGTCTGAACCGTGATTTTTGGGATTTTCTTGATTGCCTTGATTTTTTTCCTTTTCCTTATCAAAATCCTGTTCATCAGGCAAATCA
The DNA here is from genome assembly GCA_030653695.1 of Paludibacter sp. Taxonomy (GTDB): domain Bacteria; phylum Bacteroidota; class Bacteroidia; order Bacteroidales; family Paludibacteraceae; genus Paludibacter. Next base: position 834 of record JAURYY010000231.1, on the reverse strand, counting down.
AGTGAATCAAGGTTCAGACATTTTGGAAAGTTAAATTTCACAAACCACTCTTTAAACAACGCTTGCGCCATTGCTTCGAGGGTTTGGTTCATTTGGAGGTTGAGTTCTATTTTATCGTCAAGGGAAGTGAGGATTTGGGCTATTTGGGTTTGGGTGGTGAGGTCGGGGACGGTGATTTCAATCTGCTTTAATGAAGCAATAGTTAATGCTTGTTGTGTAGAACCAATTTTGGTCTTCCCAATTGCTTCCTTTCCAATACTTGATTGTATCCAATAAAAAAGGTAGTCAGGGTTTAATTGCCCACTATAATTTCTAAACCAAGTTAAATTTCCATCTTTAAAATAAAACTCATCATCTTTTCGCACTTTAAACGGAATACCAATAGTTCCAACTGAAGTAAGTAAAATGTCATTTTCTTTTGGTGCTCCAAATTTGTTTTTAATTTCTTCGAATTTAGATTTTTCAATAAATAATTCAGTGGATATAGTACTTTTCTTAAACCTTTCTATTACTTCTTTTGAACGATAAAAAGGAATACCATTAGAAACATAATCAGCCAAAAAAATTCTTTTACTGCTGGTTATTTCCGCAACCTCCCCCAACTTATATTTTTTCCATTCACTCATTTTTCTTAAATTTTAAATACGTGATGTATTCATTCATCACATCTAATGCAATGAGTTTTCCGTTTTTTAGGTTTTCAATGTCCTCCTCTGTGATATAAAAAACATCACCTCCATATCGTGCGCCAAAAGGTGTTTCTACATTCTCAATATCAATGGTGTTTTCTAACACAATTTTTGCTTCGTCTATCATATCGTATATCCAATTTTA
>JAURYY010000041.1 GCA_030653695.1 Paludibacter sp. | reverse complement strand
ACGAACTCAAAGGTAGTTATTTATGTCGAAATATGCAACTTTTTTATTATATTAAATCATTGTATATCAGTTATTTAAAATATTTTAACTAAAATGTATAAGTTCTGATTATCAGCGCTTTAATTCCTCCGAAATGTTAGTCAATGACTTATGCTTGTCTGCTTAACTTTCAGGTTCAAAAATACATAAATATTTTGATATACGCAAGTATCATATTACTAAATATTTATACATAGGATTTGTGAATAAATAAGTTGAACAATTGTAATATTTATAATCTGATATTCAGCTATATAAAAAACAAAAACATGTAATATATTATTTCACAAAGCCATAGTGCAAGGTGCAAGTTTCTATATAGAAATACTTGCACCCTGCACTATATTTCGAGAAACTATCAACTTAATGCAAAAAATACTACATTTGCATATTGATTCAGCAACCATAAGCTAATAATAAGGACAATTTAATAACAGCTACAAATGACTCTCTCAGAAAAGGAAAAATGGGTGTTTGACTTGAAAATGGGTTCTTATAAAGCCTTCGAAGCTTTGTATAGCGAATATTTCGATCTTCTGTACGGATATATTTTTGGGATGGTTCGTTCTCACACACAATCCAAAGAAATAGTTCAAGATACATTTATTAAAGTTTGGCTTCATCGTTCTAAAATTAATACAGAGCTATCATATAAAGCGTGGCTTTTCAAAATTGCGAAGAATCAACTCCTGAATGAAATTAAAAAGAATTTCTCCGATCCTGTTTTCGAAGACTATTTAGTTCATTGCGAAAACAACGACTTGGCTGTACAAGCTGATATTGAATTTGATCTCGAACTTTTCAGGATTGCTTTAGTAAAAGCCAAACAAAAACTATCACCCCGCCAGACTCAGGTATTTGAAATGTGCAAAGAAGAAGGGCTTTCGGCTACGGAAGTTGCACAAAAATTAAATATTACCGAGGATTCAGTTTACAATTATCTTTCTCAATCTCTTGCTTTGCTTAGAAAAGAAATGAAAGAATTGTCATTTATGTTTTTTATTGTTTTTATGCTGCTATAGGGTTATATTTAAGCATTATACGAAATTAAATTCTCCATTATAAAAGTTATACATTTATTAGTTTATAACCGTAAAAACCACCAATTTTTACGGTTATTGTGTTTTTATGTTGTATAACATATAAAATGAGTGATGAGATTTTCGATTACAAATTGTATTACTATTAAACAACAAATTATGGAACATCAAGAGTTATCAGCATTATTAAAAAAACAATTGTACGGAGTAATTCAGCATCAAGAATTCGTACGATTGAAAGAATTGGTGTTTTCGTTAGAAGCGCAATTAGTTGAGCAATGCCTATATGAAGTTTGGGAAGCTCATGAAGCTACGGATAAACGAAATCTGACATCATTCGAAATAGTGAAAGCTAATTTGAAACGTATTATTCAACCTCAAAACAAAGCGGAGGAACAGGCTCAGGCACAAAATGTAGAATCCATTCCGTTTTTGTACTATGCTCAGCGTATAGCCGCAGTTATTCTTTTACCACTTATGCTTAGTTTTGGTGTCTATTATTTCACTAAAAAATCGACCATCGATGATTTAGCAAAAAGCCAATATAGCATTGAAACTTCTAATGGAGAACGTTCAAGATTGGTATTGCCAGATGGTACTAGGGTAATAGTTAGTGCAAATACAACTTTTACTTATCCTGCCACTTTTGGTAAAGAAAATAGAGAAGTAAGTTTATCTGGCGAAGCCTATTTTGATGTTACCCATAATAAAGATTTACCATTTATTGTCAAATCAAAAGAGATAAATATCAAAGTGTTAGGTACAAAATTTAATATACACGCCTATCCGAACGAAGATTATTTCGAAGCAAGTTTAGTAGAAGGGTCGATTCAAGCATATTCGGAAAATAAACCTAAATTAAGTGTAAAATTAGCTCCAAACGAAAAAGTGATATTCAATTATGCAAATCAATCATTTGACAAGTCTACAACTGATTTGAAAGTGGAAACTGCATGGACAAGAGGAGATTTGTACTTCAAGTCAGAAAAATTACTTTCGATTCTGCCTAAACTCGAAAGATATTATGGTGTAACATTTAATATTGCAGGTCAAATTCCTAATCAAATACTAACTGCCTCCTATCACGAAGCCGATGTAAATGATATTCTTATAAATTTGGCTGTACATTATAAATTTAACTATACGAAGAATGGGGACACAATTCTATTGAATTTCAAATAGTTTTGGTTCAAGGTGATTTGAGTGTAAATTTCTTGTAAAACATTGAATCTTATAAAACAACTTAATCTTATTTTTTTATTATGACCAAAAGAAACACAAAACGATTGAAAAGAAGCAACTGGAAATCGATCATCATGCTATGTGCTTTTTTCATTCTATTACCGGTTTATAGTGTCGCTCAAAATAGAGTGTCGCTACATTTGGAGAATGTTACATTGTTAGACTTATTTAAAGCAATCGAAAAAAGTACTGATATTCACTTTTCATATTTGAATCAGGATATTGACACTAAAAAAGATGTAACCGTAATATCTACCAATGAAAACATCGAATCAATACTACAAAAAGTATTATCGAAAAAAGGTTATTCCTATCAACGTACAGGAAATACCATTGCCATATTGAAAACTGCAAACAAACAGACGAAAGTTGAAAAAAAGATTACCGGCTTGGTAACCGATTCTAAAGGCGAACCCATTATAGGAGCATCAGTTATTCTAAAAGGGTCGAATACCGGAACAATTACAAATATTGATGGTACGTTCTCTCTTGATGTACAAGACCAATCAGAAATTACAATATCATATATTGGATATAAGCAAACATTTTTAAAAATAGGTAAAACCAATAATTATAAAATTATTCTCGAAGAAGATTCCAAAGCACTTGATGAAATAATCGTTGTTGGTTATGGTACTCAGAAAAAGGGAAACCTTACAGGCTCTGTGTCCAATATTAAATCAGACAAATTAACCATTGCTCCTGTTTCCAATGTTTCCAATGTGTTGGCAGGTCAATTGCCCGGATTGGTAGCCAAGCAATCTACTGGTTTGCCCGGTTCGGATACTCCCTTATTAAGCATACGCGGATTTGGAGCACCGCTTTTAATTGTGGACGGTGTGGAGACAAACTTCAATAATATAGATGCTTCTCAGATTGAGTCTGTTTCTATCCTGAAAGATGGTTCTGCCTCAATTTATGGAGCACGTGCGGGAAATGGAGTAGTGCTTATAACTACCAAAAGAGGGCTAAATTCAAAACCAATTGTTTCACTTAATACTTCCTATACTTTACAGGGAGCAACACAAATGGCTCGTTCGCAAAGTTCAGGTCAACGTGCCGAATGGGCTCGCGAAGCTTATCTCAACGCCGGACTTCCTTCTTCACAAGTGCCTTATACTCCAGAAGAAGTTCAAAAGTATTTTGATGGTAATGACCCACAATATTTGAATTCCGATTGGTTTGGAGCTGCCATTCGTACTTGGGCACCTCAGCAAAATCATAATGTGTCCATACGTGGGGGAAATGATAAGATTAAGTACTATGGTTTTTTTGGATATACCAATCAGGAAACCATGATTAAAAACGATGGTGGTAACTACAACCGCTATAATGTTCAATCCAATACAGATGCTAAAATTACAGATAGATTGACACTTTCGTTAGATTTGGCAATGGCTTATGAAGAACGTATGTTCCCTGTAATAGGCTATGCAACCAATAATTTTTGGGATGCTTTTTATGAATCAGACCCCAAATATCCTGTGTATTTATCAGACCCTACCAAATTATCTTATGGAGGAATATCTTACGGAAGTGCTTTATACGCTACAAGCACAAAATACAGTGGTTCTAATGATAATATCAGTAAACAAATTAGAACCGGTGCTTCATTAACCTACGATTTTAAAAATATCAAAGGATTAAAAGCCAAAGCAAACATCAATTACATTGATAATATTGGTTCAACACACGCTTTTACAAAACAGGCCGATTTTTATTTGTATGATGTGGATTTAAATCAGTATCGTTGGGTTAGATCTTCGCAAAATCCCACCTCATTAACCGAGGTTTCAAGTGATGGCTACAGCCTTACCCAGCAATATTCATTGATGTACGATAATGTTTTTAATAAAGTCCATCATTTGTCGGCATTGGCTTTATATGAAAATATCAATTACAAAGATTCATGGTTTTACGCTTCCAGAAGTGGTTTTTTGAGTACTGCACTGGATCAATTATTTGCTGGAAATTCCACTACTGCGTCAAACGATGGTGCAGCCAGTGAAATGGGTCGTGTTAGTTGGGTAGGACGTATCAATTACAGTTTTATGGATAAATACCTAATAGAGACAATATTTAGGGCTGATGCATCATCAAAGTTTCCGGCCAACAGCCGTTGGGGATATTTCCCCAGTGTATCGTTGGGTTGGGTAATTTCACAAGAGAATTTTATTAAATCGATTGATATAGTGGATAATATTAAACTCCGAGCTAGCTACGGACAATCAGGAAATGATGCAGTAGGTAATTACCAGTATTTATCAGGATATAGTTTTGATGGATCTTATAAATTAGGAGATGTAACGCTCCCTACACTTTACACTACAGGATTAGCAAACCCAATTCTAACTTGGGAAAAAATGAACATTTACAATTTTGGTTTAGATTTTTTATTATTCAATCATAAACTTTACGGTAATGGCGATGTTTTCTATCGCCTGAGAGAAGGTATTCCGGGAACCAGAGTCGGTTCACTTCCTTCAACTTTTGGTGCTACTCTTCCACAAGAAAACTTGAATAGCATTGATACCCGTGGTTTCGAATTTGTTTTAGGGACTAAAGGGAAATCGGGCGAATTTAGCTATGATTTAAGTGGTAATATCTCTTGGTCTCGATCCAAATGGGTAAAATTTGATGAGCCGGTTTATACCGATCCAGATCAGACACGAATTTATCAACTTACAGGACAATGGACAGATCGTCAGTTTGGATATGTTTCTGATAAACTTTTTAGCAGTCAGGAGCAAATCAATACTTTACCTTATGTTTACAAAGAACTAAGTGGAAACAGCAAACTGCGCCCGGGTGATGTAAAATATAAGGATCTGAATAACGACAGCATTTTGGATTGGAAAGATCAAAAAGAAATTGGCTCAGGATCAATGCCACATTGGATGTTTGGTATCAATTCTACTTTGAAATATAAAAACTTCGATCTTCAAACCATGTTCCAAGGAGCTTTTGGTTACGATGCCTACATATATCTGGAAGGGGCTAAAACATCAATTCTTTATGATAATCGATGGACGGATGTTAACAACAATATCAACGCTATTGTGCCTCGTCCTGGGGGATCACCTACCAATGGGTATTTCTCTGATTACAGATTACATGCCACTGCCTATATTAGACTTAAAAATGCTAGCTTAGGTTATGAATTGCCTAATAATTTACTAAAACTGTCTGGCATTAGTAAACTCAGAATCTATGTGGCTGGAACCAATCTATTTACGCTTAGCACACTTAGCAAGTACGGTATCGATCCTGAAGTGCCGGATGGTAATGCAGCTTATTACTATCCACAACAGAGAACCATTAGCTTAGGTATGAACATCGCATTTTAAATCATAAAAAAGTCATAGAAATGAAAAAGATATTTAATATTATTTTATTGGCACTAACCTTCATTCAAATGTCCTGTCAAGACGATACGCTTAACAAAATTCCAATCGACAAATATACCGATGCCGTAGTTTGGTCAGATCCTAATCTGATTGATGCTTTTTTGCTCAACCAGTACTTTTATACCCCAGTTTTAGTAAATGATGCAACTACAGCTTTTACAAGTTGGACTGGTAGTCCGATGGTTCGGGATAGCAGAGGATCACAGTGGAAATATGTTTTCGGAAATAGTTCTCAAGCCATTGGTACTAGGTTAACAATGGATGTATCCGATGAGACCAAGCACAATGTTTCAGGTCAGGTTAATCTATCTGGATACAAAGCTTATGGAATTGCAGCCGATGGTGGTATGCTGGAGTATTGGGAAAATGCCTATTATACGCTTAGAAATCTGAATGATTTTATTGCACGAGTTCCTAATTCACCTATCTCCAGTGATATTGCAAAGCTACGGGTTGCAGAAGCGCGTTTTTTGAGAGCATTTATCTATTTCTCTATGGTAAAACGTTACGGTGGTGTACCGTTGATTACTACTGTTCCTCAGTTAAACTCGCCCAATGAAATATTATATCCAAAACGTAACTCAGAAAAAGAAATCTATGATTTTGTTATTTCTGAAACCGCAGACATTGCTGTACCACTTGCTGCAACTACTGAATATGGACGTCCGACCAAATGGGCTGCTTTAGCCTTGAAATGCCGTGCAGCCCTTTATGCTGGTAGTATTGCACAATTTGGTCAAGTTCAATTGGGGGGATTATTGGGTATTCCTATCGAACAAGCATCGGACTATTATAAAATCGCATACAATGCTGCCGATACCATAATCAAAAGAGGAAATTTTGCTTTGTATAATCAGGATGCTGATAAGGTTCAAAATTTCAAAAATCTCTTTTTGAAAAAGCGTAACTCGGAAGTTATTATGGCTAAACAACATGATGGTGCAGGTTTTATGGATGGAGGATTTAATACATGGTCGTGGGATGTGATGCAATGTCCGGAACCTCAGGTATGGGGCGTTGGAAACATGAATGGACCCTATTTAGAAATGGTTGAAGAATTTGAATATGCTGATGGGACATCAGGCAAATTAGACAGGACAGCTGTTCAACAAGGTTTATGGACGATGGATGATTTGTGGAAAGGACGAGATCCTCGGTTTTATGCATCTATCTGGACTAATGGTACTGCTTGGAGCAATGCAGATGGAGGTGTTCTTGGAAAAGGATTCGTAGATTTTCACATTGGACTGATTCAACCCAATGGAAAAATTTTGAACAGACTCGGAAGTAATTTTAAAGGAGTAAGTGCCATTGGTGCACAAAGTATTATGTCACAAACCTGGAGTGTAGTGACTACAGGCTTTGGTATCATGAAATACATCGATCCTACTGCCAATAATATGTATTGGTTTTGCGAATCAAGAACTGATTATCAGATTTTCAGATATGGTGAGGTATTGCTCAATTTTGCCGAAGCTGCTAATGAACTAGGTAAATTCAATGATGCTATAGATGCAGTAAATCAAATCCGTACCAGAGCTGGTGTAGCCCTATTAAATTCCATTAATCGTGATAAAATTCATCACGAACGAAAAGTGGAACTGGCTTTTGAAAACCATCGATATTGGGATTTGCGTCGCTGGAGAGAAGCTGAAACTAAACTAACTCGATCGTTTTCAGGATTACAATATATTTTGGATTATAATACCAACAAATACCAAATCAAGGTAATCAATGATGTAGATGGTGCAACAGCACCTCCAACATTTCCGCATCAAAACTATTATTTCCCGATAACAAAAGCCCGAATAGGAGCCAATTCAAACTTAATTGAAAACCCATATTATTAATTGAATATCAAGTAAACGCTTATATAACAAGCAATTAGCAAAAATACAGATAGGTGTATTTGCATCGAAATATAAAATATTTTTTTCAATCTATTAATAATTTTAAAATCAAATTCTTATGAAATCAAAAAAAAATTACTCAAACATGAAACTATTAGCTCTTGGCTTGTTTGGCGTTATTGCAATCAACGGCTTTGCAGTTAATTACAACATTTCTTTTACGGCTACAGGGTCTAGTTTCACTGTTGGTAGCGTAATTATTGAAAACACTACCCAAAAAACCACAGTTACCCTGCCAGTAGGCGATGTGTTAAATTTGACAAGTGTTATTACTGCCATTCAACAAATTGGGCTTAGTAATGATGAAATGACTTGCAAAACTGACTTACAAGGAGTTACAACCGTAAGTTTTAATTCTAAACAAGCAGGATTGGTACAGATCAACGCTTACAGCATGGATGGTCGGAAAATGGCAGGCATGTCAAATCAATCTTTAGTTGGTCAATGTAATTACTCATTAACTTTACCCAAAGGAATGTATGTGCTTCGGGTGCAAGGTACAGCTTTTGAATATTCAACCAAGCTGAACGTGACTCATTCTGATAATAATAAAGCTGAAATTTCCTTTTTAGGAACTGAAAGCTCAAGTGCGAAAATTTCAAAAGTAAAGAGTTCGACACAAGGTGTAATTCAGATGCTTTATACTGCTGGTGATCAACTGGTGTTCAAAGGTTACTCAGGTAATTATGCCACATATGTACCTAGTGTCCCAACGGGCGATGCTACTGTTAATTTCAATTTTGTAGATTGTACTGATGCTGACGGCAATCATTATGCAACTGTAACTATCGGTACTCAAGTATGGATGGCTGAAAATTTGAAAACTACTAAATACAGCGATAGTTCAGTAATCCCTTTTGGATCACCAACAGCAGGTTCGGGAGCACCTAATGCCTATTATGTAAGAGGTGATGCCAGCACAAAAGATGCGCTGGGACTACTTTATAAATGGCAAACGGTAGATGCTGTAAGCAATGGTAATAAAGACGTTAGTCCAGCGGGTTGGCATGTACCCACTTATGCTGAGTTATCTGCATTGGCTACTCAGGTAGGTACAGGTGCACAAATGTGGACAAATCTTCGGACTAATGATGCCACCTGGAATGTTGCAGATGGTACCAATTCAACAGGATTCTCTGCTAAATCTGCGGGTTTTATTTGGGACACAGGAAATTCACCAAGTGGTAAATATGCATGGTTTTGGTCAACCTCAAAATGGCTAGGAGGACATGGTAATTCATTCTTACTTATGATGGATGGAGGAGCCTCTAATGCTACCGTTGATGCTTCTGACAATATAGCTATTTCAGCATCAGTCCGTTGTATTAAAAATTAATAAAATAATAAGTTTGATTCTGCCTGCTAATCAAAATTGCAGGCAGAATCATCCCCTAAAATCACTAAAAATTAATACATTATGAAAACGAAAACACTTTACTCAAATTTCAAAGCAGTAGCTCTTGGTCTTGTTTGTCTAACGGCTATTAATGGCTATGCTACAATTAATTACAACGTCTCTTTCAAAGCAATTGGTGCTACTACAACGCTCGAAAGTGTAATTGTAGAAAACACGACACAAGGTAAAGCAGTTATTGTTCCTGCTGGTAATACTCTAAAGTTAACCGATGCTCTGTCAGCTATTCAACAGGTAAATACTGACAATTCAAATCAACTTATTTGTATAACTGATATGCAAGGAATTACAACAGTCAATTTCAATGCTCCTCGATCTGGTAATATTCAAATTAATGCTTTTAACTTGGATGGTCGCAAAATTGTTGGAATGTCAAATACAATTTTAGCCGGTGATTGTACCTATAAATTATCTTTACCACAAGGACTGTATGTACTTCAGGTAAAAGGAAATTCATTTAAGTATAGGTCAAAGCTTAGTATTTTAAATTCTCAAGCAAGCTATGCTCAACTTTCATACATTGGGTCTGAAAAGGCAAGTTTGAATACAATGAGTAAAGCAAAAGGTTTAGCCAATGGAGTTACCCAAATGCTTTATGATGAAGGCGATCAACTTTTATTTAAAGGATATTCGAGCATTTATGCTACTTATGTGCCAGCTGTACTTGTTAAAGATTCAGTTGTTAATTTCTTTTTCGTGAATTGCACCGATGCTGATGGCAATCACTATCCTGTTGTAAATATAGGTGGACAATTTTGGATGGCTGAAAACCTGAAAACGACTAAATATATTGATGGTACAGCTATAACCATTGCAGCTCCGTTGGACAATTCTACTGCTCCAACAGCTAATTATCCAAATAATGACCCAAGTAAAAAAGATGTTTTTGGCATGTTTTACAGATGGCATGCTATTGATCCATCAAGTAATGGAAATAAAAATGTAGCTCCAATAGGTTGGCATATTCCTAATTATTGGGAATTAAATGCTTTAGTAACTACCGTAGGTCAAGGCAATTGTTGGTACGATTTGAGAGACATCAATTCAGATTGGTTAAATGTGGATAACACCCCAAATACAGAAGGTACCAATGCAACCGGATTCTCAGCCAAACCTGCCGGAACATTTTGGGGGGCGGCTATTGACCCAAATTCGGCTAATAAAAGAACTTGGATTTGGTCAAGTACACCTGCTTTGAGTGGTGGTTTACCCAATGTATTATTTTTAGATATTTCTGCTAAATATCCTAATGCACCTATTAATTCTTCAGATGTGAACTGGATAACTTGTTCAGTTCGTTGTATTCACGACTAATAACCATAAGATGCAGCAACTTGTAGGGGTTAATAAACGCCGATAAGTTGCTGCCAAATGAAAAAAACACGTCAAAAAAAATGGGAATAAAAAATTATTTAAAAAATCTGATATTGGGAGGATTATTGCTATCCGTATCATTCTTATCCGCACAAACTCAAGATGAGTATATAACCGGTGATGTTTTTCAAGCTTGGGAAGGTGGTCGCGAATATTTTGCAAAATGGACAAATGGACCTACCACAGATCCAAGTGTATTTCCTATTGGTATATGGTATCAAGACCCTAAAAATGCAGGTAGTTATCGCAATATGGGTATAGATTTTTTTATGTATGCAAATAGTGGGTTAAATTTATATCCTCTCACAACAAATGGTATGACAATTATACCTACTACTGATGCGATGACTTATGCTGGTCCATATGCATTATATGGAAGTACTGTAACTACTTGGATAAATCCCAATGATGAATTAGATATGGGGTCTGTACCTATGACACCATCTGTTGTAATTAACGATTATAATTCTACGGTGGCTAAAGATCCAACTCGACCAATAATGATAAATGTTGGACCTTGCGTCAGTCTCGATAATTGTGCTGGACGTGGATCAAGATCTACTCACCCCGAAGATTACTACGAGTATTTCAAAGGTGCTGATTTCCTTTCATTCGATGTTTATCCAATGAACACATATATTAATGACCCAACTTTATCACCAATATTTGCCAATGCCGTGGCGGGGAAATTAAACATTATTGGAATTGGTGTTGACAGGATGAGGATGTACTCCAATTATAAAAAACCTATTGTTGCAATTCTTGAATGCACTAATATTTTTTCAGATACAAGATGTCAACTTACTCCTGCCCATATCAAACCTGAAGCATGGATAGCCATTATTCACGGTGTTCGTAGCATAGTGTACTTTTGCCATACCATGGAACCCTTGGTCGAAACAGCTGTTTTAAATAATGCTACAATGGTTGCAGCTATAAAAACAAACAATGCATTGATAGCCGAAAATGCTAGCATTCTGAATTCGCAAACGGTTGATAATGCCACAACTGTTTTTTCTAGCAATATGAGTATAACCGTAAAACAAATGACGAAACGTAACAATGGTTATACTTATATTTACGCCGTGGCCGAACAAAGCGGAAATACAAATGCTACCTTTACTTTGCGAGGGTTTACAGGAACAAGTACAGTTGAAGTAGTGGGAGAAAATCGTACACTGACGTCTAACAACGGAGTTTTTACCGATGCTTTTTCCAACTATGCAGTACATATATATAAAGTTTCTACTCCCGGAAAAATACAGTCAGCAGTTGTGGAAGTGAAAGCAGATTCCAAAGATTTTATTATTCATCAATCTGCTGAAAGTGGAGATATAAATTATGATTGTATAGAACCGATTCAGAAATTGGAAGTTTTTACAATTAATGGTTCAAAAATTCTAAACAAAGTTTCTGCCTCCGAACAAGGGACGATACAGCTCAATAATTCGCACAAAAATGAAGTGCTGATTGTAAGAGCAATGACTAAAAACAATACTTATGTTCGCAAATTTATGCTGAACTAAGAAATTGAAAATATTCTGAGTTTTCCTCTCCTTGAGGAGAGTGGAAAGCCATGAATAATATTTTTTCAACTTTTCTAACATACCTCCAATTTCATATAATTTAGAACACACATTATGAGAATCCATTTTTTGAACTTGATACTTTTATCGAGTTTTCTCTTGTCTTTTGCACAACAACCAGCTAATCACTATCAGGTTATCCCCGAACCAGAGTCAATTAGAAATTCCGAAAGTTCAATAATTTTTTCAGGGTCAGTAAAAATATTCGCACCAAAGCAAGCCCTTGAAGAAGCAAAGATGTTGCAAGAAAATCTGTTGGGCGACTTTGGAATGAAAAGTCAGATTGTTGAAAAAGCTGACCAAGCCAATATCGTTTTTAAGTTGGGAGCAAATTCTGACAATAATGAAGCCTATACATTGGAAGTGAATAAAAATAAAACTGTGATTTCCGCTGCTACCAGCACGGGTATTTTCTACGGAATCCAGTCTTTACGCCAAATTATTCAAAAATATGATAATAAATTATATATTCAACAAGGCACAATTATGGACTCACCTGCTTTCAGTTGGCGTTCGTTTATGCTCGATGAATCTCGCCATTTTAAAGGAAAGCAAGCCGTCAAAAATCTTTTAGAAGAAATGGCACTACTCAAAATGAATATCTTTCAATGGCATCTGACTGACGATCAAGGTTGGCGTATTGAAATAAAAAAATATCCCAAACTAACAGAAATTGGATCCTATCGCGATTCTACCGAAATCAATTTTATTGGTAGTAAGGTATGTAATGGCAAAGCTCATAGTGGTTTTTATACGCAAGAAGACATCAAAGAAATAGTTGCATACGCTACCAAACTTCATATTCAGATAGTACCCGAAATTGAAATGCCTGGCCATGCTAGTGCTGCTATTGCTGCCTATCCATGGCTTGGCGCAACAGGAAAAAGGATTCAAGTACCCTGTTATTTTGGTGTGATGTTCGATGTTTACAATGTGGTGGATCCCCGGGTAATGACATTTTTTAACGATGTTTTTGATGAATTGATACCACTGTTTCCCTCTCCTGTATTTCATATCGGTGGCGATGAAGTTCGCTATAATCAATGGAATGAATCGGAACAAGTAAAACAATATATGGATAAAAATGGACTTCAATCGGCTGCCGAATTACAGGTGTATTTCACCAATACCATTTCTAATTTGCTTAAGAACAAAGGAAAACGAATGATGGGTTGGAATGAAATCACGGGAGATAATGTACACGACTATCAAAAAAGTATCGATACTAAAGCCAATAATCATAAATTAGCCGAAGGCACTATTGTTCAATTCTGGAGAGGAGATTCTACCCTCATTCTGAAGACTATAAACAATGGTTATGAAATAGTTAATTCAAACAACGAATTTACATATTTAGATTATGACTATAAAACTATTTCGTTATCTATGGCGTATTCGTTTAATCCCATTCCTAAAGGAATACCAAAAAACAAAGAAAAAAATGTGATTGGATTAGGTTGTCAAATGTGGGGTGAAATGATTCCTACAGTGGAAAGCATGAATTATAAAGTTTATCCACGCATTGCTGCGTATGCCGAAACTGGTTGGACTACACCCAAAAACAAAAATTTCCAACGATTTGTAGCTGCATTGCCACAGATGTTGAATCGCTGGAGTAACAAAGGGATTAATTACGGACCATTAAAGTAATTTTAGAATGAAAAACATATTGTTGCTAATATTCATCTTTATAATGGCATCTCTTGCTTTTGCCAATAAATCGAAGAAAACTAATTCTGATAATAAGATTCCAATCATTGCTTGGTTCAGTATTCCTGCTGAAGAAACAACATTACACCGTTATCAGGAATTAAAAGATGCTGGAATTACTCATAGTTATACACCATTTGCAGATATAGAATCTATGCAAAAAGCGTTAGATACAGCTCAAAAAGTGGGGATTAAAATGATGATTTCGTGCCCGGAACTTAAAACCAAAACCGAAGAAACCGTCCGAATGTTTATGAACCATCCTGCAGTTGCTGGCTATATGCTCATGGATGAGCCAACTCGTACTGATTTTCCTGAATTGGGCGATTGGGTAAAAAGAATACGAGCTTTAGATGACAAACATTTTTGCTACATAAATCTATTTCCCAATCATGCTTACTTGGGTAGAGGCACCAAAACATACGAGGAATATGTGAATCTATTTGTGAAAGAAGTGCCGGTTCAGTTGTTGACATTTGATGATTATCCTATTTTAGGCGATTCGGTGCGTGCTGATTGGTACGAGAATCTTGAAACCATAGCTCAGTCCGCCAAAGATTCCCAAAAACCATTTTGGGCATTTGCACTGTCGGTGGCACACGGTTTTTACCCTCTACCGACAATGGAGCATCTTCGCCTTCAGGTTTTCAGCAATTTGGCTTATGGTGCTCAGGGCATACAGTATTTTACTTATTGGACCCCACCTGCCAATACTACCTGGAATTATAATAATGGACCTATTAGCCACGATGGCAAGAAAACGATTGTGTATGACAGAGTCAGACAAATGAGCAACGAGATTATTGCTCTGTCGTCCGTATTTCTAGGAGCTAAACTTGTATCTGTGGTACATACCGGTAACGATATTCCACAAGGAACTAAACGCCTTTCAAATCTTCCTGTACCCATAGAATCATTAAAAACTGAGGGTTTAGGGGCTGTCGTTTCTACATTGAAAAAAGATGGAAAAATTTATTTGGTGGTGGTAAATAGGGATTTTAAAAATCCAATGAAATTCAGTTTAAAGGCATCTAAAAAGATAAAACAAGTATTCAAAAACGGAAAAATCAAATCGATAATTTCAGAGACAATAAACATTGAACCGGGCGATTTAGCCATATTTAGCTGGAAGGAGAATCAAAAATGAAATCAAAAACAAGTGTTCTTATCATTGCATTGGTAGCGTTTGCTACTAACGCCTTAGCACAAAAAACAACGAAAAGCAATGGTGATGATTTTACATCTGCCCAATGGATATCGGATCAATATCAGGTAAATAATGCTGATTCTTTACTTTACGGTGATTTTCCAGCACCTTTATTCCGAAAAACATTTTCTACTACTAATAAAGTTAAGAAAGCGACCCTCTTTATTACAGCAGCAGGCTATTACAGCGCGTTTATCAATGGTATTGAGTTAGATCAAAACTACTGTGACCCCGCATGGACTGATTACAGCAAACGCATTTATTATGCCGAATACGATATAACAAACCAACTAAATTCGTCTGAAAATACAATTGGTGTAACCATCGGAAATGGGTTTTACAACCCACTACCGATGAAAATGTGGGGCTATCTTAATCTTCGCGAACACCTTACTATCGGTCAACCCATGTTTATAGCCAATATCCGATTGGAATACGATTATGGAAAAACGGAAGATATATCAACGGATAAATCATGGAAATTCACTTCCGGACCACTTGTAAGAAACAATGTGTTTTTCGGTGAAGTATATGATGCTCGTAAAGAAATCCAAGATTGGAACAAAACAAGCTTCAATGATACACATTGGAAACAATCCATAGAAAGAATAGGACCTACAGGCAAACTTCAAAAAACATTTTTCCCGTATATTCAACAGATTGATGTAATAAAACCAATACAGATATCAGCGCAAAAAGGCGAGAAATATTTGGTTGATATGGGTGTGAATTTCACGGGTACATTCAAAATAAAATTGCACGGACAGCCAGGTGACACAATTAGATTCCGATTTGGAGAAAGGATTTATCCAAACGGGGAGATTAATACACTTACAGCAGTCGCTGGTCAACTTAAAGAAAAAGGTAAGGGTGGTGCAGGTGCTCCAGATTTAGCCGAACAAATAGGGGGCTATATTTTTGGCGAAAATACGGATGTTTGGTACAGTCCTGTTTTTTCATTCCGCGTGTACAGATATATGGAAATTTCGGGAATAAAATATAAACCTTCAAAAGATGATATTCAGGGTATAGCATTGAGTACCAATGTAGAACAGAAAAATAGTTTTACTTCTTCATCGCAACTTATAAATTCAATTCAAGATATTTCCCGAAGAACCTTTTTGAGCAATTTGATGAGCGTTCAGTCCGATTGTCCTGGTCGTGAAAAATTTGGTTATGGAGGTGATTTATATACTTCTGGTGAAGCATTTATTACAAACTTTAATATGCAGGCATTTTATCGTAAAGTACTCTACGACTGGGTGGACGCAGTCAATGATTCAGATTTTATTGACACAGCTCCATTTAACGGTATGAAATTTTGTGGAATAAGTTTCGAAGCATCAACAATTGAACTTCAGGACAAATTGCTCAAGTATTATGCTGATACAACATTTATACGCGAAATGTATGATTTTGATTTAAGATGGATGAAAAAGGTTGAACGTATATATCCAACAGGAATTGTTGAAAAAGGGCTGGGTGATCATGAAGCTCTAATCAACGTGCCTGTGCAATTAATTGGTACTGCTTCTTATTTGAATGCAGCACAAATAATGGTGAAAATAGCTTCAGTGATGGGAGATAGCCAAAACAAAACTCATTTTGAAAAATTGGAATCTAAAATTAAATCTAAGTTATTGGAGTTGTATTGGAATAATACTTCAACTGATTATATCAACCAACAGTCTCGTGAAGCATCTATTGTTTATATCAATTTGCTCCCTGAAAAAGAAAAAGCCAAGGAATTAGAACGATTGAAAAACACAAAAGAACTATTTAACAAACAAACTTTGTATGCAGTGTTTTTGTATTTCGATATTCTGCCTGAAAAAGATAAAAAAGCAGCTCTTGATTCATTGTTGAAAGCAATTGAAGAGGCACCTGCAGGCCATTTCACTACCGGTATTTTTGGTACAAAATACATTTTGGAAGCCCTTTCGAAAAACGGATATGCCGACAAGGTTTTCAATATTGTGAACAGCAAGACCTTCCCTGGTTGGGGCTTTATGGTGGATCAAGGGGCAACTACATTGTGGGAAACATGGAAGGAAAGTGATAACGTTTATTCCAATTGTCATCCTATGTTTGGTTCTGTGTCCGCTTGGTTTTATCGTTATTTAGCGGGTATTCGTCCAAATCTTGATAATCCTGGATTTAAAACATTTACAATAGCACCCACTATACCAAACGATCTTTCGCATGTAAACTGTGAATATAATTCGCCATACGGAAAAATTATATCAAACTGGAAAAGGGAGACGAATGGCAATTTAATTTTTAATATTGAAATACCAAAAGGTTCTATTGCAACGATAATTTTACCTGTAAAAATGACTAATGAAATTTTTGTGCAAAATCAATCTTCTAATAAAACTTTAAGAAAATTAGCAAATATTTTTGATTTAACTGCCGGAAAATATATGATCCGTGTGAAATGAATTGATTTTATTATGAGAAATACTATAACACTTTGGTTTTTGTTTTCAACAATATGTTTGAATGCCATCAATATGCCTGTTCGACTTCCGGCAATTATCAGTATCCAATAAAATTAAAACTAAACACAATACAAATCCAAACAATTTAAAAAATAATAGTATGAAAACAACACAATTTATGTTTATCGCCTTTGTTCTAATTTTGTCATTTATATCCTGCAAAAAGGATGACAACGAAATTAAAGATCCAACATCTAATATTTTAAATGGGAAAGTATCGAAAGTATTACCGCTTAATGCTGCCATGGCAGCTGCATGGTATGTAATTCGTCCTGAAGATATTGATGCATTAGAAAAAATTGGTTTTAACTTATTCTTTCTTAACCGTTCCGACTATGAGACAATGACAACTACTTATAGAAATCAATTTATTCAAAATAATATTAATGCACTCAATCAAAATAGTAAAATAGTTTTACCAATTGACAATTTCTTAAATATAAATTGGTTTGGTTCAGGGGGTATGGAGGAATTTATGAATACTTGGGGGGGAAATCCTAAAATTTATGGATTCTTGCTTAAAGATGATGTAGCTACAACTCCCTTTTATTTTTCTGGGACAACTAATCTTAATCCAGATGCACTTTGGATATATCGCTGGTATTATAAAATGATAAGAAATACCGCCGAAGATCAACGAAACAGTTATAATAAAGATCTTGCACTTGGTAAAAAAATAATTGTTACATTGCCATTTGAAAATGGAGCGCAAAACTCAAACAATGTTCATAAATTCTATATAAACACTGCATACAATGTACCCACCAATTTTTTTACTCCCGGTGATTCCTGGGACTTTGTAATGCCATATTGGTATCCACATAAAACACAAATTAGCATCCCTAATGAAGAATACATAATGGATGTGCTTTATGGAGATATGCATCTTATGTTTGCAAATTATTTATCTTCTGTAATTCCTATTATTCAGACTGCCGCTGAAGATAACATAGGAGATTTCCTTCTTGAACATGACGATAATCACGGATATGATTTATCAATTCAATACAATAAATTCATTACAAATTCATTAGTTACATCCAAAATAATTGCCTATTATTCTGCCAATGGTCATTCAGGAGTTTATGATAATTTACTTCATAAGAATTACGTTTGGGATACTACACAAACGAATAATATATACTATAGGGAAGCTAAGAATTTAAATATATATCATTTTTCATTGTTTCCATAAATAATAGAAGATAACTGAGTGTGCGCTCTAATATGTAAATAAACCATTATAATATATTGGGATTTACAGGCGAATTACATATGTAATTGGTATGTATGCCTAACAAAAAGAGAGCATTGTAGTCTATCTGCATAATTTAACTCGTCTAAATTCCAATCACAGGTTGGAACTTGGATGAGTTTGGAATATAATAATTCGACATTATATTATTTGTTCTTCCTTAATTATGAGCAGTCAGAAATTGTAAAACTTCGTTTTGTAACTATCTATTCAATATTTTATTTCATAAACGTATAAAACACACAACTTAATTTTATTCTATCATGTTAAGTGTCGATTTATTTATCATAATTAATTCATTATAAGTATATACTCGAAATTAGTTTATACTTTTAAAATGTATTAAGTTGCTGTTTTTCAGAGAGTAAATATCGAATAATAATATAAACTAATTAGCGTGATGCACTTAGCTACAAATAAAAGTATGAAACAATTATATAAAATTATTAAAGAATTTAAACTTATTGGAACTGTCAATAAAATCATTTCGTTCGGTGAAGGAATGATCAACTCCACTTATCTTGTAACTCTGAAAGATACTACAACACAATATGTATTACAAAAGATTAACCATAACATTTTTCAGGATGTAGAAAAGTTACAGAGTAACATAAAACGCATAACAGATCATATTCGTCATAAATTAACTGAAGCCGGAGAGACAGATATAGAGCGGAAAACTCTTACGCTTATTCCCGCGTTGGATGAAAAACTTTACTATTTCGATGGAAATAATTATTGGCGCATGTCTTTGATGATCCTGGATTCAAAGACCTATGAAGCCGTAACTCCGGAATATGCTTTTTATGCCGGTAAAGCCTTTGGTAATTTCCAATCGATGTTGGCAGATATTCCTGGAAAACCATTAGGTGAAACAATTCCGAATTTTCATAACATGGAATTTCGCTTACAACAGTTTCGGGATGCTGTGAAACAAAATATTGCTGGCAGATTAGAAGAGGTGGCAGAAATGGTAATCGAAATTGAAAAACGAGCCAATGAAATGTGTCAATGTCAGGATCTTTATAGAGTAGGAAAGCTTCCAAAACGCATAAATCATTGCGACACAAAAGTAAACAATATGCTGTTCGACACTAATGGGAAAGTATTATGTGTAATAGATTTAGATACAGCTATGCCGGGTTTCGTCATGTCCGATTTTGGCGATTTTATGCGTACAGCCGGCAATACAGGCAAAGAAGATGACACTAATCTGGATAACGTTTCATTCAATATGGAAATCTTCAGAGCTTACACGCGAGGTTATCTGGAATCTGCAAAAATCTTCCTCACACCCCTCGAAATTAGCTTGTTGCCATTTGGAGCCAAGCTAATGACCTACATGCAATTAACCCGTTTCCTTGCCGATTATCTGAATGGTGATACATATTATAAAATCAATAGTCCTTTGCATAATTTGCAACGGTCAAAAGCTCAGTTCAAACTTTTACAAAGTATTGAAGCAAATTATCAGGAAATGCAACGCTTCATAACGAGTATTATTTAAATCCAACTATTGTAAAATAACAACTAAGAAATATGAACAATTCAAAAAATTTAAATAAACAAAACAGCTTTGTGATTCCATTACTTATAGTAGGTGTACTATTCTTTGTAATTGGATTTGGAGTGGGAATCAGCGGATTTTTAACTCCCTTTTTGAAAGATGCATTACATCTTTCCGTAACTCAGTCATATCTCGTGACAGCTGCTATTTTTTCTGCATTTGTTGTTTTTGGTTCCCCGGCAGGTTGGGTCAGTATGCTCCGGAATATCCAAAAATCAAATAATGTATATTTTTCAAATTCATTTGTAGTACACTGGGGGGTATTGACAAGAATTTAGAAAATAGCTTACTTTGCAACTATGTATTTCAAGGTATCAGGCAGACATAATCCCCACACTGGTAAATCGGATTGGTATTACCGGTTGGTTGAGAGTTACCGCAATTATGAGGGTAGAGTTTGTCATCGCACCATGCTGAATGTAGGATTTTTGGATGGAGAAGGAGTAATGCCTGAGCAACTGAATTTGATACAAAAGATACTTACCCAACGGGTTGAACAGGTTCAGAATTTGTTATTTGAGATACCTGTAAGTTGGGGTGTAAAGAATCTGCAATTAATTGAAAAATATTTTCGTTACAATTATATTGCCGAAGATATTCTAATTCACATAGAAAAATAAAAGAATAGAACGCTGATTTACGCTGATTTAGCGGATAAGACAGATTTTTCTATTTAAACGGATTTAAAATTGACTTTGTCAATTGATTTTAAACGAAAAATCAAAAATGCTTACATTTTTTCTTATCCGTTTTTTAATCCGCTAAATCAGCGTAAATCCGCGTTCTATTAATATTGTCACATTTTGGGACGAAGATTTAAAAAAGATGTAGTTAATTTTTTACACCCCACCAGTGAGGATTATAAATGGAACTACCTCACAACAATTACCAGAGAGCAAATACAGACGCTATTAAAGCAAGATGTAATACAGTTAGAACTGTTTGGAAATGAACTGGCAGAAGTGCTGGACAAGGAAAGTGGCACACGGTATATTTTGAGAAGAAATCCTGTTAGATATATAGAAATTAAACAAATCAGACAATCAAAAATAAATAGTGTTATCAGTCTTGCAGCAGAACAAAATGCGTATTTATCAGAACACAAGAATGCAAAGGTAGAAGTTGCACTTAGGAAAATAACAGAAAGAATAGAGAAATTCAAACTCAAAAAAATCATATCATGCTCTGTAATAGACAATAAACTCAACTTAGAAATTGACACTGAAACACAACAAGAAATAGAAATGTTAGACGGCTGTTACGTTGTGAAAACAGATGTTCCCAAAGAAATTATTGACATGAAAACCATTCATGACCGATATAAAGATTTGGCAAAAGTAGAGTTCGCTTTTAGAACAATGAAAACCACATTGGAAAAAATCAGACCAATTTTTGTGCGAAAACAAGAAAGAACAAGAGGGCATGTGTTTGTGGCAATGCTGGCATACATGATTGTAAAATACATTACCGATGAATGCGAAACTTTAAATTACACAAGAGAATTTATTATTGAAAGCTTAGATAAAATCAGCTATTTGCAATACACTCTTGAACAAAATACTGTTAATATTGTGCCACAAAATTTACTCCCACATCAAAAAGAAATGATAGATCAACTAAAAATAGAACTAAAGTAGCTAAGAATTATTTCTTCGTAAAAGAACCATTACAAATTGATATACAAATTGTTACATCTCTAATTTTCTCTTATTCATCAGGAACTTCCGTTTTAACGACAATTAATGAATTATTGACTAATTAAAATAATGATACATATAGCTATAATACAGCACATTATCAGTATTGGCTATTTCCAAGCTGATTTACCGGGAAAGAATGTCCCAAAAAAGGCAGTAATAGTATA
>JAURYY010000218.1 GCA_030653695.1 Paludibacter sp. | reverse complement strand
TTGTAAATCTAAAAAACATGTATGTTTTTTATCTGAGTGTTCTTTTTTAATATATTCTAAGTGAAACTAAGTGTACTTAGTGGTTAATCTTATCTCTTTGTTTTTGAGCATAATATTCTTTTAATCAATATAAACTCTAATGAATTCAAGTTTTGAAAATAGTAAATAGTAACTGAATAAATAGTAAATAAAATAATGAATTTCAACTACGATGTAATCGTCATAGGTGCCGGACATGCCGGAAACGAAGCAGCTTGCGCTGCGGCAAATATGGGATCGAAAACACTGCTCATCACCATGGATATGAATAAAATTGGTCAGATGAGTTGTAATCCTGCCGTTGGTGGTATTGCCAAAGGACAGATTGTTCGTGAAATTGATGCCCTCGGAGGTCAAATGGGAATAGTTACCGACCGTTCAGCCATACAATTTCGTATGCTGAACCAATCCAAAGGACCCGCCATGTGGAGTCCACGCTCGCAGAGCGATCGGCATAAGTTTATTGAGGAATGGATAAAAATCATAACAAATACACCGGATTTATTTGTTTGGCAAGATACAGTAACAGAACTAATTATTGAAAATAATATAATTACAGGTGTTAAAACAGCTCTTGGTGTTACTATTTTGGCTAAATGCATTGTACTAACTGCAGGTACGTTTTTGGGCGGTCTGATGCATTTTGGCAAAAATCAACTACCTGGCGGACGTATTTCTGAACCTGCATCTTATGGAATTACTGAACAACTAAAATTACTCGGTTTTTCTTCCGACAGAATGAAAACAGGAACTCCTTGTCGAATTGATGGACGTACGATTGATTTTAGCAAAATGACAGAACAACCCGGTGAAAATAATTTTCATAAGTTCTCGTTTTTGGAAGATGTAAAGCGCGATTTAAAACAAATGAGTTGTTGGATAACCTATACCAACGAAACTACACACGATGAATTACGAAAGGGGTTGGAATTCTCACCGCTCTATAACGGACAAATTCAAAGTATAGGACCACGCTATTGCCCGAGTATCGAAACTAAAATTGTAATTTTTTCAGATAAACTTTCACATCAACTGTTTTTAGAGCCCGAAGGAGTCGACTCACAAGAGTACTATCTGAATGGATTTTCTTCTTCTCTCCCACTACAGGTTCAGATTGATGCAATTCATACGATTGATGGACTTGAAAACGCACAACTTTATCGACCCGGATATGCGATTGAATACGATTTCTTCGACCCTACACAATTGAAACATACGCTCGAAACGAAGCGAATCAAAAATCTATTTTTTGCGGGTCAAATAAACGGAACTACCGGTTACGAAGAAGCTGGCGGACAAGGTTTGATCGCAGGTATCAATGCTCATATCAATTGTCATGGGGGGAGCGAATTTACATTGTCGCGTAACGAGGCTTACATTGGTGTTTTAATTGACGATTTAGTTACTAAAGGAGTAGATGAACCTTATCGCATGTTCACTTCTCGCGCCGAATATCGATTATTGCTCAGACAGGATGATGCCGATATGCGTCTTACCGAAAAATCTTTTAATATTGGTTTGGCTAAACAGGATCGATACGAACAACTCAAATACAAAAAAGAGGAACAGAAAAAACTCATTGAATTTTTGAATAATTTTTCGATAAAACCGATACATATTAACGAGTTCCTGCGGTCAATTAATTCAAGCGAATTAAAACATGGCTGCAAACTTTCCGATTTGGTACTTCGCCCGCAAACAGGAATAAATGAATTAGCTAAAGCCGTGCCCGCTTTGCAACAAAAAATAAATGAAATAGTATCTCGACCTGAAGAAATTATTGAATCGGTCGAAGTACTTTTAAAGTATGAAGGATACATTGTACGCGAAAAACTCATAGCAGAGAAAATTCAACGATTAGAACATATTTCGATAAATGGGCGAATTGATTATAATTCTATTCAGTCATTGTCAACTGAAGCACGTCAAAAACTCACTAAAATCGCTCCTGAGACCATCGGACAAGCAAGCCGCATTCCGGGAATTTCGCCAAGTGATGTAAATATATTGCTCGTTTTACTGGGTAGATAGTTATTTTGTTTCGTGTTCCGTGTTTCGTGTTTCGTGTTCCGTGTTTCGTGTTTCGTGTTTCGTGTTTCGTGTTTCGTGTTTCGTGTTTCGTGTTTCGTGTTCCGTGTTTCGTGTTCCGTGTTTCGTGTTTTGAGTTTTGAGTATTAAAATTCAAATTTTTTGTTCCACGTGAAACAAAATAAACATGAAATACACGATTTCCAATCTTATGAAAATGAAAATATATATCATTATAATAAATTTGTTCCACGTGAAACAATATTAGAAGTAACTTCAAATAAATTAGTAATTTAAAATTAAATGCAACAGTCAGAATCACTAAAAAAGCAGGTAAATTCTCTTCCGGAAGTACCGGGTGTATACCAGTACTTTAATGCTTCCGACGAGATTATATATGTTGGTAAAGCCAAGAATTTAAAGAAAAGAGTTTCCTCCTATTTCAACAAAATTCATGAAACGGGAAAAACAAATGTATTAGTAAAGAATATTATATCGCTTAAGTATATAGTCGTTGAATCGGAAGAAGATGCACTTTTGCTTGAAAACAATTTGATTAAAGAATATCAACCACGCTATAATGTTTTACTGAAAGATGGAAAAACCTACCCAAGTATATGCATTACTAACGAACCATTTCCAAGGGTATTTAAAACAAGAAATATCATAAAAAACGGTTCACAATACTTCGGACCTTACAGCTCAAATTACACAATTAATTCTTTGTTAGATATTATTCATCAACTCTTCCCTGTTAGAACTTGCAGATTGCCTTTGAATGAAGAAAGTATTATAAGGGGAAAATTCAAGGTATGTCTGAAATATCATATTCATAAATGTAACGGTCCTTGTGAGGGTAAAGAGTCTTTTTTGGAATACAGAAAGCATATTGAACATATTAAGCAAATTATAAAAGGAGATGCTAACGAAATAAGTAAAATGCTGTTTGCTCTTATGCAGCAATTAGCAACAACTTATTTATTTGAAGAAGCACATTTGTTGAAACAAAAATATGATTTAATCGAAAATTACAAATCGAAATCAATTATTTCAAATACAATTCTGGATGAAACAGATGTATTTGCTTACGAAGAAAACGAAAACTCTGCTTATGTAAATATCCTTCGAATTTCAAAAGGAAGCATTATTCAGGGTTACACTATTGAGTATAAAAAACGTATTGACGAACAAAAAGAGGAAATATTAGCCATGGCAATTGTGGAGTTACGCGAAATACTTAAAAGTAATTCTAAGGAAATCGTACTGCCTTTTAAAATAGACTTTCAAATAAAAAATGCAACAATTGTAATTCCGCAACGCGGTGATCGAAAAAAATTACTTGATCTTGCCGTTCAGAACGTAAAACAATTTAAATTAGACAAGCTAAAACAGGCTGAGAAATTAAATCCTGAGCAACGAATTTTCCAATTATTAGGTAGTATCAAAGAACGACTTCAACTTCCAAAAATACCATTACATATTGAATGTTTTGACAACTCAAATATTTCGGGTACAGATGCGGTGGCAGCGTGTGTGGTATATAAAAAAGGGAAACCATCGAAAAAAGAGTATCGCAAATACAATATTAAAACTGTTGAAGGACCCGATGATTACGCCTCCATGAAAGAAGTAGTCAGTCGTCGGTACATTCGAATATTGAAAGAAAATGTACCGTTACCCGATCTAATTGTTGCTGATGGCGGAGTAGGTCAAATGGAAATAATTCGCCAGGTTGTAGAAGACGAACTGAAACTTCATATTCCAATAGCCGGATTGGCAAAAGACAATAAACACAAAACTCACGAAGTGTTGGTTGGATTTCCTCCACAAGTGGTAGGACTGAAACCGACTGATCAACTTTTTAAATTTTTTGCAGGCATGCAGGATGAAGTACATCGCTTTGCCATAAAATTTCATCGCGAGAAAAGAAGCAAGTCGCAAACTACTTCAGAACTTGATAATATTCCCGGAATTGGCGAAAAAACAAAAACAGACCTAATGAAGCACTTTAAGAGCTTAAAACGACTTAGATTGGCTGAAATTTCAGATATTGAAAAAATAGTTGGAAAGTCAAGATCTTCAATTATTTACAACAATTTGAACAACAATTTGAAGCCCTGAGAATTGGATAAAAAATTTATACTGTATTGCTTTGAGGTAATTTTAAATTCTCAAACACATTAATTCTATATTACCTAAAATAAATTACCTAAAATAAGTAATCTAAAACAAGTAATCTAAAAAATTTTCCTACATTTGCAAAAAATAAATATTATGCAAATTAATCCATTTATTACTACAGGTTATATATCCGGTGAATATTTTTGCGACCGAGAAAAGGAAACAGAACATCTTATTAGTTTAATAAAAAATGGCAATAATGTGACCCTTGTTTCACAAAGGAGAATCGGAAAAACCGGACTTATACAACATGTATTTGAAAAACTCAAAACAGATACCGAACTTACTACAATTTACGTAGATATTTTTTCGACCAGGTCAATCGAAGATTTTATAAAACAAATTTCAGAAGCTATCCTCAAGAAGTTCCCGGATAAAACTACTATTGGTAAAACATTTTGGGAATTTATAAAAAGATTAAGACCTCTGATAACTTATGACAATATTACGGGCGATCCACAAATACAAATAAATTATCAAACTGAAAACGAAAAAACACATACACTACAAAACATATTCGAACTACTTGAAAAACAAAAAAATAGAGTCATAATTGCCATCGATGAATTTCAACAAATAACCGAATATCCTGAGAAAAATTTAGAGGCTAATCTACGTTCCCAAATTCAGTTTCTTAAAAAAACTTCCTTTATTTTTTGCGGTAGCAAAAGAAAAATATTATTTGACATGTTTTCGAATGCTAAAAGACCATTTTATATGAGCACTCAATTCATGTTATTAGATAAAATTGATCGTGCTAAATACGCGGATTTTATTGAAAATATGTTCAAAAAATATGATATAACAATCGAAAAAGAGGCTACTGAACTTATTCTTAACTTATCGAAAGTATATACATTCTACACACAAAAGCTTTGCAATCGCATATTTTCGTACAAACCGGATATTGTTTGTAATAAAAATGTACTTTCTTCTTTTAGTGAAATACTTGAAGAAAACAGATTGAGCTATTTACAACTAAGAGAATTACTAACAAAAGCACAATGGAACTATTTGATTGCAGTTGCCAAAGAAGATAATTTAAGCAAAATAACAGGTCAGAATTTTCTGATGAAAAACAAAATAGGAACTGCTTCGAATTCGAAAAGATTGATGGAAGCATTGACAGAAAAAGATTTAATTTCGGAATTACCGGCATTAAATGAAACAAACTATACTATAAATGATGTATTTTTATTCCATTGGTTAAGAGAAACCTATTAAATATGATATTATATATTGAATCAATAGAATCAATTCGATCAACAGCCCGCCAATTTATTAAACAAATTGGAGACAACACTGTCTTTGCTTTCAACGGAAAAATGGGTGCCGGAAAAACAACTTTCATAAAAGCGATTTGCGAAGAGCTTGGAGTGAAAGAAACGGTAAACTCACCAACCTTTTCAATTGTTAACGAATACGAAGCAGCCGATGGGAGAATTATTTATCATTTCGATTGCTACAGAATTACCAAAATTCAGGAAGCATTGGATTTGGGTGCTGAAGAATATTTGTATAGCGGGAATTTATGTTTTATTGAATGGTCGGAAAATATACCCTCTATCCTACCCGATACAATGGTAAATGTGAATATTGAAGAAACGAAAAATGGTGAGAGAGAAATAAATATACAAGGTTTAGGCTAACAAGGGACTCCCGATAGCGTTCGACTGAGCGTTCGACTGAGCGTTCGACTGAGCTCACGCCGAAGTCTCACGCCGAAGTCTATCTGTGATTTTTACGGGGATCTTCATTTTAGTATATATGATATATTTAGCTTATATATAGGTTGTTAATCAGAATTTAATTAGATTTAAATATGGCGGTATTATTTTTATTCTTTAATAAGGTAAATAAGGTTTGATTTCCTGGTTTTGTATTTCTACTAAGGTTAAAAATGAAAATAAGATTATTTGTAAATCTAAAAACCTTATTTT
>JAURYY010000217.1 GCA_030653695.1 Paludibacter sp. | reverse complement strand
TGGCATACCCACTCGAAAAATAATCCCATTTTTGGTCGCCGGTGATGCTTTTGGCAGTAAATTTACCTAAGTTTTCGGCAAACGATTCGGAATAAATCAGCGTTTCATCGGATGGAGCTGGCACGAAAGCCGATTCATCTAAGTTGGAACAAGCAGTAAATCCTACTCCTGCTGCCAATATCAACCATGCATATATTAAACTCTTTTTCATATTTGTAACTTGTTTACTTGTTTACTTGTTTACTTGTTTACTTTCCGACTTCAGCCCGATAACTATCAAACCCTTTGCCTAAATCGAAAATTCCTCGCAATGTTAACTGATGATATACTTCAGTGGTAGTGGAAGTAGGATTAATATTTGGTTTTTTGTCGTTGTACCAACCCACAATGGCTGTAATATTCCCTATATTCCCACTCGAAGGAAGTTTAAAGGAAGCAAATTTAGAAAATTCGCTCGTCGAAATAAAAATAGTTCCCGAGGGATCTCTGATTTCTCTGGACTGTGGGTAACCAATTCCATTGGTCGATGGCGCAAAAATCAAGTCCTGATCTTTCAATGCAACAGGCAAACCGTAATCGGCGCCTCTACCGGTAAAGTAAGCATTTTTAATGCAAACTAATTTGTTAATAACTGCGTGACCGCCGGCTCGTATTTGAGCTATTGTCATCGTGTCGGCTTTAGCTAATTTAACATCGGGCATCCCAAAAGCGTGTATAGCTTTTTGAGCTATCGGATAAGGAATACGTCCGGGCTCGATACGATAAACATCAACTTTGTTTACAGTGTCAACTACTACTCTTGTTTTATTTACATAATGCGATCCAATTTGTGGCGACTGGGCATAATTACCAAGATACAAACCATTGAGTTTAACCCATACGCGTTGCCCAACCGGATAAATTGCCGATAAGCCCGATGCATCGATGGAAATTTTAACAGCCCTGCTATTGACTCCCGTTTCTTGAATGGTCATGTATTTGTAAATATTGCCTTCCACATCCGACGAGGTTACAACGCCTTTAATAATCAGATCATTATTGGCTTGAATGAGTTTGGTTGTAAAAAGTCCTGCATCTTTTACAATGCTATTCTTGGTTGTTAACTTAATGTCGCTGAATTTATCAGTGTCCGATTTATAAGCCTCCAACAATTCGGCTACTGTATAATTAGCCACCAACGAATCGCCCATCAGTTTATCAACCGGAATCGGATCGAAATCGGTTGGTGTGCACGAAGCGAAAACTGATAATATCAGTGCGAAAATCCCTATAATCATACTATTTTTCATTTTCATCTGTTTAAATAATTCTTTTGTCTAATATCTTGTTTCTTGATTCTTAATTAAAATCTCATACCAACGTTTAAGAAAAAGTTGAGCCCCCAAGCATAATAATACTTGTTAGGAAATTTGTTTAAACCGTTGGGATCAATTGCTTTATCGACTAAAGGCAGACGACCTTGTTGAAAACCTCCGCTAATTAAACTGGTATTATTTAGAATATTACTTGCACTTAGATTAAAATTTATCGATTTGCGGTTTTTAAGATAATGAACTTTGCCAATAGAAGCATCAAGGGTATAACCACCTTTCAATTTTTCCTGAGTTGCTAATGCTGTTTTCATCGCATCAGTGGTATAAAGAGCCATATTTGATTTCAGGAATCTGTTTGGTGCAAAATCCAAGTAATTATTATCGAAATAATTTAAAGTTACATCCACGAACCACATTTTGGGATGGAAATAATCAATGGTGAAATTTCCGGCCATTTGCGGACCCGCAGCAATTTTCATTCCCTTTATCATAACATCGCCAATAACATCGGCAAACGAACCATTTTCGGGACTTTTAATTCCCAATGCATTACTTTTATAACTATAATCGGCATAAGTACCAGCCATCGACACTGAAAAACTGCTGTTTAACTTTACTGACAATCCTGCTTCTACTCCCTTATATTCTTTTTGCATATCAGTTAACATAAAATTCACAAAAGTCCGTTTTTCATCATCGTAATAACCGTACAAATCGGAACTTGAGCGTGTATTCGTTCTGAAAACACTTACACGTCCGCGAACAGTCGGATATACAAATGAATAATTTATGTCGCCCGATACTACTTTTTCGTTTTTCATCGGCACTGCAGTATCTTTTATACGAACCGAAACATAAGAATTGTAAACCAATGGAGCACGTGTTTCGGCAGTGGCATTAAATGATAATCGGTTACGACCGTCAATTTTATATGCAAAACCTCCTTTGACTGATGGATTGGTTGTAAACCATTCCTTGCCTTTTCCATAAGAAATTACATTCAATGCTTCGGCTCTTCCGTTTTTCATTTTGCCGTAGCGATAAAAATCGGTAAACGCTATATTCACGGCATAAAATATATCGAACTGCGGAAGTATCCATTCGTTTTGAATAAATGCACTGGCATGCTTTACATTTACATTGTAATTATATCCGAAAACATCACCTACTTTAATTTCGGCATTCGGATTATTCAGGTCGTTTTGAATAATATTGGGGTTGGTGGGGAAATCGCGTTCTGCAAACTGATCAATATCAATCCATTTTTTTCCTCCCAATAAATCTTCTAATGTTTTATAAAAAATTCCTTTGGAAGTCTTTGCCTGAATACCGGCAGTTAATTTCAGGCTTTTTGAAATCTGATTGACATAAGTGGAATTCAAAGTAGCTTCTTCCAGGTTACTGTGGCGGCGCTCTAAAGAGTATTTTGCCGTACCATCGGGATTGGCTTCATTGTTGCGATAATTTGCCTGATAAAGAGCATCCCAGTTAATTTGCGAAACAGATGGGTCGGTTCGCCACAACTCGGCAAGCTGGTCTTTCATACTTTGCTCGGTTTGAAAACTCGGCATATTTCTGTAATAATCAGGACGTGGATCGGGGGCATTATAAAAATTGAGCGCCGAATTGCTATACATACTATAATGATATGCAATACCGGTACGCAACCGTTGATTCTGGTCAATTTTAAATTCGTGCGATAGAATTACTGTCGGATCAAAGCTTTTCACAATGCGCGAATTACGCAATTTTCCATCCTGATAACCCCAAAATGAATTGTAATAAATTGACCCGGCCAAGTCGAACACTTCCTGTGTTGATGCACTTTGCTGTGCACGTTTGGTAGGAGCACCATAAGTAACTACCGAAACGCTGTGTTGTTTGTTAAACACTTTTTCGGCCGATAGGAAATAACCTGCTGAGTTATAAAAAGTACCATCCACAATCCCTTTATCTGCCCAGCGAACAACACCCGATGCGGCAAAAGCCCAGCCATTCTGCATCAATCCTGTCCCATAAGTATATTGAGCTCTTAATTTATACGAACGGTTACTATATGCCATACTTGCCTTCGAACCGGCAGCATAATTAGTAGCCCTGGTATTAATATTGGTTGTACTTCCCAAATTCCCGTAACTGTACGAATTAGGTGTTAAACCTACTGTTTCTTCCTGATTTCTGAAAGCATCATTTAACCCGCCTAAGCCCGAATAATTAAACTCGCTTCGCACCAGTCCGTTGAACATAACACCATTGATATAGGTAGTTTCGTAATTCTGGTCATAACCCCTCGGTTTGAAACGCATAGGGCTAAACGCATAACTTGTTTGCGAATTATACACATCTCCCCGCGATGACAATGAACCCGAAACACTTTGCGAACGGGAGTCATCACCTTCTAATGCGCTTTCGCTCAATTGCATCACCACTTCCTGCTTCATTTCACTTTGACTATCGACAATAAGATAAAAATCACCCAAATCATTATTGACATTCGGCTTTATTTTTATCATTTTAATCAGTCCAAAATATCCTTCCAACGAAAGACTGATTTCTTCATCCCCTGCTGTAATATAAGTCAACATAAACGCACCATCAGCATCTGTTAGTGTTGAAATGTTTTGTTGTAGCAATGTAATTTTTACGCCCTGAATCGGGTTTTGAGTTCCGGCAATTTTAACAAGACCTGTTACTCTGGTTTGAGCAGCGATACTTGTAATTGCCAAAATGGAAACGAAAAGTATCATCGAAAGTTTTCTCATGTTTTTTTTCTTTTAAATAAATTGGTGATCGCACTAAACTCTTTTTTTTAATATTTGAACTTCAAAATGGGGGCGCAATTTACGAAGTTTTTGTCAAATATTTTATACATATTTGAAATTATTTTATTTTTATACAGAAACATAATATTTTGGAAAGAGCAGTCAAGCGTCATTTCCTTGATTGTCAGAAATATACTTTAATAATTATTAAACATCAATTAAGTCAAAAATGTTCTATTTCCTTTTATCATGTTGCGATTTTAGGTTTATTCTACAGTTTAAAGTGGTCGTTATTTTTTTATTTCATATTTTTTTCTCATTTTTGCTGTCTCTAACAAAAAAATAATTACCATAATATCATTATTAAATGAAAAAAATAACTTTCATATCTTTGATTTGCGTTTTAGTATTTTTAATACCTTCATGTTCGGTAAAAAGCACTATCCCCGAGAGTAACAACGAAAAAATTAACGTTGAAATTAGCGGTGTCGCATTTTACAATCTCGAGAATCTTTTCGATACCATCAACAACGAAAACAATGATGAAGAGTACCTCCCCAATGGTGCTAACAAATGGAATACAATGAAATACAAAGCGAAATTGCACAATATGTCTTATGCAATTTCGTTAATCGGCTTGGATGTTGTACCTAAAGGGGTGGCAATTCTTGGCGTTTCAGAAATTGAAAACCGGGGTGTACTCGAAGATTTAGTGAAACAACCTGCAATAAAAGATCGATCGTATCAAATAGTTCATTACGACAGCCCCGATCGCAGAGGCGTGGATGTCGGGTTACTTTATAATCCCAAATTATTTATTGTTACCAACAGTAAATCATACCGTTTAAATTCCCCTTTATTCAACAGCCCCACCCGCGACCAATTGATGGTAAGCGGCTATTTAAAAGGCGAGAAAATACATGTTATTGTCAATCACTGGCCTTCGCGTATAGGTGGCGAAGATGCATCGCGACCCAGACGAAATGCCGCTGCAGCGTTGACCCGTTCAATAGCTGACTCATTGTTCAATGTGGACCCAAAAGCTAAAATTATTATCATGGGCGACCTGAACGATGATCCTTTCAACGAAAGTTGTTCAGTTGTTTTAGCTGCAAAAAAGAACCTTCAAGACGTAAAAGAAGGCGAACTTTATAACCCGTTTTGGAAAATGCATGAAAAAGGCATTGGCTCGCTGGCTTATAATGATCAATGGAACCTGTTCGACCAAATCATAATTTCATCACAACTTGCACGCGGAAACCGAAAAGAATTAACCTACTGGAAATCGGAAGTTTTTAACCGAAATTTCTTGACACAACAGGAGGGTCGTTTCAAAGGTTCGCCGCTGCGTACACATGCCGCAGGAGTTTGGCTCAATGGTTACAGCGATCATTATCCTACATTGATATATTTAGTAAGAGACGCGAAATAAACGTTTAAAAAAAATAATTTTAAACTACGACAATTTTGTATCGCTATCAATATCAGATTTAATTCGTATTTTTGTAAAAATTCAAAAACAACAATTTCAACATGGAATATACAACCTTACAAGGTAAACTGATAATGCCCGAATACGGGAGAAACATTCAACAAATGGTTACACACGCCATTCATATTGAAGACCGCGAAGAACGAACCCGTTGTGTAAAAACTATCATTAATATTATGGGAAATATGTTCCCGTATCTGCGTGATGTGAATGACTTTAAACACAAATTGTGGGATCATGTAGCTATCATGTCCGATTTTAAATTAGACATAGATTTTCCGTACGAAATAGTACAGATAGAAAATCTTTATTCACGTCCCGAACCGATTCCATATAAGAATTCACGTATTCATTATATGCATTACGGACGCACATTGGAAGAAATGATTGAAAAAGTGAGCGAATATCCTGAAGGTGAAGAAAAGTCTGAATTAATACGATTGATTGCCAACCAAATGAAAAAATGTTTTCTCACTTGGAACAAAGAAGTAGTTGACGATCGTAAAATTTTCGATGACCTACGCTTTCTGTCCAAAGGCAAACTCGACATTTCGGAAGATTTTTTGAAACTTGTTGAATCAAAAGATGTGCTTCACAATAAAAAAAATAAAGGAAAAAAGAAATAACAAGCTGACTGACGAGTGAAAAGTGAGAGGTGAGAAAAGATAATGGATTAATACCTGAGTCCACTGTATAAAGTCAGAAATCTCGAAATTTAACACGTCTTGCTCTTGTAATACTCTGATAATCAAATGTAAATATTTATGAAATTATCGGTTTTTAGAGTAGAATGGACTTTTTACAGTGGACTCATAGTTGATAAACCAACCGAACGAAGCGACATCCCACTTGAGAGATTTACCAAACAACCAATTAACTAATTAACCATTTAACTAATCAACCTATTTACTAATCAACACATCAAAAAAAATGGCTTCATTCAAAATAGAAGGAAGAAGAAAACTCAAGGGCGAAATCATTCCGCAGGGAGCAAAAAATGAGGCATTACAGGTAATATGTGCAGTTTTACTTAGCTCCGACACAATCACAATCAGCAATATACCTGATATTATAGACGTTAAAAATCTTATCTTACTTCTCGAAAATTTGGGCGTAAAAATCAAACGCCTGCATCCCGACACTTATACTTTCAACGCTGCCCATATTGACCTTGATTATCTCGAATCGCCTGATTTTTACCGCCAAAGCGCATCGCTAAGGGGTTCTGTTATGATTGTCGGTCCATTAGTCGCGCGTTTCGGGAAAGCAATAATACCTAACCCCGGAGGCGATAAAATAGGTCGGCGAAGATTAGATACGCATTTCACCGGCATTCAGAAATTAGGTGCTGAATTTAACTACGACCCTGCCAATAAACTATATAAAATTGAAGCTAAAAAACTTACAGGCTGCTATATGTTGCTCGACGAGGCTTCGGTAACCGGAACTGCAAACATATTAATGGCTTCGGTATTTGCCCAAGGTACAACTACAATTTACAATGCAGCATGTGAACCATATTTGCAGCAACTTTGTTTAATGTTAAACAACATGGGAGCCAACATCTCGGGCATTGCATCTAATTTGCTAACCATCGAAGGTGTTAAAACATTAAAAGGTTGCAGTCACCGTATTTTACCCGATATGATTGAAGTAGGCAGTTTTATTGGAATGGCAGCAATGACTGGCTCAGAGATAACCATTAAAAATGTAGTTTACAACCAGTTAGGAATTATTCCGGACAGTTTCAGGCGAATGGGGATTAGGTTAGAACAACGCGGCGATGATATTTATATTCCTCAACATGAGAGTTATACCATCGAATCGTTTATTGATGGTTCGATAATGACAATTGCCGATGCGCCCTGGCCCGGATTGACACCCGATCTTTTGAGTGTTTTTCTTGTTATTGCCACCAAAGCAAACGGAAGTGTGTTAATTCATCAAAAAATGTTCGAAAGTCGACTCTTTTTTGTTGATAAACTGATTGACATGGGAGCTCAAATTATACTTTGCGACCCGCACCGTGCCACTGTAATAGGGCTTGGCGAACATTTGTACTTACGGGCTTCGTCCATGATTTCGCCCGATATTCGGGCAGGCATTGCCTTGCTTATTGCTGCCCTCAGTGCTGAAGGAACAAGTATAATTCACAACATCGAACAGATTGACCGCGGTTATCAGGATATTGACATTCGCTTGAATGCGTTAGGAGCCCACATCGAACGGTTTTGACTTTAAGGTTTAATTTATTGAATTTTTTTAAAAAAAATATATATTAATTCATAACAAATAAATATTATGTTAGATAAAAAAATCTTATTAATGCTCAACAGTCAGATTAACAAAGAATTCTATTCTTCGTATCTGTACTTGGATATTTCAAACTACTATATCGACAATAGTTTAAATGGGTTTGGAAACTGGTTTGCAATACAGGCACAAGAGGAATATGCTCATGCCATGCTGTTTTTGAAATACTTACTGAACAACGGTGAAAAAGTGAAGTTAGATGTTATCAATGCTCCTGATAATAAATTTACAAACTTTAAACAACCTTTGACAGATGCTTATGAACATGAGGTTTTTATCAGCAGATCCATCAACGATATTTATGCTTATGCCTACGAAGTAAAAGATTTCAAAACCATGCAATTTCTCGATTGGTTTGTAAAAGAACAGGGAGAGGAAGAACAAAAATCAGAAGATCTTTGTAAGCGATTCGATTTATTTGGAACAGATCCCAGGGGGCTTTATTTGCTCGATTCGGAGCTTTCATCGCGCGTTTTTGTAGCACCATCGTTGGTTATATAAAAAGTAATTTCTCACTAAAAACGTTGTCTGAATTAAATTTCGGGCAACGTTTTTTATTTATACAAATCAACACATTTACAAGCTAATGATTTTACTCATATAATAATCTGTAAAATAATTTAAAAATAAATATCAATTAAAGAAATAATTCCGTATTAAATACTTATCTTTGTTTTTAAATACAGTTCAACCAAAAGAATTTCGTATTATATAGTAATGTTAACTCACTAAAGATGTTAGAGGTCATAAGAAAAATAAAGAATAAAAGGGGTTAAATTTTCCAGTAAATCAAAATTTAAACATGAAATCACACGAACTTGAAATATTAAAAACTCAAAACCTTCAACGAATACATATAAATTGTTATAGTTTTGTTCCCATCTAAAGTTTCAATCGCATTTTCGTAAAATAATTGCATTTTCTGAATTTTTTTTCTGAATATTATGGCTCATATTCATAATTTAACAAATATTGTTATGGTAACGCCTGTCTCTTCAATTGTATCAGAATCAGTTCTCAATAAAAATATTGAGAAAAACCAAGAAAAAGGTCAAAAACTTTTTTCAACACTGATAAAAGTATCTCAAAAAAATACTTTTAAACCGCTATACAAAAAAATCGCCCCCGTTTTATCGAAGAAATTGAATACTCCTTACACAGAGGTTTATTGTGGAGGATCTTTATACTCATTTTTCATTCCGAAAATACAGCGGTTTTATTCAATTCTCTTTGGTGGAATTGCTAATCATTCAAGAGGTTCGAAAAATTTATACCCTTTAAACAACCACAATCGGCTTCAAATAATATTTCAGGATTTGATCTTCATCAAACGAAATCAACTTTATGATGAATACTTTTCCACAACCTGACAATCAATTTATTTACTTTAAAATATAATCGAATGAATACAGTTACAGAACTAATCAAAAATCTTGCAGACCAACATGGTCGTCAAAGAAACAATCTGCTGCCGATTCTTCAGGGAGTTGTAGAGCAGGAAAAATATTTGTCAGAATTTTCGATGAAAGCGATAGCCAAAGAGCTCGATATGTCGGCTGCTGAAGTTTTCGGGACAGCTACCTTTTATTCTTTTTTAGAGCACAAAAAGATGGGTAGGTACATTATTAGAATTTGCAAAACTATCAGTTGTTCAATGAAAGGGTCAAATCAGGTTTTATTAGCTATCGAAGACATGTTGAAAATTTCTTTAGGCGAAACTACAACGGACGGAACTTTTTCGATACTCCAGACCAATTGTCTTGGTTTTTGCCACCAAGCACCTGCCATGTTGATCAACAATGAAGTCTATACAGATCTCACTCCTGAAAAAGTACGTGAAATACTAAGTATGTATATAAACAAAATTAAGGAAGGAGCACCAAATGAAAACTAATTTTCAGCTTAAAAAAGTCGACTTCATTTTCAATAACGAAAACGACTGGGAAGAGGTTTTAAGTAAAAATCTAAACCGCTCTCGACAGGATATAATCAACGAACTGATTAGTTCAGAGTTAAAAGGACGTGGAGGAGCAGGATTTCCCACCGGTTTAAAATGGAAACTTTCGGCCGATGCTAATGATGAAACAAAATACGTTATATGCAATGCTGATGAAGGAGAACCGGGAACTTTCAAAGACCGGGAAATTTTATCGAAAGTACCGTTCAAAGTGTTAACTGCCATGGCAATTTGTGCTTATGTAATTGGTGCAAAAGAGGGTTACATTTATTTGCGGGGAGAATATTTCTTTTTACAACCCGAAATAAATAATGCGATAAATGAATTTGAGTATTATTGTAAGGAAATAAACTTTGATTTTTCAATCAAGATATTTATGGGCAGTGGTGCTTATATCTGCGGCGAAGAAACTGCACTATTCGAATCGATGGAAGGAAAACGCGGCGAACCGCGAAATAAACCTCCCTATCCTTCTTCTTATGGCTATATGGGTAAACCAACGGTAATAAATAATGTAGAAACAATGGCACATGCCTATACAATTTGCAACTATGGTGCCAAACGCTTTTACGATCTGGGTGTACAATATTCGCGCGGATCAAAATTATATTCTGTATCGGGCGACACCCCAAAACCCGGAATTTATGAACTTGAACTGGGAATGAGTCTGTCCGACTTTGTAGATGAATTCGGAGACGGCGACACCAAAGCTGTACAGGTAGGAGGCGCATCGGGCTTTTTGGTGCCCCGCAAAAAGTTTAATGAAACAACCATAGGTTATCAGGGGAAACTTACCGGAATTTCACTTCCAACGGGTGGTTCAATGATGCTTTTCAATAGTTCCCGTTCAATGTACAACGTACTTGATAACTATCTTGTGTTTTTTCATGAAGAATCGTGTGGACAATGTACTCCTTGTCGGGTTGGATGCCAGCAATTACTGAAAGGGATCAAGTCGGTCAAAAATGGACAGAAAAACGCTCAGTATCTTGACAAATTACTGCAATTGGCTGAAACCATGCAATTCACAGCCAAATGTGGGTTAGGGCAGTCGGTAGCAAATTCGTTTTCGTCAATTGTGGAAAATTTCAGAGAAGAAATGATTTACTGATTATGAAAAAAAATAAAAATATGGAAAGTAAAATAAAAATAAAGATAAACGGTGAAACAGTTGAAGTTGAAAAAGGAACTTCTATGCTGGAAGCAGCCAAACAGGTCGGAGTTATTATTCCTACCTTGTGTTATCATAAAGATCTTTGTGTTGCGGGAAACTGCCGGGTGTGTGTCATTGAAGTAGTGGGACAGAAACGTCTCTCCCCTGCCTGCGCCACTCCTTGTGAAGATGGTTTCGAAATATTGACAAATTCGTTAAAAGTCCGGAACTCACGCAAATACATTTTAGAACTTTTACTGTCGGAACACAACGCTGATTGTACCCGTTGTTATAAAAATGGAAACTGTGAATTGCAGCGGCTTGCATCTGAATATAAAATAATGGAACAAGATTTTATCCGATTAGTTCCATTTAAAAATTATACCATCGATAAGTTCTCGCCCTCTATTATTAAAGACGACAGCAAGTGCATTCGTTGTCAACGTTGTGTGAGAACCTGTGCCGAATTGCAGGGCGTTAATGCTTTAGCAGTAGCTTTCAAAGGCGATCAAATGAAAATAACCACTTTTTTCGAAAAGGCTTTGAACGATGTGATTTGCACCAATTGCGGCCAGTGTATCAATCACTGTCCTACAGGCGCTTTGGTCGAGAGAAATTATATTGAAGAAGTCTGGGATGCCATTGCCGATAAAACCAAACATGTGGTTGTGCAAACAGCCCCTGCAGTACGTGTGGGTCTGGGCGAAGAACTTGGTTTTGAACCCGGAACCCGCTTAACCGGTAAAATGGTTTCAGCACTAAAACATCTTGGTTTTGACGCAGTAATGGATACCGATTTCACTGCAGATCTCACCATTATGGAAGAAGGTACAGAATTACTCACACGGTTGAAAAAAGTTTTGGTAGATCATGATCCGAACGTCAGACTACCTATGGCTACTTCCTGTTCACCGGGCTGGATAAAATTTATCGAACACCTGTATCCTGAGCATCTTGATATCCTTTCGAGCTGCAAATCGCCACAGCAAATGTTTGGCGCACTTGTTAAAACCTATTATGCACAGGCACGAAAAATAAACCCTGATAAAATAATTTCGGTTTCAATTATGCCTTGTACAGCCAAAAAATTTGAAGCCAACCGACCCGAGATGCACGATAGTGGTTACCGCGATGTGGATTATGTGCTGACAACCCGGGAGTTAGCCATCATGATTAAACAGGCAGGAATAGATTTCAACAGACTTGAAGACATGCATTTCGACAGGCTTATGGGCGAATCGACAGGTGCCGGTGTTATTTTCGGATCTACCGGCGGAGTTATGGAAGCTGCACTGCGCACAGTTTACGAAATAGTTACGGGGAGAGAAGTGCCTTTCGAAAAATTGAATATCATACCCGTTCGTGGTACCGAAGGCATAAGAGAAGTTTCAGTTAAAATTGAAAATCCTCTCAAAGAATGGGCATTCTTAGATGGTATTGAATTGAATTGTGCTGTTGCGCATGGGCTTGTCAATGCAAAGAAAGTGATGAATTCAATTATTTCAGGTCAGACAAATTATCATTTCGTAGAGTTTATGGCTTGTCCCGGAGGCTGTTTGGGTGGTGGGGGTCAACCCATCCCTACAAGTCCCGAAATACGTCAAAAACGAGCTGAGGCAATTTACGCCGAAGATGCCGGCATGCCTTTACGAAAATCACATCTGAATCCGGAAATAATAAAAATATATAAAGATTTTCTGGGTGAGCCCCTAAGCGAAAAATCACATCATTTATTGCACACCAAGTATGTTAAAAGAGGAATGTAAAAGAACCGTATTTTTGGGGAAAATTAAAAAAAAACTTGCTTTTTTACAAAGCAAGTTTTTTTTTGCATCAAATTGAGATTTTCCGAAAAATTATTTTAGTAAAAACTCATAAAACAAAGTTTCGGTAAGATAAATTGGGTCAATAGATAAACTTTACTTTTGCCACAAAAGGAAAACCAAAAATTGCTGCTGTTTCAGAAAATTAGGCTTGTGATAAAACGTAAAAGCAATGAGCAGTTACAAATATTTTAGTAGTTATAAAAGTTTTCGTAACCAATTCCCAAGTCAAATCGTCCGTTTGAGATAGCAACAGGTTCTTTATCAAAAAATGTTTTGAAATTAAACATACCCGAAATGATTGATTTAGTGTATTTCTTGTCCACGTACAAGTCTTGTACCCGTTTAAACTCAAATTTACCTTCGATAATATTTAAAACATTCGAAACTTTATCCTGGGTAAGCACCACGATACACTTGTTTCCTTTCATATTAATACTCACATTGTTCAGCACTGTTAAGTTAGTATAATCTGCTATAGGATAACCTATAAACGAAAATTTTATAGAGGCGAATTTATCGTTCATTGTACCTTTTAATAAAATATTCATTGTATCGCCGTTTAC
>JAURYY010000202.1 GCA_030653695.1 Paludibacter sp. | reverse complement strand
ATAGGACATCCCATTGTCGGTGACAAGAAATATGGTTCTACTTTTTCGCCCATTACCCGCCTGGGTTTGCATGCCCGTATTCTGGCTTTTATACATCCTATGACACTCGAGGTTGTAAGTTTCGAAACTCCAGTGCCACGTAATTTTTTGAATCTTTTTCATTGAGATAAATTTGAATCTCAAAAAAACAAAAAAA
The DNA here is from genome assembly GCA_030653695.1 of Paludibacter sp. Taxonomy (GTDB): domain Bacteria; phylum Bacteroidota; class Bacteroidia; order Bacteroidales; family Paludibacteraceae; genus Paludibacter. The sequence goes on along the minus strand of JAURYY010000202.1, from coordinate 2,664 downwards.
ACAGACCGGAAGATTTAACTCAACCGGTCTGTTTGTGTTTTTAAATAATTCTGACGAATTACTGATTAAGTTCTTTTTCGATGGCTTCAAATTCTTTATTCATTCTCAAACGATAATACAAAGTTTTCAAAGTACGTTTGTATTCAATTTCGTCTGGTTTTAGTTCAGCGGCTTTTTTGAAGTAGGGTCTCGATTCGTCAAATACGCCATCCGCTTTTTTCTTGGCTGCATTGTAAAGTTTCAAATCTTTAATGTCATTTGCTTCGTCTGCCATCTTTACGGCTTTATTAAAATACAATCTTCCAATTCCGGCATAAGCATCGGCAATGGTATTATCTAATTCGATGGCGCGGTCGAATGCAGCACGAGCTTCGTCTAATTTGCCCATGCTTTCGGCTAAGTTGCCTTTTACGTACTGATACTGAGCCATATTAGGTTCGCGGTCGATGGCACTGTTCAGGTACACGAGTGCTGCCTGAGTCTGACCAGAATAAATATAATAGTTAATTAAATTTTGCAGAAACCACGCTTCAGATGGAAATTTTTCGAACCCGGCTTTTAATGTTTTAACGAAATTCACCGTATCTTTTCTTTTTAAATATTCATCGTAAAGCAATTGGTGTACGGTAAGTTCTTCGTAACCATCATCTTTCAAATCTTCGTAATACAAAATTGCTTTATCGTGATTTCCTGCGTTTGCAGCAGCAATACCCGTATAGTACTTAATCATGAAGTAAGTTGAATCGAGTTTGATTTCATTATTCATCATGGGCAATTTAGGAATACCCAGATATATTTCGAAGGCATTCACTGTTTCGGCATATTTCTTTTTATCGAACAAATGAGCGCCATAAGCCACTAAATTGGCCTGGGTAGCATAATACTCCTTAATTTTTGCCTTGATGTCTTTCTGAAATTTGGGTTTAACTTTTCCTTTTGCATCTGGTAAACCATCTAATTCATAGGCTTTTATATAATAATTGTACGATTCAACGATGGCTTTTCCTTTTACATCTGCATCAAATTTCTGATTTAGCATTTGCTTTTTAATTTCGGCATCGTTTTCTTTATATCCAATCAATCCTGCGGTATGCCAGGTAGAAGCTAAATCTTTGGTTGTAGCATCTTCCAATGCAAGTTTAATATCGGCACGGGCTCCCGCAAAATCGGGAATTTCCATCAAAGCTTTGTTTTTAGCTTTGTTTACATTCTTTTTTTGGGAGTATGAGCTTGTTACACTCAGTACCAAAATAATGGCTAAAATTACTCTTTTCATTATTTGTAAAATTTTAATTTGATAATTTATATACTTTTAAACGCTAAAAATATACGGTTAATTTATTTATTTTTTTAATTTAATTCTTCTGCTTGAATTGCTGTGTCAATTGCAGAGTTTTCAGTTGGGATTTCAATTTCATTTTGTACTATTTCATTTTCAATTTCTGTTTCTAAGTCTGTTTCCGAAATAACTTTGCAAACTGAAGCAATTTCATCATTGCGTTTTTCCAGATTTATCAGCCGTACTCCTTGTGTTGCACGTCCCATAATTCTAACATCAGAAACTTTAAGTCGAATGGCTATGCCTGATTTATTGATAATTACCAGATCGTTCTCGTCAGTTACGCTTTTTATCGAAACTAATTTGCCGGTCTTTTCGGTGATATTCATGGTTTTTACACCTTTTCCTCCACGGTTTGTAACCCGGTACACAGGTATGATTTCACCGGTTTCGTCTATCACCAAATTGCCTTCTTCATCCCGTTCATCGAGTAAAGTACGCTTGCCGTAACCTTGTTGCGAAACAACCATTACTGTTTCTTTGGAATCTTTATTTACACATATCATGCCAACAACTTCATCCTGTCCATCGTCATCGAGTAACATACCGCGAACTCCGGTAGCTGTACGCCCCATTTCGCGGACTTTAGATTCGTGGAACCTGATAGCACGTCCATTGCGGTTTGCCATTAAAACATCGGTATTTCCATCGGTTAAGCGAACCTGAATTACCTGATCATCTTCGCGAATTGTAATTGCATTCACACCGTTTTGACGGGGGCGTGAATATGCTTCGAGCGATGTTTTCTTGATAACGCCATTCTTGGTACAAAATATCAGATAATGTGAATTTATATATTCGCTGTCAGTCAATCCTTTTACGCGGATAAATGCATTTACTTTATCATCGCTGTCAATATTCAGCATGTTCTGAATAGCACGGCCTTTCGATATTTTTGTTCCTTCGGGAATGTCATATACTTTAAGCCAGTAGCATTTTCCTTTTTTGGTGAAAAACAACATGGTGTTGTGCATCGATGCCGGATAAATGTATTCGATAAAATCTTCGTCGCGCGAATTGCCCCCTTTTGAACCTACACCTCCTCGGTTTTGAGTTCTGAATTCAGTCAAAGCAGTGCGTTTAATGTATCCAAGATGCGAGATGGTAATAATCATTTCATCATCTGAATAAAAATCTTCAGGATTAAATTCTTCCGAAGAATAAACGATTTGCGTGCGCCGCACATCGCCATATTTAACTTTAACTTCTAACAATTCTTCTTTGATGATTTGCATGCGCAATTCAACTTTTGCAAGTATTTCTTTTAAATGGGCGATTAATGCTAATACATCCTGATATTCAGCGCGAAGTTTGTCCTGCTCCAT
>JAURYY010000197.1 GCA_030653695.1 Paludibacter sp. | reverse complement strand
TCTAATCGTGCCATAATGTTCCACTTTTTTTTGTAAATTTGTTACTTAAAAGTGGTCAACGTATTTCAGGCATTGACAAGGAGTGAGAAGTATGTAATTTTTATACACAATCTTCAAATTACTCGCTACACAATACCCACTACCCGCTTTACATTAACCCGATTCTCACTACCCACTTCACACTACAATTTATTTTTATCTTTTTGAAGTAACGTCTTTCTCGTATTGTTGAATATCTGCAATATATGCTTCGCCAACTGTTACGCCTTTCATTGCACAGTAGTGATTGTAAATTGCTCCCCATGGCATCGATTTGGCTTCTTCGAGTAAAGCCAAACGCTCAAAATTCTGACCTTTAACTTCAAATTCGCGCAACTTGGTAATAGGTTCGAGTAAAGCCTGTAGCAAAGCTTTCTGAGTTGCTCGAACGCCAACCACATAAGCCCCGATACGATTAATAGAAGCATCGAAATAATCCAACCCTACATGCACTTTTTCTACTGCATCGGCACGTACGATTTCTTGTGCTATGGCCAATAATTCTTCTGTCAAAACAACCACATGGTCGCTATCCCAACGTACACCGCGGGTTACATGTAACATGATTTCGGGCAAAAACAACAACAAAGAAGATATTTTGTCTGAAATAATTTCGGTAGGGTGAAAATGTCCAGAGTCAAGGGTTACCACAATATTGTTTTTAACTCCGTAACCCATATAAAACTCGTGCGAACCAACAGTGAAGCTCTCGGCTCCAATACCGAAAAGTTTGCTTTCAATACAATCTTTCATGTATTCATCGTTGGTTTTGTATTCAAAAATTTTATCGAGCGATTCCGCTAAGTTTTTACGATACAACAAACGGTCAACCGTAATGTCTTTCGAACCATCTGGAATCCAGATATTGTGCATACATTTTGAACCAAGTTGACGACCCATTTCTTCGGCAATTTTCCGGCAACGGATTACGTGTTCAACCCAAAAGGCGCGTATAGCAGGGTCACGATGCGAAAGAGTAAAACCATCAGCCGATTTATCGTGCGAAAAGCAGGTACAGTTAAAGTCGAGTTTGTAATTTTTTTCTTTCGCCCAATCAATCCAACTTTGAAAATGTTTGGGTTCTATTTGATTTCGGTCAACAAATTGTCCGCCGAAATCGCCATAAAAAGCATGAATATTTACACGATGATTTCCTGGAATCAACTCCATGGCTTTATCAATATCGGCTCTAAGCTGATCAATAGTGGTAGCTTTCCCCGGATAATTACCGGTTGCCTGAATTCCGCCGGTCAGCACTCCATCGGGATTTTCAAAACCGGTAACATCGTCGGCTTGCCAACAATGAAGGGAAATGGGCAGTTTATCTAAAAGTGCTACAGCCTCGTTAACGTCAACGCCTATTGAAGCATATTGAGCTACGGCTAAATCATAAGATTGTTTAATTTGTTCATTCATGAGAATTAAGTTTATTTGATTTTTATTTTTTTGTTACTGTCAGAAAACGTTCGTAATAATTTCCCCATTCTGCCTTATCTTCAGGATAATACTCAATTAAATCGACAGATTCCATTAGGCTATTTCGCATGGATTGAATATCGGCATAAAAACCAATAGATTTTGCCTGTATCATCACATTTCCTACGGCTGTAGCTTCGGTAGGTCCGGCAATTACCGGAATGCCGAGCGCATTGGCTGTAAACTGATTTAACATGGCATTTTTTGAACCGCCGCCAATAACGTGTAGTTTGTCGATGGGGAATGAAGCAAAGTTTTTCAAACTTTCAAGCACTTGTTTGTAACGAAAAGCCAGACTTTCGAAAATACAGCGTGTTATTTCGGATTTTGTGCGGGGAATTACCTGTCCAGTCGTTTCACAGTAATGTTGAATGGCTTTTACCATCGAATCGGGATTTGCAAAAACAGGATCATCGGGATTGATAAAACTAATAAAACTGTCGGCAAATTGTGCATCGGTAATAAGTTGCGAATATGAATTTTCATCGGATAAAGTGCCCCATTCCGACCGACATTTTTCGAGCAACCACATGCCGCAAATATTTTTCAAGAAACGAATGGTTCCTTCAATACCGCCTTCGTTGGTAAAATTGAGTTCAAAGCTTTCGTCAGTAATCACCGGATTCATTGTTTCAATACCCATAAGCGACCAGGTTCCGGAACTCAGGTAAGCAAAATTTTCATCCTCTGCCGGAACAGCAGCTACTGCCGAACCGGTATCGTGCCCAGCAACTGCGATAACAGGAATAGCTCCCAAACCGGTTTGCTTTTGAACCGATTCCGAAAGATTTCCGATGATTTGTCCGGGGAAAACAAATTCACCAAAATGATTTTCGCTTAACCCCAATGCTTTAAGCAAATTAACATCGAACTTTTTGGTGTTTGCATCCAACATTTGCGAAGTAGAAGCAATGGTGTACTCGGTTACCATTTTACCCGTCAGCATATACGAAAGTGCATCGGGCATAAACAGAATTTTATCGGTAACAGGCAAAATGGCTGAATGATGGGCTTTCATTGCCGAAAGTTGAAACAGTGAGTTAAAATTCATAAACTGTATTCCGGTGGTTTTGTACACCTTATCGCGAGGAACGAGTTTAAAGAAATTTTCTTGTGCATCATTTGTATGAGGATCGCGATAACTGTATGGATTTCCGAGCACTTCGCCATTTTTGTCGAAACAAACAAAATCAACGCCCCAGGTATCAATACCTATCGATTCAATTTTGATTTTCTCATCGGCTACTATTTTCAGTCCTTCGAGGATGGATTGATACAACCCCAGAAAATCCCAGTAAAAATGCCCATTAGCTTCAATGATTTTATTCGGAAAACGGTTAATTTCGCGAAGGTCAACCGAACCACTTCTGATAATTCCCAGTATGGTACGCCCGCTGGTGGCTCCTAAGTCCACCGCAAAAAAATATTTGCTGTCCATGTATTTATTTAAGATTATTTTGCCATTGCATTCGCTGCAATATTTATTATACAATATTTAACTACACCAACATCATAAAAAGTAAAATTTATTTTTATAAAAATTGGGTTGAAATTTAACACCAACATAATTCATTCATACGAAATATTGGAATTTCTATCTGTCGGGTAAAAATATTTAATTGAGGAAAAAATGGAAAATTAATTCTTTTCATTGAAAAAAATCGAATTTATTAATGCAAATGTAAAGCTTACGAACCTGCTTTACATTAATTAATTTGATTTTATGTCTGTTGTTTTTGGTAAATATCAAAATCGGAAAAAATTTAAACATTTGAAAATACATCCCAATTCTATTTAAAATCGTTAAATTTCAATAGGAATTTTTTTATGTTCAAATTTTTCGAAAAGGGCTGCAAATAATTTTTCTGACAAAAAAATATTATTCTTCTAATCTTTTCAGCAACAATTCCACCCCTTTTTCCACATCGTTAGTTTCTTGTAAAGCTTTGATAAATGCACTTCCAATAATAGCTCCCGATGAATAACGGTTAACCATGTTGCGGGTTGATTTGTTGGAAATGCCAAAACCAATCAGTCGTGGATTTTTCAGATTCAGGGCATTGATGCGATTGAAATACTCTACTTTGTTGTCGAACGAACTTTGCGTACCCGTAACCGCTGCCGACGAAACCATGTAGATAAATCCGTTGGTATGACTGTCAATTTCGCGAATGCGCGCTTCGGAAGTTTCGGGTGTAATCAGGAAAATGAATTCCAATTGGTATTCTTCAGCAATTTCCTTGTATTCAGCCAAAAAATCGGACATTGGTAAATCCGGAATAATCATCCCATCCACTCCAACCCTGCTGCACTCGGCACAAAAAGCTTCGAAACCGAATTGCATAATCGGATTCAGATAACCCATCATTACCAATGGAATATGTATTGAAGAACGGACATCTGTAAGCTGCACAAACAGTTTACGAATGCTCATGCCATTTTTCAAAGCTTGCTGACTGCTATTCTGAATCACAATGCCGTCGGCCATTGGATCGGAAAATGGCACACCCACTTCCACCAAATCTACTCCGTTAGCTTGTAAACAATGAAGTGTTGGCACAGTATCTTCTAATTCAGGAAAACCTGCGGTAAAATAAACCGACAAGATATTTTCCTTTTTACGTTCGAATAATTGATTGATTCTGTTACCCCCAGCCCCTAAAGGGGAGCTTACCCCTAACCTCTGAAGGGGAACTGGGTTAGTATTGTTTTGTATTTTCTTCTCGTTGTTCATATACCTATAAATTAATATTTGTAATCCTGTTCCCCTTTAGTACCTTATCTTTCAAATTCGTGTATTTTTTGGCACAATATTCAAATATCTATCAAATTATCAATCATTTAAAGTGCAATAAAAATCCAAGAAATATCAGTCTTTATTTGTGTAAATTTGTGTTCTGCATCTTTGGTTCTGGCTTGTCCAGATTAGGGGTTATTTCATTCAGAAACCCTCTTAGCAGTTCCACATTTTTTTCACCCGGTTTCACTTCAAACTTGCTATTCAAATCTATTCCGGCAAATTTGGGGTGTTCAATTTTCAGTATGGATTCTGCATCGTCAACTGCTATACCTCCACTTAGTAAAAAAGCCGTTTCACCTTTATATTCATCCAAAATTCCCCAGTCGAATTTCACACCAGAGCCTCCGTAGGCTTCTGTTTTTGTATCAAAAAGAAAATAATCGCACGCTCCCTCGTAGATTTTGGTTACTTTAAAATTATAAGCTTCGGCAATTGGGAAAGCTTTTATTACTATCAATCCTGCGTCTTTGAAATCTCTGCACATTTTAACTAATTCTGTCCCATGCAGCTGTACACCATCTAATTTATATTTATATGCGATTGTCAGAATATTATCAATATCTTCATTCACAAAAACCCCGATTTTTTTTATTGACTTTGGTAATGAGTTTAAAGTGTCAATATCCAATGGTTCAGCATATCGCGGCGATTTTGGGTAAAATATAAAACCTATAAAATCAGGATTCAAGCCCGCAACTTCAAGTATGTTAGATGGATATTTCATCCCGCAAATTTTGACCCCTAACCCCTGAAGGGGAATTAAGAGACCCCCAGCCCCTAAAGGGGAGTTGAAGTAAGTATAGTTTTGAATATCTTCTTTTTTATCAATCATATCTTTTTATCATTATAAGTAATAACTCTTGTCCCCCTTTAGGGGTTAGGGGTCGTTTTTCTTCCTCCCCTTTAGGGGCTGGGGGTTCTTTTCTTGTCCCCCTTTAGGGGTTAGGGGTTTTATAAATTGCTTCAACGCCTCCGCCGGATTTTCTTCTTTCATAAAATTCTCACCCATCAAGAAACCTTTATAGCCTGCTTTGCGAAGTTCATTTACCGTTTCGGTTTTCGAAATGCCACTTTCACTCACTTTTACAAACTTATCGGGAATCAATGCTGCTAAATCAAACGAAGTCTGAATGCTTTGCTCAAAAGTTTTCAGGTTACGGTTGTTTACGCCGAGCATATCCACAAAATCGTTGGCATGTCCAAGTTCTTTTGCATTATGCACTTCCAATAATACTTCCAAACCAAGTTCGTGGGCTTTAAGTGCCAGTTCCAATGTCTGTTCTACCGTTAAAGCTGCCGCAATCAGCAGAACCACATCAGCACCCATAGCTTTGGCTTCGTAAAGCTGATATTCATCAATCACAAAATCTTTACGCAATACCGGACAAAGAATAAAGGGTCGGGCAGCCATCAAGTCCATGGGTGTTCCGCCAAAGTATTCCTCATCAGTAAGAATAGAAATTCCCGCAGCACCCGCTGCGCTATAACCTGCTGTTACATCCACCACATCAGCATCTTCGTGAATCCAACCGAGCGACGGTGATTTACGCTTAAATTCGGAAATTATTCCCGATTCGGAATTCAGCAAACTTTGCTTCATCGATAAGCATTTGCGCGAGAATGCCGGAGCGTTTTCCAACACTGAAATAGGTGTTGAGAGTTTGCGCGAAGCAACTTCAATGACTTTGGAAGCAATAATCCTATCTAAAATATTACCCCTAACCCCTAAAGGGGAATTAGAGTTACTTTTGTCTTGTATGTAATTGTTATTGTTCATTTTGAATATCAAAAAATCAGTTGTAATATTTTTTACTCCCCTTTAGGGGTTGGGGATCATTTATATATTTCCACAAACTTCTCAAACACCCTTTTCGCGCTACCACTTTCGAGTGCTTCGGCGGCTTCAGCTTTGCATTGTTCCAACGGTTTGTACGAACTACGTGTCTGAATGGCGAATGCTGAATTGATGATTACTGCATTGCGCTGAGCTTCGGTTGATTTGTTGTCGAGCACATTCATAAATATCTGAGCAGCTTCGTCAACTGTATTTCCACCCCAAAGTTCTTCTTGTTTAATCTTTTTGAAACCAAGTTGCTCAGGCGTATAAATAAATTCTCCGTTATTATTAACTACTTTACAGGTATCAGTAAGGGAAATTTCATCATAACCATCCAACGAATGGACGATGGAATACTGACAACCGAGATTTTGATAAATATAATTGTAAAGACGCATCATTTTCAGGTTGTAAACACCCAAGCACTGATATTGTGGTTTTACCGGACTGATTAACGGTCCAAGTACGTTGAAAAACGTACGAACACCTAATCCCTTGCGAACCGGCGCCACATTTTTCATGGCTGGATTGCAAAACGGAGCATGCAAATATGCAAATCCTGATTCATCCAACGAGCGTTTTATCACGTCGATGTCAGTAGTAAATTTGGCACCGTAGTACTCTAATACATTGGACGAACCACTCACCGAAGTGGCACCATAGTTGCCGTGCTTAGCCACTTTGTAACCCGCACCCGCCACCGCAAAACAACTGCAAGTAGAAATATTGAAAGTGTTTTTGCCATCGCCTCCCGTACCCACAATATCGAGCGCATCAAATTCCGACAAATCCATCGGGATAGCCAGTTCGAGCAGTGCATTGCGAAATCCAATGACCTCATCGAGTTCGATACTGCGCATTAAATATACCGAAATAAATGCCGCTATCTGTGCATCGTTGTATTTTCCGGCAGCAATATTGGTCATCACTTCAGCAGCCTCCTCGCGGGTGAGCGACTGGTGATTGAAAAGTTGATTAAGTATTTGTTTCATAAGACCCCCTCCCAGCCTCCCCCCAAAGGGGGAGGAGAAGCTAAATTTTTAGAGATTTATTTTACTATAAAGAATTTCATTTGCGAAAAAACTTGTTGCGAAATTTTTCGCAATTAGGTAATATTAGCTATACGTTCTATTCCCCTCCTTTGGAGGGGTTAGGGGAGGTCAACCAATTCTTCAGCATCTGTTCTCCCTTAGGCGTCAACACCGATTCGGGATGAAACTGAACGCCACGCACATCGAATGTTTTGTGTGCCAGTGCCATAATCATACCTTCGTTGTCAACGGCGATAATTGTTAGGCATTCGGGTAAAGTTGACTTTTCGACAGCCCACGAATGGTAACGTCCCACTTCAATCTTTTTGTCCAAGCCATTGAATAGAACATCATCTTCCAAAACATCCACAATGGAACTAACGCCGTGATGCACTTCCGAAAGATTTATCAATGTACCTCCAAATGCCTCAGCAATGGCTTGTTCGCCCAAACAAACACCCAAAATAGGTTTGGTTGGAGCGTAAGTGCGAATCACATCAAGCAAAATGCCTGATTCAGAAGGAACACCCGGTCCTGGCGATAGTATAATTTTATCGAAACGAGCAATATCTTCCAATGCTATCTGGTCGTTGCGATGCACTTCCACATCGGTGTATCCTAACTTTTTTACTGCATGTACCAGGTTGTAGGTAAATGAGTCGTAATTATCGAGAACTAAAATCTTCATGTTATTTACTTCGTGTTAGTTGGACTTCGTCCGTTATTTACTTCGTGTTGGTTGGACTTCGTCCGTTATTTACTTCGTGTTAGTTGGACTTCGTCCGTTATTTACTTCGTGTTGGTTGGACTTCGTCCGTTATTTACTTCGTGTTAGTTGGACTTCGTCCGTTATTTACTTCGTGTTAGTTGGACTTCGTCCGTTATTTACTTCGTGTTGGTTGGACTTCGTCCGTTATTTACTTCGTGTTAGTTGGACTTCGTCCGTTATTTACTTCGTGTTGGTTGGACTTCGTCC
>JAURYY010000195.1 GCA_030653695.1 Paludibacter sp. | reverse complement strand
GAACGATGGTTTTTATCTCACTTTTACCGAAGTATCATCTATTGCAGTAGGTGTGGGACTTATTATCACAAAAGACTTTCAGCACTACGATCGCAAAGGAATGATTTTCCCGCCCCATAACAAAGACTGTGCATTGTTTGAAGAAAAAATAAACGGCAAATACTATGCACTTCATCGCCCAAGTAGTCCGGAGCTGGGTGGAAATTATATTTGGTTAGCCGAATCGCCTGATCGAATTCATTGGGGAAATCATAAATGCATTGCCGTGACGCGTGACCACAACTGGGATTCAGCACGAGTCGGAGCGGGAGGAGCACCCATTAAAACCCCCGAAGGTTGGTTGCAAATTTACCACGGTGCCAACAAAGATCATCGTTATTGTCTTGGAGCATTACTGCTGGATTTGAACGATCCGGCAAAAGTGCTTGCCAGAAGCGAAAATCCGATTATGGAACCGATAGCTGATTACGAACAAACCGGATTTTTCGGGAATGTGGTATTTACAAATGGACACTATGTTGAGGGTGATGCTATTCACATTTATTACGGAGCCAGCGATGAAGTTATTTGCGAAGCTGTTTTTTCAATCAGTGAAATTCTACAAACACTTAAAAAATAATGATTAAAAAACTCGTTGGCGAACTTGCCTTTTTCAAGCATCAAACTCTTAATATCCGAACCTTGCTGCTTACCAACATGCTGTATGCGCTAATATTACCTATTATCGAAATCTTCGTTGGTGCTTACATCATGCGTAATACTGGAAATTCGTCCTTTGTGGTAATTTATCAACTCTGCATGTATATTGGTGTGGTTATGACTTCGGTACTGAACGGAGCATTACTCAAAGTGTTTAAAGTGAATCTATTGTACAGCTTTGGCATAATACTCACTGCCATTTCGTTGATGGTAATGATGTTCGTGCAATCGTTAGGAATTTTTGAATTGGGTATCGCTGGCTTTGCATTGGGAGCATCTACCGGATTTTTTTGGACAAATCGTTATTTGTTGGCGCTGAATTCGACAAATGATGGAAACCGCAATTATTTTTTTGGATTAGAATCCTTCTTCTTTTCGATGTGGAGCATTTTAATTCCATTAGCAGTAGGAATGTTCTTGGGAAGTCTCGATGGAAAAGTTTGGTTTGGACAAGCAATTGATGTGAACGCTGGTTATAAAATTATTACAGTTGTTGTATTTTTTATTGCTATAGGAGCAGTTATTTTATTGTCACGTGGAAAATTTGCCAATCCTGTACAAAAGAAATTTATTTATTTTCGCTACCATTCATTGTGGAAGAAGTTTCTTGCTTTAGCCGGTTTAAAAGGAATGGTCCAGGGATTTTTAGTAACCGCACCGGCCATTTTGGTGATGCGCTTAGTTGGAAACGAAGAGTCGTTGGGCTTAATTCAGGGTATTGGAGGTGCAGCAACAGCCATTTTGGTATATGTATTGGGAAGAATTGCTAAACCTGAACACCGAATGAGGATCTTTGGTTTTGGCTTAGTAGTGTTTTTTATCGGTACTGTAACGAATGGTATATTGTTTTCAGCAGTCGGCGTAATTGTATTTGTACTTTGTAAAGTTTTGTTTCAACCACTTCACGATTTAGCCTATTTTCCTACCATGATGAAAACCATCGATGTGGTTTCGTCTATCGAAAAACGAAATGAATACGCCTACATTATGAGTCATGAGGTTGGATTATTTTTCGGACGAGCATTTGGAATGATATTATTCATTTCCTTGGCTTATTTTATTTCTGAAATTTTCGCATTGAAATATGCTTTAATTATTGTAGGTGCTTTACAATTAATTTCGTTACCCCTGGCAAAACACATAATAAAAGAAGCAGACACAAAACACAGTCCGAAATCAGATACAAACAAATAATAACTTGCTTCAATTTTTTTCTAAAAAAAAATGAAAACATATAAATCAATACTTTTTCTAATTCATGTAGCAGCAATTTTAGCATCGTGTGGTGGAAATACAAATTACGGAAAACCCGCTGATCAAACCACTATCCCACGCATAGAATTAATGCCCAATGAACCTTCGCCGTACAAAATTATTGATTGGAGGCAAAAATCGTTGGACTATGATGCTTATGTTTTTGATTTTAATCCGGCTATGCCAGCGGGCAGTATGATTTGGCTTGACAACAGTCAGCGGAATATCCCACAAATAACATTTGGACTTTACACTGCCATTAATGATAGCCGTCAGGGACCCAATAAGAATAATGGTGAGTTTCACGAAAGTCTGAATTCGCTGTCCGCTATTCTTGGAGCAGGGCTAATAGGGATAGACAAAACAAAGCAAAACGGATACAACTATGTAAAAATGACTCAAAACTATTTCAATTCGGACACGGGTTGGAATATTGTTATGAACAATACTTGCCCCGAAGTGGCTCTTCAGGGTGGCGGATACGGTCGCGACTGGTGGTACGATGTACTGCCAAATGTGCTGTATTATGCTATTTGCGATATATTTCCAGGCGTAGAGAATGCTGACAATATTCAACGGCACATTGCCGAACAATTTTGCAAAGCCGATTCGGTGTTGAACGGGAATTATAATTTTTCTTATTTCGATTATGGGCAAATGAAAGGAATGATCAATCACATTCCATTACAGCAAGATGCTGCCGGCGGACATGGTTATGTACTTTATGCCGCTTATCAGAAATACAAAGATGCACGTTTTCTCAAGCATGCCAAATCTGCTATTCAAGCATTGGACAGTCAGACCGAAAGCCGGTTTTATGAAATTCTTCTCCCCATGGGTATTATTACTGCCGCTCGATTAAATGCAGAGCATGGAACTACATACGATGTGGAAAAAATGATAAACTGGGTGTTTGAAGGATGCAAAAATCCTGAAGGACGTAACGGCTGGGGAGTAATAGTGGGGAAATGGGGCGATTATGATGTAAGCGGACTACAG
>JAURYY010000179.1 GCA_030653695.1 Paludibacter sp. | reverse complement strand
AGAAAAAGAACCCCAAACCCCTAAAGGGGCTTAAGGACCAAGTATTTTAAATTAAATAGTTAGACAAAACAATACTAACATCTCTTATCCCCCTTTAGGGGTTAGGGGTAACATCTAAATTCCCCTTTAGGGGTTAGGGGTATATGACAGTATTATACGAAGACAACCACATAATAGCCGTTAATAAAACCTGTTCTGAAATTGTGCAGGGCGATAAAACCGGTGATGAGCCACTTTCGGAAACCATTAAAAAGTACCTGAAAGAAAAATATAACAAACCAGGCGAAGTTTTTTGCGGTGTAACACATCGGCTCGATCGTCCGGTGAGTGGCGTTGTGTTGTTTGCAAAAACCAGCAAAGCGCTAACCCGCCTGAACGAAATGTTCAAAAACCAGGAAGTAAAAAAAACTTATTGGGCAATAGTAAAAGAAAAACCAGCTCAACCAGAAGGCAGACTCGAACATTTTCTGCTTCGCAATGAAAAGCAAAACAAATCGGCGGCACACGACAAAATGGTTCCAAATGCCAAAGAAGCTGCTTTATCGTATAAATTAATTGCACATTCCGATACTTATTTTTTACTCGAAATTCAACTCGAAACGGGTCGTCATCACCAGATTCGTTGTCAGTTGGCAAAAATGGGCTGTCCGATAAAGGGCGATTTGAAATACGGTTTTGCGCGCTCAAATCCAAACGGAGGAATAAGTCTGCATGCCCGTAACGTGGAATTTATCCATCCGGTTTCAAAAGAACTGATTCAAATTACAGCACCGGTTCCTCCCGATGATAAATTATGGGGAACAATGGAGAAAATGGTGTGATTAAGTTTCGGGTTTCACGTTTTCCCGATAAATCGGGACAAGCTGTGTTTGGGGTTTCATGCAGGCTTAAAACCTGACATATATTAACCTATCGGCAGCAAAGCCATGGGATATTGATGGCGAATGACATCTGTAGCCCCAACGGTGCGAAATAATTAAAGTTTTTCAAAAACTTCTTTCGCAAACTTTTCCAGACTTGGATCGCGTGCTCCCATCAGCAATATAACAACCGGTTTGGCAAAATGTGACCGTGCAATTTCCACAAATTGATTCCGGTCTTCTACAAAAAAGGCTTTTTTACCCAACTTCTTAATGTCTTCTATCAAATCATTGGCCGAAATATCTTTCACCGCTGAACCTCCGGCGTAAAAAATCTCACTCATCCAAATTTCGTCTTCGGGTCGAAGTACTGCCGCAATTTCCTTCACAAAATCATCACGCAAAAACCGTGTAGGTTTGTAACCATGCGGTTGTAACCAGGCAATTACTTTCGGCGCAATAGGCTGACAAGCAGCAATAGATGCAGCACATTTAGCCGGATTGTGGGCATAATCATCAATCAGTATCACACCATTTTTTTCACCAATAACCTGATGCCGACGATAAATGCCTTCGTAATGCACCAAAGCCTCGGCACAAGTCTGAATGCTTACTCCCAATTGGTTTACAACAGCAATGGATGCGAGTGCATTTTCCATGTTGTGTTTGCCAACGGTGTTCATTTTGATTGTGGTGTCGTTTACTTCAAATTGAATCTGAAATCCGTTCTGTACAAAGTTTTCGCCTGCAAAACCAGCTGCATTATTATTATTGTCAATATCAAAATCGAATGCAGCGTTTACCGAAAACGTCGAAGCAAGTTTATTGGAACGGTTGGTTATGAAAATATCTTTTGTATTATCGCGGAAAGTGCCGAAAATCTGCATTAATTCATCAATTTCCTGATGATCTTTTTCGATATTTAACAGTAAGCCAATTTCGGGGTGATATTGCACAATCGAACCATCACTTTCGTCGGCTTCAATTACCAACCATTCGCCTTTTCCTACTTTCGCATTTCCGATTTTTCCTTCGCGGATAATACTCGTCAATCCGGCACCACTGATAATACTTGGTTCCAATCCGGCAAATTGCAAAATATCGAAAATCATTGCTGAAGTTGTGCTTTTTCCCGAAGTGCCACCTACGGCTATCGTTTTTTTGCTTTCCGAAATCAATGCAAGCACCTGCGACCGACGCAATATCGGAATGTTCAGTTCTTTGGCTTTTTGTACTTCGTAAACCGTATCTTCGATGGCTGTGGATACAACTACTAAATCGGTTTTTTCCGTTATTCCACTTCCATTCTGCAAAAAGCATTGAATTCCTTCGGCTTCGAGTTTTTCTTTGGTTTCGTTCGGGGTTTCGGGTTTAAAATAACGGTCGCTGCCACTCACGTTTTTGCCAATGCCTTGCAGGTACTGTGCAATGGCACTCATTCCCGAGCCTGCAATCCCGACAAAGAAAATATGATTGAATTGTCTGATATTCATTGAATTGAAATTAATGTTGTGTTATTTTTTTTGGAAAGTCAAATGTAGTGAAAAAATTTGACTTGAAAAATTTTACAAACACTCACTTCTTTTTTTTTAGAAAATATCCGAAAAAATATTTTTATTCAATTAAGTTTTTTCTAAAACATCATAAGCTTTCTTATTGTAATATTAAGTTTTGATAATTTTATGCTGTAAGTGTTTCATTTGTTTTCTATCAACAATTTAACCCAAATCATCCAAAAATACTTATTGTATATTACACAATATAAATTTTAATGTTATTGTAATTATTACAGCATTCAAATACTTGATATTGTGTTTTATAACATATTTATTCGTATTGTATATATTTATATTTGTTATATTTTTGCACATTAAAAACTACAATTCACATCCAAAAATGTCAAACAAAATAATTTACAATCCGCATGTATCAGTCGACTGTGTAGTTTTCGGATTCGATGGTGAGAAGCTGAAAGTTTTACTGATTGAACGAAACATAGCCGAAAACAACGAATTGTATAACGACAAAAAACTTCCGGGAAGCATTATTCTGGCCGATGAAGATTTGGATGCTGCGGCATCACGCGTATTGACAGAGCTTACGGGATTGAAAAACATCTATCTAAGTCAGTTTCGGAGTTTTGGCGGACCGGATCGAACGAAGAATCCACGTGATATTTTGTGGCTCGAAAATACAATGCAACTAAAAATAGGACGTATAGTAACTGTAGCTTATGTGGCATTGATAAAAATCAACCGAAAAATTCAGGTAAAGAATGACAATACTCAAGCGAATTGGTATAACTTAAATGAAGTTACAGCTATGAATTTAGCTTTTGATCATGGGGAGATTATCAAAAAAGGGTTAGCGCATATTCGTCATAATTTAGATATTGAACCACATTTGTTGTTTGAACTTTTACCGCGTAAATTCACAATATCACAATTGCGCTCGTTATACGACACTGTGCATCAAACCAATTCGGATGTGCGTAATTTTCAGAAAAAAGTGGCACAAATGCCTTATGTGATTGCATTGGATGAAGTGGAAGAAAGAGTTCCGCATAGGGCGGCGAGGTTGTATAAATTTAAAAAGAACCCCTAACCCCTGAAGGGGAATAGTGATTAGTATAGATTATTACAACATCATATTTAAAATAAGATGAATAAAGAAATGAACAAACCTGAGGAAACTAACTTTAAAGCCCCCTTTAGGGGGTTTGGGGGTTTCTTACTCGGTTATGATTTAGGTAGCTCGTCGGTTAAGGCGAGTTTGGTGAATGCCGCAACGGGAGAATGTGTTTCGTCGGCATTTTTCCCGAAAAAGGAAATGGAGATTATTTCGGTGAAAGCCGGTTGGGCGGAACAAAATCCCGAAATATGGTGGGAAAATTTAAAGTTGTCCACCAAAACTGTGTTGGAAGAATCGGGAGTGAATGCAACCAATATAAAAGCCATTGGTATTTCCTACCAAATGCACGGTTTGGTGTTGGTGGACGAGAACCAGCAAGCTATTCGAAATTCCATTATCTGGTGCGACTCACGCGCTGTACCTTACGGCGAAAAAGCCATGAAAGAAATTGGCAGTGAAATCTGTTTGTCGCATTTATTGAATTCTCCGGGAAATTTCACCTTGTCGAAAATGGCATGGGTAAAAGAAAATGAACCCGAAAACTTTGCAAAAGCAAAATATTATATGTTGCCGGGCGATTATTTAGCCATGCGCATGACCGGAAAAGCTGCAACAACTGCTTCTGGTTTGTCCGAAGGTATTGCATGGGATTTTGAAGCGGAAGCACCTGCTCAATTTCTTTTTGATTACTTTGGTTTTGATACGGCTTTAGTTCCCAAAATTGTTCCAACATTTGGTCAACAGGGAAACCTGAAAGCCGATATTGCCGCTGAACTTGGTTTGGCTGCCCGCACTCCGGTAACGTATCGCGCTGGCGACCAACCCAACAACGCTTTATCATTAAACGTTTTGAATCCGGGTGAAATTGCCGCTACCGGAGGAACTTCGGGTGTGGTTTATGGCGTAAACAGCGATTCTAAATATGATACTCAATCAAGAGTAAACTCTTTTGCACATGTAAATCACACCGCAGCTGCAACCCGTGTTGGTGTTTTACTCTGCATCAACGGAACAGCCATTTTGAATACATGGATAAAAAATAATGTAGCTCCCGAAGGTATCAACTATGCCGAAATGAATGAACTCGCAGGCGGAATACCGGTTGGAAGCGAAGGAGTAAGCATTATTCCTTTTGGTAACGGTGCTGAACGCGTTCTTGGAAATCAGGAACCAAACTGTTCCATTCATGGGGTGAACTTCAATCGTATTACCAAAGCACATTTAATCCGCGCTGCTCACGAAGGTATTGCATTCTCGTTTAAATACGGAATAGACATTATGAATGAAATGGGAATTGAAACAAAAACCATACGCGCTGGACACGCAAATTTATTCCTCTCTCCTATTACTCCCCCACAATTCAAAATTACTAATGCTTCCTACCCACTCGGTACATACAAAAACTAACATCCGGACAGCTAAATACAATGCCCGAATTGCAAAAAAAAAGAGTTGATAATCAACTCTTTTTTATTGTTTCATTACTCTGTCAATACTGCGTTTATCTTCTTTCTCTTTCAGACTTTGTCTTTTATCGTAAGTTTTCTTACCGCGTGCCAGTCCTATTTCAAGTTTTGCCAGTCCTTTTTCATTAATAAAAAGCTTGGTGGGAATAATTGTAAATCCGGTTTCTTTTGTATTTCGGAGTAGTTTTTTAAGTTCTTTTTTTGTCAGTAGCAATTTCCGGTCGCGTCGCACATCATGATTATTATATGTCCCAAAAAAATAAGATGCAATATGCATGTTTTTTATCCATAATTCGTTACCCGAAAAAGTGCAATAAGTATCGTTAAGTCCTGCTTTCCCATCCCGAATCGACTTGATTTCGGTTCCGTACAATTGTATTCCTGCGGTGAATCTTTCGAGTATTTCGTAGTCGAAAGTTGCTCTTTTATTTTTAATCAGTATATTCGATTTTTTAAACATATCATTTTTTCTAATTTCAAACAAAGATAAATATTTTTTTCTACAATTCCGGTCAGAACTTATGATTAAATGTATCCGATTTTTCGTTTAGAAAGCATTAACTTTTTTGAGGTTTTAAAATTATAACTATATTTGTTGGCTATTTCAAAACATAAATATTATTTTAAACTGATATAATTTTGATTATCAGAAATTAAGACTAAAATCAATGGCAAACGTATCAGAAATAAAATTAAAAATTGCAGGATTGGTATATAATCAAACCATTGTAGGTACTTATGGGTTGGTTTTAGCCGAAGAAACGGGCAATCGCCGGTTTTCGGTTATGATAGGAGAACCTGAAGCGCAATCAATTGCCATGAAAATGAACAGCAAAAAACCACCAAGACCACTGACACATGATTTGTTTCAGAGTGTACTCAAAATTTTCGATGCAACGCTCGAAAAAATATTAATATGCAACTTGGTAAATGATATTTTTTATTCCGAATTGTATATAAAGGCAGATAATAAAATATATGTAATTGATGCCCGTACTTCAGATGCCGTTGCGCTGGCAGTTCGCACCAACAGTCCGATTTTTGTTAAATCGGAAATCCTTGATGTTGTGGGAACTGAAATTGACAGTATTCCCGAACAGGAAAAAATAGCCGAAGAAAACATAGATGCTGAAAATATGACCTCTGAAGAACTCAACCTGCTATCAATCAAAGATTTAAATGAACTTTTAGACATGGCTGTAAAAGAGGAAAAATATGAATTAGCAGTCAACATCCGCGATGCCATAAAACGAAAGAAAAAATAAAGTCGGTCGAATCGCTTACATTTATATTAATTAAAAATCCATTTTTTCGCTTTGTTCTTTTCCCGATAGCTATCGGGATTGCTCTTAGTTCTTTTTTCTTTGCTCTAAATAAAAAAAACAACTTTAAAATAAAATACAATGGGATTAAAATTTCGATTAACAATTATGAGCTTCCTGCAATTTTTTGTTTGGGGAGCATGGCTGATAACAATCGCTGTTTTCTGGTTTCACACCAAGCAATGGGGTAGTGCCGAATTTGGTCAGATATTTGCAACTTTAGGTATTGCATCAATCATAATGCCTGCAATTGTGGGTATTATTGCCGACAGGTGGGTTAATGCTGAAAAGATATACGGAATACTGCATATTCTGAGTGGCATATCAGTATTTCTTCTTACTCAGGTTAATGATCCGCAGACTTTTTTCTGGGTTATGTTATTAGCTATGTTTTTTTATATGCCCACCATATCATTGTCCAATTCCATTGCTTACAATGTGTTGAAATCAAACAACTTCGATGTTGTAAAAGCATTTCCGCCCATCAGGGTTTGGGGAACAATCGGTTTTATTGTAGCCATGTGGACAACAAATCTGACAGGAAATAAAGCTACCGAAGTACAATTCTACATTTCGGCTGCTTTTTCATTTGTACTGGGTATTTATTCATTTTCGCTACCGAAATGTCCGCCGCTTGGTCAACATGATAAAAAATCGAACTGGATACAAACATTAGGGCTGGATGCGTTTAAGCTTTTTGCGAATTATAAAATGGCATTGTTCTTTATTTTCTCGATGTTTCTGGGAGCTGCTTTACAACTCACCAATATGTACGGCGATACTTTTCTCGATGACTTCAAAAATGTACCTGAGTACGCCAATTCGTTTGTAGTGAAATATTCTACCATTATCATGTCCATTTCTCAAATATCTGAAACATTGTTTATTCTGGCTATTCCGTTTTTCCTGAAAAGGTTCGGTATAAAAAATGTAATGCTAATCAGCATGTTCGCCTGGGTATTGCGATTTGCATTATTCGGATTAGGAAATCCCGATGACAGACTTTGGATGATAATACTATCGATGATTGTGTATGGTATGGCATTCGACTTTTTCAATATCTCCGGTTCGTTATTCGTAGAAACCACCACCGATAAAAAAATCAGATCGAGTGCACAAGGTTTGTTTATGATGATGACCAATGGTTTTGGTGCAATTCTGGGGAGCATTATCAGCGGTGAGCTTATCGAAAGATATTTTACAACCAATGGATTAAAAGACTGGCCTTCGATATGGTTCAGTTTTGCCGGCTATGCTTTGGTAATAACAATTTTGTTTGCCATTTTCTTCAAACACAAACACAACCCCAAAGAATTAGAAAATATAAAACACTAATAACAAAACTCTGTTATTAAATATAATTTTCGAAAAAATGCGAAGTGAAATGATCACTTCGCATTTTTTATTAATGGTAAATTGTAAATGATAAAATTGTAAATCAAAACGGTGTTTCATCACTTTTCCCGCCTAAAAACTTATTAGTTACGGGCTTAGAATTTAACACAGAACCTTGTCCGTAAAAACTCTCCTCGCTCTGGTTATTCATTTTCGAAGGAATAGTTTGATAATTGTCCGAAAACGGATTATCACCATCCCCAATTTCATCTTTATTCAAAAATTTTGCGTAGATGTTTTTGAACTTCAACTGAATATCTCCTGTGGCACCATTACGGTGTTTTGCTACAATAATTTCGGCAATACCAAGCAAAGAGTTTCCCTGTGAATCTTCTGTAATCTTGTAATATTCTGGTCGGTGTATAAAGCAAACCATATCGGCATCTTGCTCAATGGCTCCCGACTCGCGTAAATCGGAAAGTTGCGGACGTTTTCCTTCAATACCGGTACGACCTTCCACGCCACGATTCAACTGCGAAAGTGCAATAATCGGCATATCAAGTTCTTTAGCCAACCCTTTGAGCGACCGCGAAATGATACTTACTTCCTGCTCGCGACTACCAAAACTCATTCCGCTTGCATTCATCAACTGAAGGTAATCGATAATTAAACATGAAATTTTGTGTTCTTTTACCAAACGCCGGGCTTTACTCCGGAGCTCAAAAATGGATAAACTCGGCGTATCGTCAATAAATATAGGTGCATCAATCAATTGGTTAATATCGCGGTCGAATTTTTCCCATTCATATTTATCCAACTGTCCGTTTTTAATTTTTTCACCTTCCAGTTGACAAACATTCATAATTAAACGATTTACCAACTGAACATTCGACATTTCGAGCGAAAAAACAGCAACGGGCGTATTGTAATCCACGGCAATATTTTTGGCCATCGAAAGTATAAATGCCGTTTTTCCCATTGCCGGGCGAGCTGCAATAACAATAAGATCGGATTTCTGCCAACCCGAAGTAATTTTATCCAAGGCGTGGAAACCGCTCGGAACACCGCTCGCACCTTGCTTCTGGGCAGCCAGCAACATGCGGTTACGTGCTTCTTCGATAACAGGATTTATCTGAGTTACATCTTTTTTCAGATTGCGCTGCGAAACTTCAAAAAGCATACCTTCGGCCTCCTGCATAAGGTCGTCAACATCGATTTTGTCATCAAAAGCCTTGGTCTGAATTTCGGACGAAATACGGATTAATTCACGCGCCAGAAATTTCTGAACAATAATCCGCGAATGATATTCCAAGTGAGCCGCCGACGAAACTTTGGCGGTGAGCAAAGTGATATAATATGGTCCGCCGATATCATCAATTGTACCGTTTTTACGCAACTGCTCGGTTACCGTGTGCATATCAATAGGTTCTTGATGCACGGCAAGAGACATAATGGCTTCGAAAATCTTTTGATGTGTCTCTTTGTAAAAACACTCCGGTTTCAGAATTTCAGATACAATGGAATATGCATCTTTTTCAATCATAATTGCCCCCAATACGGCTTCTTCAAGCTCGAGAGCCTGAGGAGGAAGTTTTCCGTATTCGTTTGCCTGAATCGGAGCAGGAGTCATTGGTTTTTTGGAATAATTGCGTTTCTCAGCCATTTTAATCAATTAATAATTAATAATTCACAATTAATAATTTTTAATTGCGGGTTTCAAAAGTACAAAACTATTTTCAATCATCCATCAGAAATGTTTCAACATATTGTTGAAAACTTTAGCAATTTATTATTCGGAAAAAAATATTACTTTTGAGTTCCTAAATACAATTTATTAGTCAAATCAATCGTAAATTGTAAATAATAGTAACTGAATAAATAGTAAATTTTTTAATAATGCTCACCTACCCTAATGCCAAAATCAACCTCGGACTCAATGTAATTGAGAAACGTCATGATGGTTATCACAATATCGAAACCGTGTTCTACCCTATCGGTCTTTGTGATATTTTGGAAGTTGAACCTTCCGAAACCTGTTCCGATTACAGTTTTTCATCGTCAGGGATAACCCTTGGCGGCGACCCTGAAAATAATCTGATCGTTAAAGCATTCCGGTTATTACAGTCGGAATATGGGATTCTTCCGGTTGATATCACGTTGATTAAACAAATCCCTTTCGGAGCAGGCTTGGGCGGCGGCTCGGCGGATGCTGCCTTTATGCTAAAAGCACTTAATAAGATTTTTGAGTTGAAAATTACATCACGGAAACTTGAAAAAATAGCCTCGGTGTTGGGTGCCGATTGTCCGGTTTTTATCAAAAATAAACCCATTTTTGCAACCGGAACAGGCAATATATTCACTCCCCTGAATCTATCGTTGAAAGGTTATTTTTTAGTGTTGGTAAAGCCCGATATTCATATTTCGACTCCCGAAGCATATTCATTAGTAGTCCCCGAAATACCACAGGAATCACTTTTAGAAAACATTCAAAAACCGGTTACAGAATGGAAAACATTAATTAAAAACGATTTCGAAAAATCAGTTTTCGCAATATATCCCCAAATTGAAGAGATAAAAGAAAAACTTTATAAAATGGGAGCTTTGTACGCTTCGATGTCGGGTTCAGGTTCATCGGTTTATGGAATTTTCGAAAAAGAACCGGAAAAGAAAAATGATTTTGAAAACTGTTTTGTAGGAGGCGGATATTTAAGTTAGAAAAAATTATCTGAAAGAAATATGATTTTAATTATCAATAGGTTACAGAAATAAATACAAGGTGATGAGTAGTTTGCAAAATACACATTTTGCAACATAGTTTTGCCACCCATTAGCTCGAAGCCGGGACAGATTTGCGCTATATACAAAGTTTACTTGGACACGCAAACAGCAAAACCACAGCCCCGATAGACTTCGGCGAGAGCTCAGTCGAACGCTATCGGGGTACACACACATTACGACTAAAGGTTTCGATCAAATAAAAAGTCCTTTAGATAACTTAAATATTTAGAAAACACATTGTTATATCAATAATTATAATATCTTTGCATTTACAATTTGAAACTATAAGATATTACTTGAATAGCAAAATTTAAGAATTCTGTATGCGAACAACTCTTAAAAACAAATATTGTATTATCAATCTAACAATCAGCACTATAAAATATAAGTAGAATACGAATAAGGCAGATGTATGCGAACAAAGAGTTCGCATAGCGGAATTTGAGTTCGCATACTAAGATGTTAGGGGCATAGCAGAAAAAAACAACGCAACTTTACAAAAAAAAGACAACTTTGTTAGCGACCTAATAAATCAGCAAAACCAATAAATCATGAAAGCAAAACGCGTATTCGGTATTTGGAAAGCGATAGCTTTCCTGACCTCAGTAATTTTCTTTTCTCTTTCTTTTGCAAGTTGTTGTCCTGAGGACGAGCCAGTTTTAATTAAAGCCTATATTAGTATAAGCAAACCAGAAAATGTAACGACTAATACCGCCACTTTAATTGCTTGGGTAAAACCAAATACAGACCCAACTACCGTAAGTTTTCGTTATAAAGAAGTAATAGATAATGATTGGAAAAGCTTACTAGTGGGTGAAAGTTACAACGGTAGCAGTCAAATTAAAGTGACTTATGACATTAATAATTTGACAGTCGGTACTAGTTATAATCTTCAAGCAATAGCTACTAATGCCGCTGGTTCAGATACTAGTTCGGTTATTATATTTGCGACGCTTGAATATAGTAAAGCAACAGTAAATGTTATTACCGTTCGTGATCTTAAAATTAATAGTGCAATTATTGACTTTGTCGCTATTCCTAACCAGGAAAATACAACTATTACTTTAGAATACCAAGCTGAAAATTCAGATTGGCAAAGTAAAGTAATGGGGTTAAGTTTCAGCGGGACAGATTCAGTCAAATTAAGTTGCCCACTGCCAAACCTATTAACAAATACAAAATATAAAACTCGTATTAAAGTTAATAATAAAGCTGGCGAAGTAATTAGCGACACTGTATCTTTTCAGACCTATGAATTAGCTGATTATGATGGTAATCTTTATCGCACAGTCACTATCGGCTCCCAAACCTGGCTTAAAGAAAATTTCCGCGGGACGCATTACGCTAACGGAGACCCTATTTCTAATGTAACGGATACGACGACATGGAAAGCTTTAACTAGTGGTGCTTATTGCTACTATAATAATGACCCTAAAAATGGAAAAATTTTTGGTGGACTTTATAACTGGTATGTAGGAGTAGACCCACGAGGCTTAATAATCGGCTGGCATACGCCAACTTATGAAGATTTTCAGCAACTAAGGGCGTTTCTTTATGAGGGGAACGATCTTTCATCCGCCGGAAGAAAAATGGTTGATTTTACCGGTAATTACTGGAAATTCCCACAAAGTAATGCGAATAATAGCAGTGGTTTTAGCGCACTGCCAAATGGTAGTTTAGGCGAAGGGACATATACACATATTTACGGCTTTGGTTCATTGGGAAGAGGCGCGAATTTTTGGGGCACTGATGTTTTCGGTAATTATGCTGATGGAGCTTCTATTTCTAGTAACTATATTTTTGATAATGGTAACTATGGCTCAAAAAATGATGGCTTTGGAATCAGGTTAATCAAGAATTAGATAGAATAAAAAGCGTTTAGTTGATAAACGCTTTTTTTATTTGATAAGATGTTCTTTCTATGGTATAGTGTAGAAATAATTTTGAAAATTATGAAAAATTTTTTTAAACTCAAATTACTCTTATTTTTTATTTTGTTGTTACTACCGATTTTTATTTTTGCACAAGCACAAGAGCTTAAAAGACCCTCTTATCGTGCTAATAAGAATGTAATTAAAACAGCATATCCAAAATTAACTAATGGCGACTATGCGTCAATGGCTATATGCTATAATAATTTGTCTTCAAACGATTATTTTATTCCCAATAATACTGCTCGAGAATTTCTCTCTTTCGATACGAAAGTGGCTCAAAATAAATTATCTAGAGTTAGTAAAACTTTTTGTTGCGGAGATGGTTTTTGTGAAACTGGAATTGAAAATTCAAGCAACTGCCCCGCAGATTGTGGCACGGGTGGAACAAATTGCGATTTAAATCCACCAAATGTTTATAAGGGCGCAACTTATGCTGTAACAGTGAACCCATTAGCAATCGGTGCTTATTGCTGGTATAATAATGATTCTAAGAATGGAGAAGTTTACGGCGGACTTTATAACTGGTATGTTGGCGAACGTAAGAGGACTCATAGTTGGTTGGCATACGCCGACTTGTTATGAATGGGCTGATTTAATGAATTATTTAGGAGGATATTTACCAGCTGGTTTAGCATTTGCAGAAGCTGGAAATAGTCATTGGGTGGACTTTAAATACACAGCGACTAATAGCAGTGGTTTTACCGCTTTACCTAATGGTGATATTGGATTAGCTGGTTCTACTAATACAACGCTTTTTATGGATTTACATAATTCAGCTACATTTTGGTCATCAACTCCACAAGGTTCTTATGCGGTTGCAACTACGATTGAAAACTATCTTTGCGGTTTAACGCCTAACATAGTTTTTGATAATAAAGCCGGATTTGGTCTTCGTTTACTAAAATAGTAAAAATACTAAAAAGTACCGGACGAACCTACGACTTGAGAAATATAAAAGCTCGATAGTGAGTATTTAAAAAAAAACTATTAACTTTACAACTGTTTTGTCGGTCGAAAAGAAAAAAAACGAAAATACGGTCTGACATTGCGACAAACTGGTTTTTTAGCGTTAATCAGCCGACGAAAACAAACTTAAACCCCAAAGCTACTTGCCCCTAACATACGCCTATGGGCACAGGCTGGCTGACGTGCAATTTTGGAGGTTTTGCGCCCGCATTCACTGTTTCGCTGTGCGACAGTGAAGCTCCCGCAAACCGCAGGATGCCCATAGCCTCGGTCGTTAGATGTCTTTGTTATTTTTGCTTACTACGACAAAGCAGATAAAGCAGACGAGAAAATAACAAATCAACAATTCAATAATAAATACGTTCTCTCCAAAATCAAAGAAATTGAACAATATCATAGTTCTGCTTTACATTGGAATTTAAACGAACTAAATACTAACTTGCATAATATTATTGATAAAGCAAAGTTGTCATATTCTAAAATTGAAGAATCTACTAAAGTAAAACTTCACGGTTCAAATGGGTTAGACAATTTTAAAAATAGAATTGGGAAAGATGTTTCATTATTCATGGCATTTTCAAGAGGAAAATCAGAAAAAGCTCAAGCAAGAGAATTTGTAACTCTTCAACCAAAAGAAAGTTTATCAACACTTTCAAAAGCAAAAGTTACCATTACAAACTACTTAGGTGGACAGTATTTTTTGACTGTTGATGAAATTCTAATCGCAAAAGAAAAAGTAAGTTTAATAGAGGGAAAACACAGTAAAAACGCCATACTTCCGAGCGTAGGAGACATTAAAGATGGTCTATTAAAGTTGATTTTATACTCTAACTTATCAGAAGTAACTGTAAACGGAGTGAAAATGGAAAGTGAAGCTGTATTGTGTTTAACTTCTACAAAACTTATCGGCGGAATTAGTTCAAATGGCACAAAAAGTGAACTGACGAAATTTTTAGTTGATAATAAACTTTCAGATTCACAGAAGCTTCTATTAGAAACAATATTCGCTGAAGCCAAACAAAACAAATTCACTATTAAAGTTCAACATTCAAAATGATAAAAAGTCCATTAAGATACCCAGGAGGAAAAAGTAGGGCAGTTGATTTGATTTCAACTTTGCTACCTGACTTTGAAGAATTTAGAGAACCCTTTTTAGGTGGTGGTTCAATTTTTATTTATGCTAAGCAACGATTTCCAAGTAAAAAGTTTTGGGTTAACGACCTATATTTTGAACTTTATAAGTTTTGGGAAATGACACAAAAAGATGTAGATACTTTAATTGATAAAATTTACGAATGGCGAAATAAGTTTCCAGTTGGCAAAGAATTACATAAGTTTTTAAACGAAAACTTAGATGGTTTTAACGACTTAGAAAGAGCAGCAGCTTTTTTCATTTATAATCGAATTACTTTTTCAGGGACAAGTTTAAGCGGTGGTTTTAGTGAAGGTGCTTTTACTGGTCGGTTCACAGAAAGCAGTATTCAACGACTAAATGAATTTGCGAGAGTTATTAACGGTTCGACTATTACAAATCTTGACTATGAAGAGTTAGTAAATAAAGACGGAGAAAATGTATTTATATTTCTCGACCCGCCATATTATTCTGCAACTAAATCTGCGCTTTACGGTAAAAACGGAAACTTACATAAATCTTTTGACCATATTAAATTTGCGGAAACAATGCGAAACTGCAAACATAAATGGCTCATCACTTATGACGACAGCCAGTATATAAGAGATTTATTTACATTTGCGAACATAATTCCGTGGGACTTGACTTATGGGATGAGAAATATAACTGCTGATTCAGACCAGAAAGGAAAAGAACTTTTCATTTCTAATTATTTGGAACATTTACCACAGGAACAACAATTAAGTTTATTTGCACCAAAAGCGAAATACAAGAAAACTGAAAGCAAATACACATAACACACGCCTATGCGCATTGGCGGGGGTATTGCACTTAGGAGGCTTTGCTCCCGCTTTTACTTTTGTTGCGGTTCGACAGCTAAATCGCCCGCAAACCGCCAAATGCCCATAGCCTCGGTCGTTACCAGCAAGCCGAAAAAAAAAGAAAAAAAGACAACCGTAACTCATTATTTGACAACCGAATTAAAGACAGAAATTTTCAAAACCCTTGAAAATTTTGGAAATTGTTGAAAAGTTTCACCGACTGAAATACTCTTAATTGAAAAAAACTCACTACATTTGACAATAATTGTCAAGTCGCTATTTTACAACAAAAAACAATGACAACAGGTGAATTAATTAGAGAAAAAAGAGAAATGAAAGGGTTTTTACTACGAGAAGTATCAACTCAAATTGGTATTGACACTGCTATTCTAAGTAAAATCGAAAGAGGAGAAAGAAAAGCAACAAGAGAACAAATTATTAAGTTAGCAGACATTCTGGAAATAGATAAAGGTTTGATATTAACTCAATATTTAAGCGAAAAGATACTTTACGAGATTCAAAACGAAGACTTTGGAATGGAAGCATTAAAAGTCGC
This sequence comes from Paludibacter sp., assembly GCA_030653695.1. Taxonomy (GTDB): domain Bacteria; phylum Bacteroidota; class Bacteroidia; order Bacteroidales; family Paludibacteraceae; genus Paludibacter. Next base: position 5,363 of record JAURYY010000179.1, on the reverse strand, counting down.
AGAAAAAATAATTAAATACGGTGGAACAAATAACAAATAAAATGTCAGAATTTTTATCAATAAACGAAGCCAGTGTTTGGGCTTCAAATTACCTAAACAAGAATGTAACAACTTCAAATATTTCTTATCTTATCCAGTATGGACGAATTAAGAAAATTGGAGAGAATGGCTCAACTATGGTTTTAAAAGAAGAGCTTATTAATTACTATAAAGACCAAAAAACAACAAGACAAGAAACCTGGAAAGATGAACTTGGAAATGATTTAAATTGGACACTCTCTTTCGACCAATACAAAGAAGCCGAAACGACAAAACACGTTCACAGACTTCACCCATACAAAGGAAAGTTCATTCCACAACTTGTAGAATATTTCCTTGATAACCACACAGACAAATTTAAAAAGGAAATATATTTTAAAGAAGGAGATATAGTTTTAGACCCATTTTCTGGTAGCGGAACTACAATGGTTCAAGCTTGTGAATTAGGAATTAACGCTATTGGAATTGATGTTTCTGCCTTTAATGCTTTAATTGGTAATTGTAAAGTAATACAATATAATCTTGTAGATGTCCAATCTGAAATAACAAGAATCACGAAAGCATTAAAATTATTCTTAGAAAATTCCCATACAATTGAATTTGAACTGAAGTTATTGAAAGAATTGAATATTTTCAACAACAAATACTTCCCAGTACCAGAATACAAAGGAAAATTATACAGAAAAGAGATTGATGAGAAGGTTTACGGCAAAGAAAAAGAAATGGAGTTTTTGCCAATTTACAATCAGCTTGTTGAAGAATATAATATCAAATTGAGACAAGACAATGAAGATTCTTTCCTTGGTAAATGGTATTCAAACCATATTCGAAATGAAATTCAGTTCGTTTTTGAGGAAATAAAGAAAATTCAAAATCGTGACACAAAAAGAATTGTAAGTGTAATTCTAAGTAGAGCAATTAGAAGTTGTAGAGCTACAACACACGCAGATTTAGCAACTTTATTTGAGCCAGTAACAACCACTTACTATTGCGGAAAACACGGAAAGATATGTAAACCATTATTCTCAATTTTAAAATGGTGGGAAAGCTATTCAAAAGATACAATTAAACGGTTAGCGGAATATGATAGACTTAGAAAAAATACATATCATACTTGCTTAACCGGAGATAGCAGAACGATTGACATTGTTGGCGAGTTGGAAAAGAAAAATCAGGAATTTGCAAAATTGGTTTCAACTCAAAAAATCAAAGGAATTTTTTCTTCTCCACCATATGTTGGTTTAATTGATTATCACGAACAACACGCTTATGCTTATGATTTGTTTGGTTTTGATAGAAAAGATGAATTGGAGATTGGACCGCTTTTCAAAGGACAAGGCAAAGAAGCAAAACTAAGTTATATTCAGGGAATAAGCGATGTTTTGAATAACGCAAAGAAATACTTAGTAGATGACTTTGATATTTTTCTTGTTGCTAACGACAAATACAATATGTACCCAACAATTGCAGAAAATGCCGGAATGCAAATTGTAAATCAATATAAACGTCCAGTTTTAAATCGAACTGAAAAAGACAAAGGTGCATATTCGGAAATAATTTTCCACTTAAAAAAAATATAATATATGGCTCAAAATCCAGAAGAAGTATCAGTAGCAATAAAAGAAGTAATTCAAACTCTTATGAATAGAGTTATGGAAAATGTTCTATATAAAGATCCATTTATTGCAGAAGAACATAAAGCAAAAAAACCATTGTATGCTGCACTTGTACCAGATGAAATTTTTAAAGGCTCTCATTTTGAAAGAAGGTTTGTAACTCCATTTGGTGGAGTATGGGAGAAATTAGCACAAGTTGCAGGTATAACGGGTTTGGGAAAATGTGAATTGCAAAAAACTATTAATGGTAATGTACCAAAAGATCGATTAGCAAGAATTGCCGAAGTTTTAAATAGATTAGAACACACACCAAAAGGCGAAAAAAAAATAAAGCCAGATTGGGATAAGGAATTGAAATATATTTTGGAAGGTGTTGGCGAACTTATTCCTACAATTGTAGTTTCAGACGTATTTGCAGAAAATGCGGAAACAGGAGAAAAATATGCTTTTGAATTAAAAGCACCTTTACCAAACAGCGACCAAAGCAAAGTTAGTAAAGAAAAAATATTGAAATTGTACGCAATGCAACCAAGACTAATTACAGAGGCATATTTTGCTTTACCATATAATCCATACGGTAAAAAAGAAGATTATGCTTGGTCATTTCCATCTAGATGGTTCAATATGACAGAAGACAAGGTTGTTTTGATTGGAAATGAATTTTGGGATTTAATTGGTGGTCAAGGTACTTATCAAATGTTTATTTCTGAAATTAACAAACTTGGAAAAGAATATCGAGAGAGAATTTATAAAGAATATTTAGGGATTGAAGTTGCTGAAATTCAAGAAAATATATTATAACTATTAATATTTGTTTAGCTATTGAACACTAAACGCCCAAAAAGCAAAAAAAGCCACAGCAAGTTAGAATATATTTTCAAAAGTCTTGCAGTGGTTTTTATAGCTTTTTGATAATAGGCAGAGCGGTCACAGTACATTGGTTTTTTGCTGGTTTAGACAGTTGAAGTGCATTTTGAAAGAAAAAAAAACAATGAACTGTGGAGAGTTAATGATTTTAACTTTGTGCATTTGGACAACAATTTAGCTATTATTTACTTGGCTGACAAGAAAACAACAAGAAACAAAACCAACTTTAGTATTGACAGACAACAATATAACGCAACAAAACAAATGACGATTGTATAACAACTGAACGGCCAGCTGCCAACAAACGCCTAAGCACAGTAGCCGAAGTCATGCGATTTTGGAGGTTCATCTCCCGCATTACCTTCATCGTAGTGCGACAGTTAAAGCTCCCGCTATTCGGCTACTGCGCTTAGCCTCGGTCGTTATGCCTCACCCTAAAAAGGAACATTGAACCAATGAAGAACCTGAAAAAGAAAATTATTATTGGACATGTTTAAAAAAATGTTGAAAAGTTTTGTGGACATTATTTGTCCATTTGGAAAAACATACTTACTTTTGGACAAAATTTGTCCTGAATAGAAAGCATGAGAATACATACTACTCTTGGAGAACATCTCAGAACCATGAGAGAAACTGCCGGACTGACTTTAAGGGAAGTTGCAACAAATGTTAGTATTGACCCTTCACTTCTTGCTAAGATTGAACGCAATCAAAGACAACCGACAAAAAAGTTAATCAAAAATATTGCATTATTTTTCAAAATTGAAGAAAGAGAATTGCTTAGTGAGTTTTTGAGCGACCAAATTGCTTACAAAATTTTGGACGAAGAAGCCGACTTGAATATTCTGAAAGTCGCAGAAGAAAAGGTGTCTTACTTAAAAACTTTACGCAATGGGTAATACTATGGTTAGAAATAAAGAACTACCAACTTTTTTTGGCGAAGTTCTGCTAAAAGGTGAACGTATCATAACAAATTTTGAAAACAATTTCAATCCGTCTGTTTTCTATCAGCATCCAAACGGTCAACTTTGGAAAGGAGATAGTATAGAATGGCTTAAAACATTGCCAAATGAAAGTGTTGATATAATATTTGCTGACCCACCTTACAATATTAAAAAGGCTGATTGGGATACATTTGAAAGTCAAGAAGAATACATTAAGTTCTCGATGAAGTGGATTGAGCAAGCGGCAAGAGTATTAAAACCAACTGGTACACTTTTTATATGTGGCTTCTCAGAAATCCTTGCTGACTTAAAACATCCGGCATCAAGGTTTTTCAAATCTTGTCGCTGGATTATTTGGCATTACAAAAACAAAGCAAATCTTGGTAAAGATTGGGGCAGAAGTCATGAAAGCATTCTTCATTTTCGTAAAACCAAGAATTTTACATTTAACATTGATACAATTCGTATTCCTTATAGCGAGCACACGTTAAAATATCCAATTCATCCACAGGCTGAAACAAGCCAATATGGAAATGGTAAAAACGGAAATCAGATATGGGAACCAAACTCACTTGGAGCAAAACCCAAAGATGTTTTGGATATTCCACAAGATATAATTGAAGTACCAACAACTTGTAATGGAATGCACGAAAAAACGCCACATCCAACACAGAAACCGGAAGAACTTTTACGCAAACTGATTTTAGCTTCTTCCAATATTGGAGATACCATAATTGACCCATTTTGTGGTTCAGGGACAACGCCAGTATGTGCTCAACAATTGCAGCGTAAATGGATGGCTTGTGACTTTTCTCCGGAATATCTGGATTGGGCGGCACACCGTATAGAACTTGTTGAAGATTGGAGCATTGAAAAATGGATTAAATATGATTTTGATAACCAAAAAAGAAGGAACTCAATAAGATGAATTTAAAACAACTCGTAAATAAAGCGAAAGACAAAAGTAACTTTGCAGACCTTAAAGCATACATCAAATTTTGTGATGAATACCTGAACTATATTAGCGATAATTTGCAAGCAATAATCGTTTCACAAAACGAAAATCACTATCGTTTTTATCAATACAAAAAAGAAGGAAACTTTCAAATTACAAGACCAATAAACTCAAACTTAATGTATGATGCAAAAGATTTCACAAAAGCATCACGAGAATTTCTGAAAGTTTTGAAAAATATAAAAACGATTGACAAAAAAGATGAAACAATTCGCAATATATTAAACAATGCAACTTACACTATTCAACAATCTGTTGGTTCTGCATTAGATGGTTTACCAGCGGGGCAATCTAATACCGCCAGAAAACTTAACGGAGATTTGTTTGAGCATTTCATTCGTTTAATCATTAGCGAAATTGGGATAGATTGCAAATCTGGAACGATACAAGTTCCCGTAATTGTTGACGGAGAGCCTACATTCAATATGAGCTACCAACACGACCTTATTATCGAAAAGGAGAATGATATTAAGGTAATTGGCTCAATCAAAACATCAAGTAAAGACCGAATAGATAAAATTTTCATTGATAAATTTTTGTATAACAAATTGACTGAGAAGGCGACACCGCACATTGCCATATTCTTAAATGATGTTCAAAGAAAAAATACAAAACGAGAAAATGAATACGGTATCAATGCGACATTCTTACCTGGTCATTTTAAAGGGTATACAGTAAAACTCAACCCTCTTGACGGAGTATATTACTGCGACATTAGACCCAATATGAAAACAGAAATCATTTTAAAAGACCATATTAAAACATTTGACAACTTGCTTATTGAAGACATTTGGAAATTCATATAGAAAAAAACTAATACAAAAAAATGAACAACGAAACGCTAACAAGCGGTATAAAACATTGGGGTTTAAGTGGTTATTC
>JAURYY010000178.1 GCA_030653695.1 Paludibacter sp. | reverse complement strand
CAACTACAACCCATCTTTCGTACATCGAACTGCCATTGAATTTTTTATATAAAGGTTTACTCGGAAGCGGATATGTATTGGTTGGGGTAGGTCCTTATGTTGCTTATGGCATAAAGGGTAATGTGATAACTAAAGGAGGTTCAATTTCGCTTGATAGCCCTGTTAAATTCCAGAACGTTGTGGAAGTTGGCGATTCACCATTAATTCCTTATTACAGAGCATTTGATGCCGGTGGTAATATATTTTTCGGTTATGAAATGGCAAGCGGAATATTTGCACAGCTAAATGCCCAGCTTGTATGTTAAACATAAATCCGGAATATAAAATATTGACTAATGACAAATCGGCTGTTAAGAATACAGGTTTCGGACTTTCATTAGGATATCGGTTTTAACCAAAATCGTTCATTTGCGTGAAGTCCATCTCAATAATTGAGATGGACTTTTTATATACAAGGGACAAACGATTTGACTACGTCGATTTTCAATTCCTAACCGCTTGAGATATAATTGGATAATTAATACAAGCGACTGGGAAGTCGCTTTTCCCTTGTTATATATCGTCTTTGATCTGAGGGATTAATAAGAAAATCTCATTGACTAACGCAACCTTGTGTTAATTTAGCTTAACTATATGGTAAAAACTTTGACAAATAGGGTTTTACATTTTTGCGTTACAAACGCTTAACCATTAGTTGCAAACGATATGGAGTGTGTGGTATAACGAGGGTTTTAAACTTTAAAAGCTAATTTTTTCGCCATACCGTATGATTTGATTTACTATTGGCACGTTATAATCAAACTCTTCTTTTGTAAATGCGTGCGGTTCAATTAATGTTTCATCTCCTTTGCGGATTACCATTAATTTCACTTCTGTTTCAAAGGTGTGATTTGAATTGTCTTTTAAAACTATAGCAATATCAATATCGCTATTTTCATGCTGATTGCCTTTGGCATACGAACCAAACAGCCATGCTTCAGAAAATTCGATATCCGATTTTCTTAACCGTTTCAAATAATTTCTACTTATCTTTAAAGCATCAATTTTATCCATAACCTACAATCTTTAATTTTCTCAATCCATTCTGTCGTAAAATCATCATTACAAAGTTGATAAAAACTCTGTTTATAGTCGTCATACCTGGCATTTATGTTGAATCTCGAAATGCTATCTAACATGATTTGACGTGGAATATCAAGTTTAATGTCTGCCTTTTCACAAATCCTTCTGAGATCGTGAATCATTGGAGGATATTCCTCTTTTTCTTTTACATATAAAGCTTTAAGTAATTTTTCAATTACAAGATGACCCATAAACAACGCCCAGCTATTATTTTTAGTCTGATAAAGGTCATTCATTGTTTTGAAATCGTTTTCAGCACTTTCAATCCAATAATTTAAGATACGTTCTTTGTCAAATGAATTATCCATAGGGAATTGAATGAATTTTAAAATACAAAGGTATCAATTTTTATGTATCAAACAAACTTGACAAAGTCTTTAGCTTTTTTGCTTCATACAAGTTTTATTTTACACTTCTCCTCGTTTGCAAACTATGGGGAGAATTTGCCATTTTACACGGGACAATCGGTTTGCTAATCGCTTGACATTTAAGCGACTGGAAAATAAACCGCATTTTGTTTTTCAACGCTGTAATTCTCTGAAGACATATTTTAGTTTTTCTTGTTAATTACTATGAGTCATTAAATCTCTTTTTGCGTTAAAAACGCTTAACCATTAACAACTCGTTGCAAACGAGGGGGAGATCGGATCGCCTGTGAACGACGCACTCTGATACAGCAAATGGCTTGTATCACTTTCAATTTCAAGCAGTTTACCCGGAATACTTTCAAAAACCGGAATTAAACCGTTCGTTAACCTTCTCAACAGTTCGTTATAAAAAATGTATCTTGCTCGCAAAGACGCTAAGTCGCAATGAAAAACTGTTAAGTTTTTCGCTTTGCGTCTTGCTAAATAAATTTAAATGTCAGATAATCAACAAAGTAAAAAATTGCGACTTTGCGTGAAAATTTATTTCGAGATAAATAACAAAGTATTTTATAATTATCAGCGTAATATTCTTATTATCAAAGTGCTAATTGATTTTATAACGACACATTACATTTTTAAAACAATGAATAATAAAAAAATCTGGTTATCTCTCGCCCACATGAGTGGCGAAGAGCAAAAATATATACAAGAGGCATTTGACACCAACTGGGTGGTGCCTTTGGGTCCCAATGTGAATGCATTCGAAGAATTGCTTGGCACCTACCTTGGCGAAAACAAAAAGATAGTAGCGTTGATATCAGGTACAGCAGCCATCCATTTAGCATTAATTCAGCTTGGCGTTGGTGTAGGCGATGAAGTAATTTGTCAGTCGTTTACATTTGTTGCATCTGCTAATCCCATTATATATGTGGGCGCAAGTCCGGTATTTGTTGACAGCGAAACAGATACCTGGAACATGGACCCTGAGTTGTTAGAAAAAGCCATAAAAGACCGAATAGCAAAAACCGGCAAAAAGCCAAAAGCAATTATCCCGGTACACTTGTACGGTATGCCCGCAAAGATGGACGAAATTATGGAAATAGCGACACGCTATGAAATCCCTGTGCTCGAAGATGCTGCCGAAGCATTAGGCTCAATGTATAAAGGGAAGCCATGCGGGACATTCGGCAATTTTGCTTGCTTGTCGTTCAATGGTAATAAAATAATCACCACTTCGGGGGGAGGCGCTTTGGTCTGTTCCACCCATGAACAAGCAAAAAAAACCAAATTTTATGCCACACAAGCCCGCGATAATGCTCCTCACTACGAACATTCCGAAATTGGGTACAATTATCGCTTGAGCAATATTTGTGCTGGTATAGGGTGCGGGCAAATGACAGTACTCGACAAATATGTAGCCCGCCGCAGAGAAATACATGCTTTTTATGTATCAAAATTATCGCATCTGCCTGGTGTTTCATTTCAAAGTAGTTCATCGGAAGATTTTCAGTCTAATTATTGGTTAACCTGTGTTTTGATTGACCCTGAAAAAACCGGTTATACGCGCCATGATTTATGCGATGCAATGGAGAAAGCCAATATTGAAACCCGCCCGCTGTGGAAACCCATGCATCTACAGCCGGTTTTTGCAGATGCTCCTTTTTATGGTAACGGAGTAGCCGCTAAATTATTCGAACTCGGATTGTGTCTGCCATCCGGTTCCATACTTACTCAAGAAGATCTTGACAGGGTGGTTGAAGTGTTTGAAAAAATGCCGCAAGTCAATAATTTTTAATTGACTCATGTTAGTGGATTTCCATTCCCCGAAGTAATAATATCCAAATCCATAACGGTTTTATCTCACTTTGGTCGCTCAGGCTTGCCGAATGGTTACGCAAAAATCCAGCTAATACTTTCCCAACCCCCTTCAGGCTGCGGAATCAATTGCAGATGTGTTAAGCTGTATAAACTGAAAGATATAACAGGCTGTTTTAGGAAGCAATGGTAACGTTAGCCATTTATTTGTGCTTGTAGATAGTGTAGGAAAAACCACAGGCGGAACACGTTTTGGTTTCCGAAAATAAATCTTAAAAAATATTATGGAAAAATTTCAGAAAAAATTACGTAAATATTTTCAGAAACTAATGAAAATGACACTGATTAACCGGTGGATAGTTTTTGAAATAGATTTGGTCTTATGTGTAGCGGGCTATGCACTCGCAGCATATATTCAGATGCGAAATGCAAATATGAGTATTCCGTTACCACAGTTGTTGAGTGCGGGAACAGTGTTTTTGCTCAGCACCGTTTTATGGTTTTATGTGTTCAAACCTTACCGGGGGCTGGTACGTTATTCAAATCTAATTGAATTCTGGCGGCTTTTTGTTGCGCTACTCTTTTCATCTGCATTTTTGTATTCTTTTATCATTCTACAGGGATTGACATTTGAATACCGTTTCTTTTTTGTGCAGAATGTATTTCTTTTCAATTTGGTGTTGTTGCTTCTAATGCGGTACTGTATCGTTTCGATGTACAATTATACGGTAAATTATAGCATTGTAACACAAAACAAATCGTTGATTTACGATATTGATTCGCATAGTATGGCACTGGCGCAATGGCTTAACAAAAGTTCATCGGCTCATTATCAGGTGAAAGGGTTTATTAGCCGCGAAAAAAACGCCAAAATTGCTCGCATTCAGGACTTGCCCATACATTATCTCAATGGAGATGACTTAAACCGTTTCTTGCGAAAAAACGAAATCAATACGATTATTTTTCCCGACTATAAAAGCGTCAGAAACGAGCAGTCGTTTATTTCATCCTGTATAAAAATGGGAGTCAACGTATTGGTAACTCCGCCCTTCGAAGGTTTAGACAATAACAATCAGTTTAATATCAGGATGAAGTCCATTCAGTTCGAGGACCTGCTTGGCAGGGATGAAATAACGATAGATATGAACAGAATAGAAAAACAGACGCACGAAAAGGTCGTTCTGATTACCGGTGCTGCCGGTTCTATAGGCAGTGAACTGATACGGCAATTGGCACAATTCAAACCTAATTTGTTGCTGTTGTTCGATACTGCAGAAACACCGCTACATATTTTGCGGCTCGAATTAGAAAAGGACTTTCCATATCTGAAATTTATTCCCATCATAGGAGATGTGCGTAGCGAAACACGATTGAATTATGTGTTCCGTAAATATCGCCCACAAATTGTGTTCCATGCTGCCGCATACAAGCATGTACCTCTTATGGAGGAAAATCCATGCGAAGCTGTGTTGGTGAATGTGCTCGGAGCGATGAATGTAAGTAATTTTGCTTTGAAATATAATGTGGACAGCTTTGTTATGATATCGACCGACAAAGCAGTGAATCCTACCAATGTAATGGGGGCATCAAAACGTATTGCTGAAATTTATGTGCAGTCCTTAGCCAAAGCAAGCGCTTTGAAAGGTGCTAAGACTAACTTTGTAACTACTCGGTTTGGAAATGTGTTGGGTTCAAGCGGCTCTGTAATTCCATACTTCAAAAAACAGATTGAAAAAGGAGGTCCGGTAACTGTTACTCATCCTGATATCATTCGTTATTTTATGACCATCCCCGAAGCATGTCGGTTGGTGTTGGAGGCTGCATCCTTTGGCAGTAGTGGCGAAATTTATGTTTTTGATATGGGTAGTCCCGTTAAAATTGCCGATCTGGCACGCCACATGATCGAACTGGCAGGATTTGTTCCCGATAAGGAGATAAAAATAGAATATATCGGACTCCGCCCCGGCGAAAAGCTGTACGAAGAATTGCTCAACGACACAGAAAAAACAATACCTACCGAACATGAGAAAATTACCGTTGCTACGGTTCGTCAATATGAGTTTGAGCAGGTAGAGACATCCATTCAGACTATGATAGAGTCGGCAAATAACGTTGATATTAAAAAAACGGTGGAAGAGATGAAAAAAATTGTTCCTGAATTTAAAAGTCAGAATTCGCCGTTTACGGAAATGGATGAATGAAGAAAGTGGGTAGTGGGTAGTAATAATTATTTGTTCATAGGAGATACGGTTAATCAGTAAATATATCGGACCAATGTTCATTTTTTACAATCTTCAGCTGTCATTAATTTGATTACAAAAAAAGATGTATCTTTGTTATTCAAAAAATCTTAAATGACTATCGGCTTTTGTACCCAACGTATTTTTAATATTTGTAAAACAATACATAATGGCTCTTTTCTAAGACAAGGTTGATGGTATATGGTTAGTTTTCGAATCAATTTTCTGTGAAGAAATGGAAAAGAATGGAACGCGGATTCTCGCTGATTTAGCGGATTAATCCCGATAGCTATCGGGAATCGGGAGGATTTTCATTCCGATAAATCGGAATGATTTAAGACTACTAATTTTAACGCCTATCATTATGAAACTATTACATGAAGCAATCACAGAGAAAATAATCAAATCATACTTTAAAGTTTACAATACACTTGGTTATGGTTTTTTAGAGAAGGTTTATGAGAATGCAATGACAATAGAACTACGAAAATATG
>JAURYY010000177.1 GCA_030653695.1 Paludibacter sp. | reverse complement strand
GTGTACCGTTGTAACTTTACGCGGATACTGATGATATTTTTCTATCACAATCTGTCGGGTAAGGTTACTTACTGTCATAATGTGATCAGCCATATCCATTCCGCGTTTTTCGATTCCATAAACTGTTGGGTTAACCTGTCCTCGACTGCGGTCGAAATCAGTGGCATGAACATGAATAACAAGCGGTTTGCCGCTGATTTGTTTTGCAAAAACGCCTGCCGGATAGGTTAGCCAGTCGTGCGAATGAATGATGTCAAAATCGACCTGATGAGCCAGTACGCTTGCCACAGCTTCGTAATTCGATATTTCTTCAATCAGATTTTCAGGATATCTTCCCGAAAAACCGATACAACCTAAATCGTTGGTATGTATTCGGCGAAAATCATATTTTATTCCGTTACGAAGCCAGAAATATTCATCAGGATGCATCATTGACCCAATTCGATGGTTAACATAATTCCAATCATTTTCTTTCCATACAACAGGCACATTGCAAGCCCCGATAATTTTCAGAAAACTCTGGTCTTCGTCTCCATGAGGTTTAGGTATAACAAAAGTAATCTGCATATCGGGTTGCAAAGCCATGCCTTTTGTAAGACCGTAACTTGCTGTACCTAACCCGCCCAATATATGAGGCGGAAATTCCCAACCAAACATTAATGCTTTCATCCTCTATTTATTTTCGGGTTTTTTTAAATAATCCAATACACTCAGAATTTGTGACACACTCATGGCAAAAGACATCCCGCCATGCCCTTTGTAAGGCGGATTTCCATCGAATAATTCAGGAATAGTACCTACACAAAGTTCTGTCATTTCTGCTTCAAAACCAATCAACATCCTTTCGATAAATGATTTACCGCTCTGTTTGTAAATTTTCAGATATGCAATTGCAAAAGCTCCGAATGTAAAAGGCCAGGCCGGCCCGTTGTGATAATTTCTGTTACGCTCAAGCATTCCTCCAATATAAATCGGTCGATACGACCCACTTTTGGGACTCAAACTTCTTAACCCTTTAGGTGTAAGCAATTCCTTGGTGGTTATATCTAATACCGATTTTTGCTTTGCTTTATCAAGTGGAGAATAAGGTAATGCAACTGCGAGAATCATATTTGGTCGAACTTCCCAGTTACTATCATTATCATCTACAAAGTCATATAAATATGTTCCGTTCCAGAAAGTTTCAACAAATGCCTGCCGGGTAATTTCGGCCTGATAATCGAGCATATCTGCTGCATGTTCGGCTCCTGTAATCCTTGTCAGTTCCGAAGAAAATTTCAGTGCATTATACCAAAGCGAATTTATTTCAACAACATAACCCGTACGCGGGGTAATAGGTTTTCCATTTTCAACGGCATTCATCCAGGTTGCAGGTTTTTCTTTGCCATTTACATAGAGCAAGCCATTATTGTGCAAAAACAAATTTGGATGATTTTGTTTGCGAATGAATGCAATAATGGTTGTTACAATTTCTTCGAAACGCTCGGCTGCTTTTTCTAAGGATGTAGCACCTGCATATTGTTGGATTACCCAGATAAACCAAAGTAAAACATCCGGATCATCAATGTTTTGAAGTTTAATTCCTTCCTTGCTTCCACCCATAAAAAGTATTAATTCATCTATCGACGTTCTGATGATTGCATCGAAATAATCCATTCGATCAATTGCAAGTGTACATCCGGGCAAAGCCACAAACTGATCCCGGGCACGGGCGGTAAACCAGGTATATCCGGCAAGCAAATAGGTTCGTTCGCCTTCGCGTTTGTAAAACTGCTGTGCCGAGTTCTTCAGGCTACTGAACATATCCACCCTGTGATTCCGTCGTTTTAATTCATCGTCCCATAGTTTTGTCAAACTTCGCGGGGATGTTTCGGAAATTCCGGCCGAAAATATTAATGTTTCCCCTTTTTTAACAGGCATTTCGAAAAATCCGGGAACCATCAAATCTTCCTTGTATTCATATCCGCGTTCCTGTTCTTTGTAATATTCAATATTTTTGTTCCAATGCGGATTGTGTGTATAATTATTTTTTTTTGAAAACTGCATAAATAGTGAAGGATAATTCTCGTACATACACATACTAATTCCTTGTTTTATTTCAATGAATGAAGTATCTGCGCGGTCATTTTCATGAGTCAGTTCGTTTACGTTTCTGAATGCAAGAAAAGGCTTGAAACGCAAAGTCGTTGGAGAGTGAGCTTCGAGCACCGTATACTTAAAAAGCACACGCGGTTCGAACGATACAAGCATTCGTTCCTTCGATAAAATAACGCCTCCTACTCTGTAAACGGTTCGGGAAATAACTTCACAATCGAATTGACGTATGTATTTATGACCATTGGGACTGAAATTATTGCCTTCATATTTATGGATACCCAAGTTAAATTCAGCATCGTGCTGAATCACTGTTTCATCGAGCGAGGAAAGCAATACGTGGTTCGAATCGTCTATTTGCGGAATCGGAATGACTAACTGTCCGTGATATTTGCGGGTATTGCAATCAATCAACGTAGTACTATTATAAGCACCGGCGCGATTTGTACGAATCATCTCTTTCGATAGGGATTTGTCAAGATTCATCAACAAGGTTTTGTCAAAATTAAGGTAACTCATAAAGTGTAAGTTTGTTTATAAAAAATATATTGATAACAATGTTATGAATAATGTACTTGTTGTAAATGAAGCAAATCATAAAAAAAATGCATTATTTACGTTTATAATTGCGCTTGCAATTTATTAAAAATAAATGAAACAGCAAACATTTTATTATTAAAAATTTATCTTTCTGAAATAATTTTCTTGAAATGTTTTTGATAATTCTGTGTGGATTCGGTATTTGCTTTCTGAACTTATATTTTATTAATCAAATGTAATTTTATGCATCAATTGACGTTTAACAATATATTGTTATACTTTTGCAAAAAAAATGTACATCGGCAATAAAATTGAATGTCAACCGAACAACACCGGATCGAAGTAAAAAAACAATTTTTCAACGCATTATTTATACCATTGCTCATTGCACTATTGATGGTTTTAAGTTTTGTGTTTGAAAAAGGGATGGAACTTGATTTTCATAAGGGTGGTATCCTGCCACGAAGTTTGAAAAATATTGGGGGTATTTTTACTTATATTTTTATACATGCCGATGGGGGACATTTGATGAATAATATTTTCTCATTTGTAGTTTTATCGGCTACTCTGTTTTATTTTTATAAGCCAATTGCTGTAAAAATTTTATTTTTATCTTATATTTCGAGCGGAATAATTCTTTGGACAATCGGCAGGGAGAGCTGGCATATCGGCGCAAGTGGCTTGGTTTATTCATTGGCTTTTTTCTTGTTTTTTAGCGGACTATTACGAAAAAATGTGCCATTAACAGCTATTTCGCTAATCATAGCTTTTCTTTACGGCAGTATGGTTTGGCATGTTTTTCCTTGGAAGGTGAATGACCCGATCTCGTGGGAAGGACATTTGGCAGGTGGCATGACCGGATTAGTTTTGTCGGTTTTGTATCGTAAATCAGGACCACAAAAACCCGAATTTATCTGGGAAGATGAAAATGAAATCGATGATATTTCGGTTATTGAAGATGATATTGATGACAGTAAAAAAAATAACGAAAACAATATATTACAAATTTAGTTTTTAAAATAAAAATTTATGGAAGAAAATACTTCAAAAGAAATCAATTTATTGCAATTAATTTCCATGTTTTTTCGCTGGGTCAAGAAAGCGGGAACAGTAGTTTTTAAAGGAATAGGCAGTCTCTTACAGTTGGCTTACAAATACAAGTGGATTGTAATTATCACTACTGTTTTATGCGTTATTGCAGGTCAATATTTATCGCGCCCAACGGCAAGAATTTACAAAGCAGAAGCGATGGCTATGATTTACGGAAGCGATGCACAAACAGTGAAAGAAATATGCAAGCAACTTGAAAATTCGTTGTCAACAAATAACGTATTGTCGCTTGCTGTTAAGGTTGGAATTCCGGATAGTGTTTCGAAAAATATAATTGCTGTACGCACATTCGATGTAATTGATTACCGCAAAGATGGTGTTGCTGATAAAATTGACTTTAGTCATAACCATTCTCCTGAGGATACAATGAATATAAAAATGAACGACCGTATTTACATTCAGATTAAAACAACGAGTATAACTCAGGTACCTTTAGTGCAGGAGGCTTTGATGCGTTATTTCAATAGCAATCAGGTGTTAAATGCTCAATTTGAGTCTAAAAAGAATAACATTATTGACCAGATTCGTATTTGTAATCTTGAATTACAAAGAATCGACAGCCTTGCTAAAGTATTTTATTTTAAAGATAATATGCAGCAAATGAAGTTCGAGAATAACAAACTGCTGATTGGCGAAAATAAAAAGCAGTTGTTTTATGAAGAGTTGCTCCGTATCAATGCCATTAAAGGGTTAGCACAAACAGCATTGGCGCAATATGTTCGCCCTGTAAACTTCCCCTCTGATTTTGTTGTTAATCCTAACGCGGTAAACGGGAGATTAAAATATGGAGTTTTAAGTATAATGATTGGATTATTACTTTCGGTATTAATAGCACTGATTGTTGATAATACCAAAACATTTATCACTTTTCTGGAAAATAAATAGGTGGCGATAAAACTAAAACATCGGGCTGAAAGGTATTTTCTTTCAGCCCGATGTTCATCTGTTAGTATATAATTATTTTTGAAATCTGATTACTAAGCTGTAATAATGTGTTGGCATTTTCGGCATTCCACTTGCGGAATTTTATGATTTTAAAGTCGGATATTAACATCTTGAACTTTGTATACCATCCAAAAAAAGCAAATTTTCCTGTTACATATTCCATCGGAATAATTAATACACCCATCCACCATGGCATACTTAAAAGGCTTACAAACAGCACCATTTGCAGAAAATAAAAAACAGGAAACATCAAAATACCCAATCCGTAATGAAACGAGCTGAAAAAGCCGGCGAATTGAACTTTTGTTGCTTTTCGGATAAAAACCGGAGCGAAAAACGGTAAAAAATTAAATAAAAAGCCAACAATATAAACTGGGAGTGAAATAAAAAGCATTATACTTTTCATTGCAAGAACTATTTTTTTGTCGGGAGTACGGGTAATATCATCAATTTTGAAGTTGTACTCATTCAGTCTATTCTTCAATTTGTTTGTCAATCTATTTAACTCCAATATTTTAGCCGTTGCATTTTTTTCTGTTTCCACTAATTTCTTTGCTATTTCCCTGCGGGCTGAAAATCTGTTGACGATACTATCCTGCAAGCCCATTTTATGCATCATGGCTTCATTTGTCACAAGTACTGCAGTTTCAAAGCAATGATAAAAATCTTTTGAGTCGAGATGAACGGTTAAGTTTTCGAGTTGAAGTTTTAATTCATTTTTTATTTTATTCAGAGCTAATACGGGGTTTTCGTAATATAATTTCATATAGTTTTGCACATCGATAGGCTGTCCAATGTTTACAATTACTTTTTTCCCAAACTTAATTAAGTCCTCAAATTCAATTCCCACCGGAATGATTTTAATATTTTTTGTTTCGCCGATAGCTTGCTGAGCCGAAAATGCAATCCGAAAAATCCCTTTGACTAATGGGCGAATTTTACGTTCAAGCTCCTGATTTCCTTCAGGCATTATACCCAAAGCATTATTGTGTGTTAGTATTTCTACGCATTTATCAAATATTTCGTTGTTTTTGCTCAGATTTTCGATACCATCTCTGATTCGAAAAGCAGGCATTATTTTCATTGTCCTTAAAATTCTTGCCATTAATTTTGATTTAAAAAGATCGGACCGAGCCAAAAAAACTGTTGAATAATTATCGGGTGCGATTGTAATTACTGCAAGTGCATCCATTAAACCATTCAAATGGTTTGGGGCAAATATTACCGGTCCTTCCAAAGGTATATTTTCTGTGCCAAGCACTATAAATTCATCGTAAAAACGGGTGAAAGTAACCTTTATGTATTTTTTTACGAGGCGGTATGATAACGGTAAATCGTATATTTCAGACATGAACGTAAATGAATTAATTAATTTAAAAATTCGCCGATTTCAATACTATTTAACCGATTTTTTAATGAATCAAAACGGTAGTATACAACAAAATGTATATCGAATGTAGATGCAATAGCGTTACTAATATTTTGTTGATGTTGTTGTTTGCAAAAATATAAAAAAATTTCAATGATTTGTCCTTTCAATTTCTTGTTCCTTTTTACGGTTCGTAGTTGTTTGAAAACGATTAAATAGTTACTTTTGTGCAGTCAAATAAATATTTACCAACATGAGAAATGTATTTACCTTCATTTTAATAAGTATTATAGTTAATACTTCGTGTGCAAAAAAAAATAATATGGAACCAGTTATCAAACTTAAAACCACTCAGGGCAATATTGTGATAAAACTTTATCCCGAAACTCCCCAACATCGCGATAATTTTGTAAAGCTCGTTGAAGCAGGTTTTTACGAGGGGGTGCTATTTCACCGCGTTATTGCCGATTTTATGATTCAAGCCGGCGATCCTGACTCGCGAAATGCCAAACAAAGTGCTTCATTGGGGTCGGGCGATGTTAAATATACCATTCCTGCCGAAATTGTTTATCCGAAATATTATCACAAAAAAGGAGCTTTGGCAGCTGCCCGGCAGGGCGACCAAATGAATCCCGAACGTGCTTCATCGGGTGCACAGTTTTATTTTGTACAAGGGCGCACTTTTACAGATCAGCAACTTGATGCCATCGAGAATAATAACAAACAAAAAATGGAAGCAAAACTGTTTAAAGAATTGCTCGCCAACAAACAAGAAGAAGCGAAAAAATACCGGCTGGAAGGCAATCAGGTAAAATTAATTGAATTGCGTGACTCGCTTCAAATAGTTATTCAGGAACAACTGAGACTTAATCCTGCTTACAAATTTATCGAACAGCAACGAAACGATTATAAAACTTTAGGGGGTACTCCGCATTTGGATGGCGAATATACAGTTTTTGGCGAAGTAATTGAAGGCATTGAAATTGTAAGCAATATATCAAAAGTCAAAACAGGAAAAATGGATCGACCGCTTGAAGATATCAGAATTCTGAAAGCAAAAAGAATACAGTAGTTAATTATAAATAGGGAAGAACGCAATCTTCCCTATTTTTTTTCAACAAACTATTTTAACTCACAATTTGTTACTATTCATTATTCAAAATTTATGAAAATTAAAAAAAAATACAAAAACAAAGACTATCAATACTTTTTTGAAAGCATTATAAATAATTACGATACAACTTTTTTTCTGCATTCAGCAATTTAAACCAATAAGATATCATTATTAATTTCAAATTATTTCGTCAATAAAAAAAATCCTATTCAAATAATACATCCATTACTGAATTTTTTCTTTAATTACTTAGTGAAAAATTCGTCTAACTCAATAGAATGTAGTAATTTTGCACTCGCTTAGAAAATTCGAAAATCAAACTATATTATGGCAGAAAAAAAATTGAATTTATTGGCTGATTTTCCATCCATTAGCACACAACAATGGATGGATAAAATCACAGCCGATCTCAAAGGAGCTGACTTTGACAAGAAGCTCGTTTGGAAAACCAACGAAGGATTTAATGTATTGCCCTTTTATCGGGCAGAAGACATTGAAAACTTCAAATCGACCGATGTTGTTCCGGGAAAATTCCCATACATTCGTGGCACAAAAGCCGACAATTCGTGGTTTGTACGTCAGGAAATCGTAGTAAAAGATGTTAAAGAAGCCAATGCTAAAGCGCTTGTTTTACTTTGCAAAGGAGTAACTTCGCTTGGTTTTAAACTGAACAAAAAAGACTTGAGTGCCGAATATATTGCCGCTTTGCTCGAAAACATCAAGGCTGACTGCATAGAACTTAACTTTACAATCTGTACAAAACGTTCGGTTGATTTAGCAACTATGCTGACCGACTATTTCAAATCGAAAGAATACAATGTAGCTCAACTGCATGGTTCTATCAACTGGGATGGCATGAACGCTATGTTGCTTCGCGGTAAAGATTTTGAAAAAGAAGAATTGGTAAGTATGGCTAAAGCCACTTTTGACGCAGCACTCGGAATGCCTTTCTTCCGTGTTATTGGCGTGAATGCTACCACTTTGAGCAACACAGGAGCTTTTCTTGATCAGGAATTGGGTTACGCGTTGGCTTGGGGTAACGAATACTTATCGTCGCTTATCGAAGCAGGTTGCGAACCTTCCATCGTTGCCAAAAACATTAAATTTAATTTTGGTGTGGGTAGTAATTACTTTATGGAAATTGCCAAATTCCGCGCCGCCAAATTGCTTTGGGCTAATATCGTTGATGCTTACCAAGTAAAATGCATTAAACAAGGTTGTCAACATACTATTGAAGGTGTATGTAAATGTGCTGCTAAAATGCGCATTCATGCTCAAACAACCGAATTCAACAAAACAACTTTCGATGCTAACGTAAATATGCTTCGCACCCAAACCGAAGCTATGAGTGCTACCTTAGGCGGTGTAAATTCACTTACCGTAATGCCTTACGACTCAACTTACAAAAAACCGGACGAATTCTCGGAACGTATTGCACGCAATCAACAACTTTTATTGAAAGAAGAATCACACTTCGATAAAGTAGCCGACCCAGCCGCCGGATCATATTATATCGAAACGCTAACCAGCGAACTTGCTGCTCAGGCATGGAAAATCTTCCTCGAAGTTGAAGATAATGGTGGATTCTTTGCTGCCATCAAAGCCGGAACAGTTCAGAAAGCTATAAAAGCAACTGCTGTAAGTCGTTTAAAATCTGTTTCAAGTCGTCGTGAAGTTCTTCTCGGAACCAATCAGTTCCCTAACTTTGCTGAGTTTGCTGCTGCAAAAGTAGAATTTGCTAAAGCAACTGCTGATTGTAATTGCAATCATTCAGCTATCGAAACCTTGGTTCCTGTACGTGCTGCCGAAGAGTTCGAAGCATTGCGCTTTGCTACGGAAGCTGCTGCCAAACGTCCGAAAGTATTTATGTTGACCATTGGTAACTTAGCTATGCGTTTGGCGCGTGCTCAATTCTCTTGTAACTTTTTTGCTTGCGCCGGTTACGAAGTAGTCGATAATCTTGGTTTCAAAACCATTGACGAAGGCGTAAATGCTGCTCTCGAAGCAAATGCTGCTATTATTGTTCTTTGTTCGAGCGACGATGAATATGCAGAACATGCTCCAGCTGCTTACGAAGCTACGAAAGGAAAAACCATCCTTGTTGTTGCCGGAGCTCCAGCAAATATGGATGAGCTGAAAGCATTTGGTATTGAACATTTCGTAAATGTAAAAACCAATGTGTTGGATATGCTTCAGAAATTCAATTCAAAATTATTATAAACACCAAGACCCGGAGACACAAAGTAAATGAATAAAGTAGAATTAGATAATATTGGAACTAAAATTGTGGATGCAGCATATAGCGTTCATAAAGAACTAGGCCCCGGTTTATTAGAATCGGTTTATGAATTTTGCTTGATAGAGGAATTAAAGTCACGGAATTTGACTGTAAACAGTCAAATGAGATTACCAATTGTTTATAAAGGTAAAACGTTAAACAAAGAATTTATTATCGACCTTTTGGTTGAAAATGAAATTATTATTGAACTAAAAGCTGTAGAAATAGTACTGCCAGTCCATGAAGTTCAACTTCTTACTTATATGAAACTTGCCGACAAAAAACTTGGATATTTGATTAATTTCAATGTTCCAATAATTAAAGAAGGTATAAAACGTAAAATAAATGGATATTTCTGATTAAAGACAAAGACACATAGACGTTAATTAATTATTTTGTGTCTCAGTGTCTCCGTGTTGAAAAAGTGTCTTAGCGTTTAAAAAAAATTAAAAAATATGAAACCTAATTTTAAAGATATAAATATCAAAGAAATTTCAAATTTATGTACAGCTCCTAAAGTTGAAAGTACATGGTTGACCCCTGAGCTTATTCCTGTGAAACCATTCTACACCAAAGATGATTTGGAAGGATTGGAACATTTGAATTATGCTGCCGGTCTTCCTCCCTATTTGCGTGGTCCTTACTCGGTAATGTATGCCATGCAGCCTTGGACTATCCGCCAGTATGCCGGATTTTCTACTGCCGAAGAATCAAACGCTTTCTACCGTCGTAACCTTGCTGCTGGTCAGAAAGGTCTTTCGGTAGCATTCGACTTAGCTACACACCGTGGCTACGATGCTGATCACGAACGTGTGGTTGGTGACGTTGGTAAAGCTGGTGTGTCGATTTGTTCGGTGGAAGATATGAAAGTATTATTCGATGGTATTCCATTGAATAAAATGTCAGTTTCTATGACCATGAACGGTGCAGTACTTCCTATCCTTGCATTTTATATCAATGCAGGTTTGGAGCAAGGTGCTAAACTGGAAGAAATGGCCGGAACAATCCAAAACGATATTTTGAAAGAATTTATGGTGCGTAATACTTATATTTACCCGCCAAAATTCTCAATGAAAATTATCGCTGACATTTTTGAGTTTACTTCTCAAAAAATGCCTAAGTTCAATTCGATTTCTATTTCGGGTTATCACATGCAAGAGGCTGGTGCAACTGCCGATATCGAATTGGCTTACACATTGGCCGATGGACTTGAATATCTTCGTGCCGGAGTAAATGCTGGTATGGATATCGACTCGTTTGCTCCACGTTTGTCATTTTTCTGGGCAATTGGTATGAATCACTTTATGGAAATCGCCAAAATGCGCGCAGCACGTATGTTGTGGGCGAAAATCGTAAAACAATTTAACCCTAAAAACCCAAAATCGTTGGCATTGCGTACGCACTCGCAAACATCAGGCTGGTCATTAACAGAACAGGATCCGTACAATAATATTGGACGTACTTGCGTTGAAGCAATGGCAGCAGCTCTTGGACATACACAATCGCTTCATACCAATGCGTTGGATGAAGCCATCGCATTGCCTACAGAGTTTTCGGCACGTATTGCACGTAATACACAAATTTATATTCAACAGGAAACTGAAATTTGTCGTGAAGTTGATCCATGGGCAGGTTCATATTATGTTGAATCATTGACTAACGAATTGGCTGAAAAAGCATGGGCGTTGATCGAAGAGGTTGAAAAATTGGGTGGAATGGCTGCGGCTATCGAAACCGGTGTTCCAAAAATGCGTATCGAAGAAGCTTCAGCACGAACTCAAGCGCGAATCGACTCAGGAAATCAAATTATTGTTGGTGTAAACCAATATCGTTTGGAAAAAGAAGATCCAATTGATATTTTGGAAGTGGACAACACTGCAGTTCGTATTCAACAAATCGAACGATTGAAAGAACTACGTGCCAACCGTAACGAAGCAGACGTAAAAGCTGCATTGGCTGCCATTACTGAATGTGCTAAAACCGGAAAAGGTAACTTATTAGAATTAGCCGTTGAAGCAGCTCGTGTACGTGCTTCACTGGGTGAAATATCAGATGCCTGCGAAGAAGTTGCAGGTCGTTATAAAGCAACCATTAGAACAATATCAGGAGTGTATTCATCAGAAACTAAAAACGATGCAACTTTCATGAAAGCATGTGAGTTGACAGAACAATTTGCGAAAAAAGAAGGTCGTCGTCCTCGTATCATGATTGCCAAAATGGGACAAGATGGACACGACCGTGGTGCAAAAGTAGTTGCAACAGGTTATGCCGATTGCGGATTCGATGTGGACATGGGACCATTATTCCAAACTCCAGCCGAAGCAGCCAAACAAGCTGTAGAAAACGATGTTCATATTATGGGCGTTTCTTCATTGGCAGCTGGTCACAAAACTTTGATCCCTCAAGTTATGGAAGAACTTGCAAAACTTGGACGTGAAGATATTATCGTGATTGCCGGTGGAGTTATTCCGGCTCAAGATTACGATTATCTTTATAAAGCAGGTGTAGCAGCTATCTTTGGACCAGGTTCACCGGTGGCTAAAGCAGCAGTTACCATTATGGAAATTTTGTTGGAGGACTGAGACCCCAAATCCGTCAGCTGACGGACTAATAAGAAAAAACGGACTTGCCATAGAGGTGAGTCCGTTTTTGCTTTATCGGATGTTACGGACAAAAAGTCAATAGTATTCTATGTTATAGCGTTTATTTTTTCAAATTATTTGCTACATGTTATCTTTCAGCGATTTGCAAATTTAACAAAAAAATTGAACCTCAATAATATTTTTACAGAAAAAATATATCAAACTGATAATAAATGGATTGCAATTTGGGACTATTTGCTACGAAATAGTGTTTATTCGTCTGAAACCATTGATAAATATAGAAAAGTGCGTTTAAAATCCAATTATTAAAAGAACGTTTTAATAGATTAATCAAGATTATTGCCGATGGAGGATATCGTGGTGAATTAATTGAAAATACCAAGACTACCTTCGGCTTAATATTCGAAGTTATTCTTCGAAAAGATGATTCGCCTAAATTTCAAGTTATACCCCAAAGATGGGTAGTTGAAAGAACTTTTGCATGGTTTGAAAGTTATCGAAGACTTTCTAAAGATTTCGAGTTTCTTACTGACACAAGCGAGA
>JAURYY010000038.1 GCA_030653695.1 Paludibacter sp. | reverse complement strand
CGTTATTTTCAACATTATAACCTTAGTAGAAATAATACAAATGTTATTTTAACCTTATTACCTTATTTATCATAAAGATGAATCAATAAAAAGTAAAGTACTGGATACCGCCATTTTCTATAATAGTAAATACATAGTTATTAAACACATATTCAAATACTTAAATAAATATTATATATAATGAATGACCCCGAAAAAATCGCTGATAGACTTCGGCGTGAGACTTCGGCGTGAGCTCAGTCGAACGCTCAGTCGAACGCTATTGGGATGCAGTTTTATACAAATTGACATACTGCATATTAGATGAAAATAGTTCGCAAAACAATACCTTGAATTTAAAAGAGGCACATTTTATTTTGCGAAAGTCATAGAGGTCTGAAATTGAAAATGTGTCGGGCGAGATAGTGAAATAAATTTTTCAGTCATAAAAAAATCCCAATTGTCGGGTTAAAATAACAATTGGGATTTACAAATTCTAAAATGGAAGATCATCTTCGGCAGGTGGTGGCACTTGAGTGTCGGGTACTGATGCAGCACCCGTATTCACAAGAGGTTCTCCCGATTCGGGTTTCTTACCAAGTAACATGATGTTTTCGGCATAAATTTCGGTAAAAAACCGTTTAATACCATCCTTTTCGTAAGTGCGGGTCTGAATTTTTCCTTCGACATAAATTTGCGAACCCTTTTTAATGTACTTTTCGGCAACTGTAGCTAATGCGCGCCATGCTACAATATTGTGCCATTCGGTACGTTCCGGAACCTGCGTTCCGTTTTGCATGGTATAGCCCTTTTCGGTGGTAGCTAACGAAAAATTGGCTACAGCTACATCCTTTTCCAAATAACGAACTTCGGGGTCTTTCCCCACATTTCCAACTAAAATAACTTTGTTTACCGACATAGATTTTAATTAAAAGGTTAATAAATTAAATATCGGTGTAAATATAGTTTTATTTTAATTAATTATCAAATAAATGCAAAAATATTTTTTTATAAATTAAGTTCTGCTATTTGCAACGCGATATTTCCTTTTACATTTGCCGAAATACGCACAGCACCTGGAACTAAATCAATGCTGTTCACAGTTATCGAATTTAATTTTCCCTTTAAAGTTACCCCATCGTAAACCGAATAATTATTCAGCATAAGATTCGCTTCTTTTTTCATAAGTTCCAGATCTGCTTTCACATTATAGGTCAGATAGGGTGCTATTTTGTTCAGAATAAATCCATGCAATAACCACTCAGCCGATTTTACAAGCGCATTTCGGGTTTTAACATCGAACTGCGGATTTTTAATTTCAACTGCTGTTTTTTCGGCATTATACACCATATTCCCCGTAAAATAAATCTTTCCTTTTAGCGAACCGGTTACATCTGCCACAAAAACAGCTTTTCCTTCGCTCCCGAAAATTGACAAATCGGTAATGGTTATCGATTTTTTTCCTTCGCTGAAAGTTTTGTTAATCAGTTGCGATTTGGCCATTTCGGATATTTTCTCGAAAGTAGCATCTGCTGCAATATTCAAGTTAAATTGTTGCGGTGGGTGTTGTATGTATTTAAACTCAGGTAGGGATACCAATTTTTTTTCATCAGGCTTAATGCCCATAAACGATTCAATATGAGCATAAATTGACAATGCCAGATTTAATTTGTTTTCGGAGGAGGTAAATGGCGAAACATAAATATCTTTAGGTGTAATTCTAACCCAGGTATTATAATCCTGACTCAGTTGAATAGGTTTTTGAGCTATATTCCATGCCATCGATATGTATTTTTTCAAATCGACCATTTGAGCTAATGTTTGATCAATTTGTTCGGTAATCAATTTATCGAATTTCGAAAGTGCAATGTTTGCCACCGGAGTTACCGGAATATTTACGCCGATTACATTTAGTTTAGGCGTTTCAATCCACTCAAAACCCGATGATGTGGTTTTTGAAACTAACTTCCAGTTTCTATCAATATTGATAGCGGTTTTATAAGTGAGGGCGATAATGCCGCTTGCTTCGAAACGATCGCCAACCGAAAATCCAAACTTCTCAACGTTCCAGGCAAAGCGTGTCCAAATTTTTAAAGGCACGCGATATTCAATTATATTTTTGTTTACTCTGAAAGCAAAATCCTGCGATTTCCAAACTTTAACACTCAAATCCTGATTGTTAAGATTTGAACCCTCATAAAGCAATCCGGTCATTTTTTTATTTACGCCCGATTCCAATTTACTAATATCAATTTCTATTTGCAGCGGAAATTCCGACAGCACCGGCGTTAGATTTGAAGGCAGATATGATTCAGCCGGTTTTTCAATTTGTAATGTTTTACACGAATGGAATAGAATGATCGCACTTGCTGCGATACAATATAAACTGGTTTTGAGCATAATCCTAACGGTTTCAGTATATAACAAGATAGATTTTTGAATTATTTAACTGTTAAAACGCACTCAATTAAACGCGAATTTATCATTACAATAATAGCTTTATATATTCAAATTATGATATTCCATTTTTACTGCCAGATGTATATTCACTTCTATACAATCACAGTTACTTTTTCATATAAGTTTGGTAAACAATTTTGTCTCATTCTGAACTTTGTTCCGTGATTATGTCCTGTTCTTGCATCAAAGTCCACAAGGATATTACCTTTTTCAAGCCCTTTTAGAAAGCCTTCAAAATTGAACTTTTGCAACATCATAACTTTTGTGTAATGATAAAATTCTTTGCCATTTTCCTTTTTGCTTTCTGCTTGGACGTAAAAACAATTCAATAACTTCGTTCCTGCTTTATTTGCTAAATCATCAAAACCCCAGTATGGTTGCGGATTTAATTCCTTTAATCCAATATTTTTTTCAACTTTCTTTAACCAACTTGCATGTTTTTCGGAAACATTTTTAACATTAAATGAAATTTTAACTTTCTTTTCTTTACGGTCAATTTTCACTATAAATCCCCTATCGCTTGGTGAGTTTCCATGTATAGTTTGTCTGAACGACATTTCTGTTATTGGATATTTTTTTCCTGCCTCTGTATGTTCCCAACCATAGATTGGTAAAAGCAAATGAGGTACAAATCCAATTGCTCTGGGTGATGGCTCAATATGAAATAAAGTCGTTAATGAAGTTGTATTTATTCGTTGAGATTTTAATTCCCACTCGGCAGCATTTGGAATTGGTAAATTATTCTCCGCTATACCAAGTAAATCCTCAAGTGTATTACCAATACCGCCTTGATTACCATGTCTTCGGTTTTCTATCCAACCTTGGGCAGAGATTTTCTTTAATTCAGCAATTAACTGTGGTTTTGTATATATTATCATTCTGTGTCTTGAAATAAAGTTAATGGTCTAAATCGCAATAGCTCACTTTGTTTTTTGTTTTTTTCAATTCTTTTTTCTGACATTTCACAATAATCAGGTGATAATTCAATGCCAATAAAATCCCTTTTTAATCCCATTGCTACTATAGCCGTTGTGCCACTTCCCATAAAAGGGTCTAAAACTATTTTTGCGGTAGTTGAAGAAATAATTCTATCAATTAAAGCGACAGGAAAAGGAGCAGGGTGTTCGTTTTTCATTTCTTGTGTAAACTCCCATACGTCACCATAGGCGTTAGCTTTTGATACTAACTTAAAGTTTGGTTTCGGAATAAGATAAATCACTTCGTATGTTGGTAAAAAATAACCTGGATTAAAATTAATACCACCTTTTCTACGCCAAATAATTATTTGCCTTACTGGTAAATCTCTGATAATATCTTTACGGTCTTGAATTAGTCCGTCTTGTACACGCCATTTGTGGTTATAAAAAATTGCTCCGTCATCTTTTAAAAGACGATACATTTCTGTCAAACAATTAAATTGCCAGTCAGCGTACTCATCATTTGGAATATTATCACTGTAGTGACTGTACCCATTTTGCAAAGCGTTTCCAGCCCATTTGCCACTTGTGGTGTTTTCTTTCATTCCGTTTCCGGTAGAATTTTTCAAATTATAAGGTGGTGAAGTAACTACTAAATCCAAACAATTGTCTGGCATTTTTCGCATAACTTCCAAGGAGTCTCCGCAAATTATTTTATTTATATAGATTTCTTCAAAATTCATATGCTCTGTTTCTTTAGGAGACAAAATTACTCTTTTTTCAGTAAATGTGATTAATAGATTTGCTGTCTTTTTTGCGATTTTTTTTAACTACTTAATATCAACCATGCAATAGCACTGTCATATAAATTCTTCAAATTGTTGAATAATGATGATTTGGCTTTCTGTCTTTACAAACGCTGCGTTTTATTCGGTTGATGTACTGGTGTTTCTTTTTAAGCATTTACTTTTTCGGCGAGTAAAGCAAAATTAATTACATCCATTATGTCGGTAACGTAATGAAACTTTAGCCCTTTTAGATAAATAGGTTTTATTTCTTCAATATCTTTTTGATTATCAGCGCAAAGCATTATATCGGTAATTCCTGCACGCTTAGCCGCCAGTATTTTTTCTTTGATTCCACCCACCGGCAGCACCCTGCCTCTCAAAGTGATTTCGCCTGTCATAGCTAAATTTTTCCTCACTTTTCGTTTTGTAAAAGCCGAAGCCAGCGCGGTAACCATTGTAATGCCTGCCGAAGGTCCATCCTTAGGTATTGCCCCTTCGGGAACGTGAACATGTACATTCCAGTCATCGAACAACAGCGGATCGATTTCTAATTGTTCGGCATGCGATTTTATATATTCTAATGCCAGCATTGCCGATTCTTTCATTACATCGCCCAAGTTTCCTGTCAGGGTGAGGCGTGGCGATTTACTTTTACTCAAACTCGATTCTACAAAAAGTATTTCGCCGCCAACCTGCGTCCATGCAAGTCCGGTAACTACGCCTGCATATTCATTTCCCTGATATTTATCGCGACTGTAACGTGAAGCACCCAGGTATTTTTTCAAATCATCGACCGATAATTCCACATTATACTTTTCGTTGGTTGCTACTAGTTTGGCAATTTTCCGCATTAACGATGCAATTTGTCGGTTCAGTTCCCGTACGCCCGATTCGCGCGTGTACGAATCGATCAGATGTTGAATCACCTGTTTTGACAAAACAATTTGATTTGCTTTCAAACCATGATTTTCGAGCTCTTTGGTAATTAAATGCTTGCGGGCAATTTCTACTTTTTCTTCCTGTGTGTATCC
This sequence comes from Paludibacter sp., assembly GCA_030653695.1. Classification (GTDB taxonomy): domain Bacteria; phylum Bacteroidota; class Bacteroidia; order Bacteroidales; family Paludibacteraceae; genus Paludibacter. The sequence continues at coordinate 8,990 of JAURYY010000038.1, read as the reverse complement.
GCTCACCTCAATCAGTTCCATGCGGTCGAGCAGCGGACGTGGAATTGTATTCAGGTTATTGGCGGTAGCAATAAACATTACTTTCGATAAATCGAAATCAACATCAAGATAATTGTCATGAAAAGCGGAATTTTGTTCCGGATCAAGTACTTCGAGCAGTGCCGAGGACGGATCGCCTTTGTAATCGGCAGTAATTTTATCAATTTCGTCGAGCACAAAAACCGGATTTGCCGATTCGGCTTTCTGAATATTTTGCATAATTCGTCCAGGCAATGCGCCTATATATGTTCTGCGGTGACCGCGTATTTCGGCTTCATCGTGTAATCCGCCCAATGATATTCTCACATATTTACGATCCAGTGCACGGGCTACCGATTTGCCAAGCGAAGTTTTACCAACTCCCGGAGGTCCATAAAGACAAATAATGGGCGATTTCATGTCGCCTTTCAGCTTCAGAACGGCTAAATGTTCTATTATCCTGTCTTTTACTGTATCGAGTCCGAAATGATCGGCATTCAGTACTTTTATTGCATTTTTTAAGTTGAAATTATCTTTGGTGTATTCATGCCATGGCAAATCGAGCATGGTTTGTATATAATTCAGTTGCGTGGAATAATCGGGCGAGTGCTGGTTCATTCTTTCTAATTTTTTTAACTCTTTATCAAATATTTTTGCTACGTTTTCAGTCCACTTTTTAACTGAGGCGCGTTGTCTGAATTCCTGTGCATCTTGTTCGGGCGAAACTCCACCCAGTTCATTCTGAATGGTTTTCATTTGTTGCTGCAGGAAATATTCGCGCTGTTGCTGGTCGATTCCTTCTTTGGCTTTGTTTTGTATCGACATTTTCAATTCGAGCAATTGTGATTCTTTATTGAGTAACTCCAAAAGCAAATAACCGCGTTCAAGAATTTCATCTGTTTCGAGTAATTGTATTTTCTCCTTTACATTCAGCCCGAAATTGGCGCATACATAATTGATCAGAAAAACCGGATTGTCAATATTCCGAATGGCAAATGAAGTTTCGGGGGGCATAAACCCCGAATTGTTTATAATATTGGTTGCCAAATCTTTGATCGAAGATACCAACGCCTGAAAAACCCCATTGTTTTCCTCCTCGGGCATAATATCTTCAGCCAAACTTACACGGGCTTTCAAATAGGGTTTTGTGGTTGTTTGCTCACCCAAATGAAACCTCTTTTTTCCTTCGAGTATTACAGTTGTCGTGTTATCGGGCATTTCAAGAATCCTTACCACCTGGGCTACTGTCCCTGTCGAATATAAATCATCAAGAAGCGGATCTTCCGATTTTCTGTCTTTTTGTGAACAAACGCCAATTAACCGATCGTTTTCGAGTGCATGTCGTACTAATTTTAAAGATTTGGGGCGTGCCACTGAGACCGGCAATAATACTCCGGGAAAAATAACCATGTTCCGGAGCGGAAGAATCGGAAGTGTATCCCCCGAATTTATATTTATTTCAATTGACCGCTCATCGAGTGATATAATTGGAAAACTATCAGACGACTCTGATAAATCATCAGTATAGAAATTGTCAAAACGATTGTTCATTTTAATTGTGGTTTTTTGTTTTACTGCCAATATGACACAAGAAATAAAATAGGAATTCATGAAGCAATTGTAATCACTTCATATAAAACATATTGATGATTTATTACAAGAATGGCACTTTATTGTTTCAATTGCTGTGCCAAACATAAAATGGTTTGGAATTCGTAATTAGGAGTAACGAAATAACACGTTTATTTATACGATTTATATTGTTGAATCATACTTCATTGACTTTATAATTTTACAAACTCTAAGTCATTAGCTTTGATTGATTTTTTTTTGATTTTTGTCCAAATGCTTTTGAAGAAATTTCTTCAATTTTCACTTTCCATACTTTTACATTTTGCAATGCAGGCAAGGAATAAGAAAATTCGCGGTCGGTAAATTTTTGCATGATCAGATTTAATGCTTTTTCTTTTTCATGTATATTGTCAATAAAAGTAATAACACCGCTACACACTACACTTCTTGAGTCCATTCGGTAACTGCAAGCAACTTCGGGATGCTGATACACTAATTTATTAATCAGACAAAAAGTGATTGAAATTTTATTGTCCAACTCCAACAAGTTCAAATGTTTACCATAAGGAGCCGAATGTAGAAAAATTTGATTATCGTGATATCCAAAATTCATTGGAATAACATAAGGTGCTGCATTTGTTTGATTTATGCCCACAAAACAAATATCACATTCGTTAATGATAGCATCAATTTCGGTTTGTTTGGTAATATTGATTGTTTTCATGCTTTACAATTTATACTTTACAAAAATAGATAAAAATTGCGTTTTGATTGACACTGTTTCGGCAAATTCATTCGTTACTATACTTTATTTGATAATTTTGGCTATAAAAAATGGATAAATTTGCACACATACATTGCCATTGTGCAATTATTTATATCTTTGTCCCTTAAATTTTAAAAAAATAGGAAAAATGAAAAAAACATTATTATCTTTTATTCTCCTGATTGCAGTGAGTATTTCGGGATTTTCGCAAATCGATAAGATTGTTGGAAAATGGAAAACAATCGATGACAAAGACGGTAGTACCAAATCAATTGTCTTTATTTTCAAGGCTACCAATGGTAAGTATTACGGTAAAGTAGAAAAGTTATTCAAAAATGTAGATGCATTGTGTACCGAATGTGTTGGTGCAAACAAAGACAAACCCAAGTTGGGAATGATGGTTATCAACAATATGGTTGAGAAAGATAATTCGCTTTCCGGAGGAACGATTTTAGACCCGAACAACGGAAAAGTGTATAAATGTAACATCAGTGTTGATGAGAAAACCGGACATCTGAATGTTCGCGGCTCCCTTGATAAAGGGGGATGGATAGGAAGGTCGCAAACATGGCTTCGCGAACAATAGTTTAATTTGCTATATTTCAATAATATAGACAACTCATAGACAATTTCTGTAATATTTCAATGTTAATTATACTTAATTCGGCGAAAATATACAGAAAACATGTTTTATAACATAAAATATCGCCTTATCTTTGCACCGTGTTTTTCATGGTATTAGATTTAAGGTTAACTAAAAGATGGGGTTGTCGTGAGACAACCTTTCTTGTTTTATATCCACTCCTAAAAAAAATGAATTTGCAAAACAACCGTTTTATTAACAGCATAGTAAGCGCATTGCCCATAGCAGGCAAAACAATTGTGTGGTTGTTGAAAATTATTATACCTGTCAGTCTCGCTGTCAGCCTATTACAGTACTGGGGAGTAATTGCAGTAATTGCCGATTTTCTTTCACCCGCATTTTCGGTTATCGGTTTACCCGGGGAGTCAGCTATCGTTTTTATTTCGAGTATTTTTCTCTCGCTTTACGCACCTATTGCCATTATTGCAACTTTAGGGCTCGATATGCGCGAAATCACCATTCTGGCTTTAATGTGTCTTATATCGCACAACATGATAGTTGAAACCGCTATTCAGAAAAAAACCGGTTCTTCTGCCATCATTATGTTCGTTTTAAGAATAGTAACTTCATTTGTTTCTGCTTATATCCTGCATTTGCTGCTCCCGCGCGAAACAGTCAGCCATGTCATAATTGAAGAAACGGTACTATTTTCGAATTTATTTGAAATGTTGATTTTTTGGGTAAAAAGTGCGGGGTGGCTTATTTTTAAAATTACAATTATCGTATCGGGTCTTATGATTTTGCAAAATATGCTGAAAGAATATAACCTGCTGAATCAAATTTCAAAGATTTTTTTACCATTTATGAAAGTTTTCGGTTTGTCGCCCGATAGTTCATTTCTGTGGTTTGTGAGTCAGACGCTTGGTTTGACTTATGGCTCGGCAGTAATGATTGAATCGGTTGAAAAAAAAGAAATTAGTCGCGAAAATGCAAATTTATTGAACTATCATATTGCCATCAACCATTCGATGCTCGAAGACACGTTGTTGTTTGTTGCCATCGGTGTGTCGGCAGGCTGGATAATGTTGCCACGGTTAATTATCGCTTTTGTGATTGTATGGATTGTGCGGCTCATACTCCATTACAAAAAGAAATAAATAAAATAAAACCTTCAACAAAATATTTTTCACATTTTGCTGTAAAGTGTGTAGTTTTTGGTTGAGAATTTGTAAACATTTTATATCTTTGCGTAACTTATAATTATGAATTATGTCAATTAAAATATCCAACACAAAGAAAATGCTCGTCGAAGTGGCACGCGTTCTTTTTGCACAGCACGGCAAAAAAGATGTTACTATGAATGACATTGCCGAAGCCTCCAAAAAAGGAAGAAGAACATTATATACCTATTTTAATAACAAAGAAGAAATATACAAGGCGGTTATAGATAGCGAGTTAGGGCACGTATTGGAGCGACTGTACATAAAAGCAGCCGAAACATGTGAGCCTGACGTAAAACTTACCAACCACATAATAACCCACCTCGATGCTATCAAAGAAGTTGTTACACGAAACGGTTCGCTTCGCGCTGATTTTTTTCACGATATTTATGAGGTAGAACGCACCCGGCGAAAAATTGATTTCAAAGAAATTGCATTGATCCAGACTATTCTTATTGAAGGAATGGAAAAGAAGATTTTCAAACGCATGGACCCCGATTTGTCTTCGATGATTATTTTTTATGCAATTAAAGGTCTTGAAGTTCCGTATATTCGTCAGAACATCAGCACACAATTTGAAAATAACAAAAGCAGTATTGTAGAATTTGTTTTTCAAGGAATAAAAAGAAAACACTAATTTGTAAGCAAACCACTGCATCCACCCCAAATATTTTCATTCCCAACGGAAACACACATTTTCTATAAACACAGATTTTTATCAGCAGGAATATCATCTATCGAACGGTATTTCTATGCAATCAAAGCGGTTGATATGAGCTGTAATCCCACTTAGTATTCTTGCGGATTATATAAGCACTTTTTATTAGCGCAGGGGATCTTAAATCAACTAAGACATGTTACAGTACACACATTGCGTCATAGCTTTGCTACTCATCTACTTGAAGCGGGAACAGATTTGCGTTATATTCAAAGTTTGCTTGGGCATGAAAACAGTAAAACCACAGCCCCGATAGACTTCGGCGAGAGCTCAGTCGAACGCTATCGGGGTATACCCATATTACAACCAAAGGTTTTGACCAAATTATAAGCCCATTAGACAGATTGGAAATTAAGTAAAAAAACCATTGTTTATCCAAATAATTGTAATTATCTTTGGTGCTAATTAATAAAAACGACACTTTATATTACAATATCAAAATTCTGTATGGTCAATCACTTTAATATCACTAATTTTTATATTTCTCTGTTTTACAAAGCAATATAAATTGCCAAAGTGATTAATAAAGCGGATGTGTCGGCAATTGATTGCTCATACAGGAATTAGAATTGTTCAAATATCGGTGTTGGCAGCAAGCCGAAAAAAAATAAACGACTTATGGATTCTAAGTTGTAACGAAAATTTAGCAGTATGACAATCTAAGAAATTATGAAAACAAAAACACTTACAACTATTTTTCTTTGTTCTTGACAAATGCGCAAAATTACGAATACATCCCACTTGTGAACGAAGGGTATGTATGGAGTTATTGCGATGTAGTGAAAGTAGGAATTGACGAATATGACCTTAACTATTCACAATTAAAATTCAATGGCGACACGATTATTAATGACATTGCATATAAAAAACTGTTCAAACATGACTGTACATCAAGTGGATACTTTTATATTGCATCTATGCGTGAAGAAAACAAAAAAGTATATGCTATTTATTCGGAAAAACAGCAATAACAGCTAATTTATAATTTTAGTTTAGTTGTCGGAGATTCTATACGGTCGCCATACGATGATACTCAATATTTCAAGGTAACGAAAATTGACACTATTGAAGTTGCCACAGGAAAGCGTAAACGCATTAAATTGGATTGTGACACATGGATTGAAGGTGTTGGTACACTGGATAGATTTATGATGTATCCGCTTCAAGGATTACCTCTTTACGATTTTGGAATTCGTATCAACTATCAAAAACAAGGTGCTGGAATTATTTACAAAACCAACGAGTGGTATTTTAATGAGAATGAATGCAATATCTCTTTAATTAAACAAACTGAGACAAACAAAACGGTTGTTTATTTTATTACTCCTGAATTATTAAGGGTAGAAACTGAATTATCATGCCCAAGTTGCACTTTTGAATTGTTAGACCTAAATGGGAAATTGTTAGTTAAAGAAAATATTGATATAAAGGACAATACAATAAATGTTAGTCAATTTTCGAATGGATTGTATATTTTTCGTTTATCTCGAAATAGTGAAGTAAGTTTTATTGGGAAAATTATTAAGAAATAGTAGTAACAAAACCGTAAACTGAGTTTTACATATTATACCCGTCCTTTCGGATATGTTCATTAAATGTACAAAGTTTCGTACTGTTTGAGGTGATTTGTAATCACCTCGTAATATATTATATCCCGAAAGATTTCGGGATTGCAATCCGATTACTAATTCAAATCAAACAACCATTACATCCAAAAACTCCAAGTAATACCTTTGTTATCAAGGTTAAATCTGTATTGCCATTTAAAATAAGTCGTTCTTTAATTTCCTTATAAATGCTAATGATTGTTTCAATATTTTCTTCTGTGTAGTTGTCAACATCTATTTTCCATACGGACTTGTCTAAAGTGTTAATATATTCAATTGTCCGCTGAAAATGCTTAATGCTATGCTGTAATAAAAAACTTGACCCACGAAACATTCCCCAACTTGCTAAGTAAAAGCCAAGCACCAAACAACTTTTTTCAATGTCTTTGTTCAAGTCGTTTGTTGTCCAAAAGTAATTATAGCAATAATCAAACGAAGTATATCTGTCGTCTGGTTTTGATTTAGATTTAAAATCTTCTATTACCGATTCTATGTCAGTTCGTTTCATCGTATTGCTATTTGTTTTTTAGGTAGTGTCTTTTTTTTTACACTTGCCTATAACGACCGAGGCTATGAGAAGTGGCTACATTGCGGGCGACTTTCCTGTCGAACTTGCACACAGTTCGTGCGGGCTACAAAACCTCGAAAACGCAGTATTGTAGCCATTTTTCATAGACGTGTGTTAGGTTCTCGTTCATTCTCTTCGGTAGTTTTGTTGTCGTCTATTTGATGATTTTTTCCACCAGTTTGTAAACATGACTTCCCAAATTCGTTGGATAATCTTCGTTCATGTTGTCCAATGTTTTCGCTCTCGAAATGGCGATGTCGATATGTGGGAAAAACCGTTGTGGTTTTGGTCGTGTTTCATTATAACCGTCTTCAAGTAGTTCGCCTAAAAGTCGTTTTATGTAAGTTTTCGTTTTAGTGACTTTCTTGTTCTCAAAAATGGCTTTCAGTTCTTGCCCGTCATATTCGCCAACATCTTTAATGTGAAGCAATAACCAAAATTCAAAACAAGGATTGCTTAGAGCCAAATAAAAGTTTCCTTCATTTTTACATAAAGTCGAAATTTCGTCAATATTAGTCCATTCGTCCCTGTCAATTATCATCCAAAGTTCGTCGGGCGATTTGAAATTAAATTCATCTTTGGCTTCCTTTTTCAATTTCTTGAAAACGTGTTTAGGTGCGCTTTTTGTGTCACCTTTTGGTCTTTTAAGCGACAGCAAATGAATTAGTTCATCGTTAAATCTAACATTTTCTTTCAACTTTTCAAAATATAGTGCTTCCGTAATATTTCCCTCATAAGCCAAAACTATAATTCGTTCTTTTGGCTTCGAGTTACTTTCTCTGAAAATTTCAATTCGTTCTCTTGGCATAATAGTTTGAATTAATTTGGTAAAACAGTTAATTCATTTCTATTGCCAATTCTCGGAACGGCTTTGTATCTGCCTAATAAATAGTCTTTTCGTATTTCTTTGTCAAAGCGGATATTGTATTCTTCCAACGAATGAAGATGACTTGAACCATCTTTGTCTTTCACTGCAAACCAAATTTCATCTTTTCTAAAAAGCTTTTGGGTTAAAAGAGATGATTCGTGACTGGCAGTTATTAACTGACTGTTTATATGCTCACTCTTTTCCAAAAATAAGTCAAATAAATCGTAAATCAAATTTGGGTGAAGACTTCGTTCCATTTCGTCAATAATAAATACTTTGTTGCCCTGCAACAAGTCCATTATCAATGGAATGAAATCGATAATTCGGTTAGTTCCGTCCGATTCGTCATTGGTGTCAAATAATTCTTGTTTTTCTTTACCTTTTACATCATGTTTGGTCATGAACTTATGAACGAGCAATTCATCACCTTTTTTAGAAATAAAATAGGTAGTATTTCGGTTTGAAACCATTAATGATTTTCCTTTTTCCGAATCACGGCTTAATAAATCTTGTTTAATTAAATCAGACCACTTTGAAGGAATGTCAATGCTCTCAAATTCAACCTTTTCTAAACAAATCCCATTTATTCCAGTGTCGAAATAGTTCAAAAGTTCTTCAAAGGTTTTTTGTAACTTGCTGTTATCCACTAATTCCGATTTAATACCCTCGTTGTATTTGTCGTCTGGAAAAATCACTTTTAATGAATTCTGAAACCAATCAATTACATTCAAAATATCAGTAATGTCTGACACATTGCCTTTGACTTTTCGGGTTCTGATTTCAGTCAAAAACAATTGATTGTTTGGAGTTCCTTTGGCTATAAATTTCAGAAACTGTTGGTGTTCTTCTCTTTTGTTTTTGGCAAGTAAAGGTGCTAAATCAAAAATATCTTTTTTGAGCGTATTTCGCTCAAAAATCTTTGATTCCGACTTATTTTTCAACTCATAGAGCCATTCTTCTACAATTTCTTTTGAGTTGAAAACAAAACCGTACGCATAATTTTTTCCATTATGAGTGATTTCATATTCAATTCTTGAATTGCTTGATAGGGCAGCAATATCTAATCTAAA
>JAURYY010000166.1 GCA_030653695.1 Paludibacter sp. | reverse complement strand
AGCGTTCTATTCTCATTAATAAGGAAGTATTAGGTGCTTTTTTAAAAATAGAACCAAAATGATTTAATTGTCAGAAAGAATATTAAATCATATATATTTGAGCTAAATTTATTTCATTGGGTGCAAAACCCGATAGTCATTTACTTTAATATGCAACTTTCCTCATCTGGAAACTGTTCTATGAAATTTAGTAAATTCATTGTCGTTCTTTTTTGAATGACAAATGTAAGCATTTTTATTTTAGGTACAATACCCGATACTCATTAATATTATTCTTTTGATAATCTTTGAAAAACTCCATTTGTCCAACCAAAACCGTCCTGATTTGGATATTCTCCGCCACTTCCTTTTTTAGACAAATTCTCTACATTGTATTTTTCAAGCATTTTATAGGTGTTGTTATATTCTCGTCGGTTTAATTGCAACCAGCGATTTTTGATCGTATCGGCCAATTCATTTTGTCCGTAGTTTCTTAGTCCTTTTATGCATATCCATTGTAAGGGTGCCCATCCATTTGGAGCATCCCACTGTTGACCGGTATGATTTAATGTGGCACTAACTCCGCCGGCATTTAAAAATGAATATTGAATTTTTGTTGCTACCCGAATTGCCTGCTTTTTATCCGCAATATGAAAGAACAGTGGAAAAACACCTGCTATTGAATAAACATCGGTTTGAGTTTGTGTTTTAAAGTCAAAATCTATAAAGAAACCTTTTTTCTTGTTCCAACAATACTTTTGTATGGCATTTTTTCTTGCTTGAGCCTTTATTTTGTATTCATTTGCTTTGGCTGTATTTCCAACTTTTTGATACCCTTTTGATAAGGTTAACTCAATATTATAGGCCAATGAATTCAAATCAACAGGAATTATATCGGTTGTATGAATGGTGTACAGATTGAACTTGTAATCCTTATCCTTTATAAGCCAGCGGCTTGAAAAGTCCCAACCTGATTCTGCCGCAGCCCTTATATGGCGATATACATCTTCTTGATTACGACCCGGAATTTGCAAAGTTGCTTCGTTTGCTGTCTTTATATCTTCGCGGTAGCTTTCTGCCCGTGGAGTATTCATATCATCCCAATACCTGTTTAGTATTTCACCATCCTGAAGCTTCACAACACGTCGGTAAGCTGTGATACCATTTGTTAATTTATCGGTTCCATTCATCCAGAAATCATATTCCTTTTCAATAGAACTTAAGAACTTTAAATATATGGAATCGCCCTTTGATTCAGCCAAAAGTTTTACCATCAACGCATAAAAAGGAGGTTGCGAACGGCTCAAATAGTAAGTCCGGTTACCATTGGGAATAAAACCATACAAATCAATCAAATATGTAAAATTGTCAACCATATTCTGAATTATTTCTATCTGATTATCCTTTTGCAACCCAAGCATGGTAAAATAACTATCCCAGTAATATATTTCACGAAAACGTCCACCGGGTATAATATAAGGATAAGGTAGTGGAATTAATGTCCCCGATTGTTTTTCATCAGGCTGGCGTTTTAATACATTCCAAAGTTTAGTAATATGCTCGTTGATGGATAATGAATCAGATTTGTATATAGATGTATTGTCTAACAATTTAAAATTAGTCTGAATAAAATCAATGATGGCAGAGTCAGATTTAGGATTCAGGTTTTTATATTTCTCCCTTATTAAAGCTACATCCAATAAAGGAACAGCATCAACAAAACTTTTACTGTCTTTGAATACATTTGTATTAGCCTGAACATCGTAAAACAATTGCCCGTAGAGTACTTCTGGTATCTGTATCTGTATTTTTTCTTGCGAATAACATGATGAATTACAAACTTGCAAAAGAATCAAAGCAAAAAGAATCAGAATCTTATTATTAGTTGTTCTTTTCATAGTTGTGTTTTTTTTTCAACAAACGGCTAATGTATTGAAGTCTTATCCTGTTAGTTTTAAATGGATGACATTGTTTTTATAAGATTCGCGGCCCACAAATAAATATTATGGTTGACAATTTCCTGCCTCATTTGGCTCATTCGATGGTGTTGTTCTTCAATAGTCATTCCCAAGGCAGATTTTATTGCATCAGCCGAATGATCTATGTCATAAGGATTAATGATTAAAGCCCCCTGAAGGTCTTTCGCTGCACCGGTAAAACGGCTTAATATAAGTGTGCCATCATTATGATTCCGGGAAGCTACGAATTCTTTTGCTACCAGATTCATCCCGTCATGCAGAGAAGACACCATGCAGAAATCAGCCGAGGAATAAAAAGGTGCAATTTCACTTTGACTGTGGTATTGATTAAGTAAAAGTAATGGTTTCCAGTTTTTTGATTTAAACCGCAAGTTAATTCTTTCCGATTCATTTACGATATCGTTCATTATGTCCGAATAACTTTTTAACTCCGACCGACTTGGAGCACCAATTTGTACAAAAGTAAAATTACCTACATAGGCAGGATACTTCTCGAAAAAACGTTCAATTGCCAAAAATTTTTCAATGAGCCCTTTTGTATAATCAACACGGTCGACGCCAATACCAATATGTTTTGCGGTGATACCATATGCAGCCAATAGCTGCGATGGTTTTATTTTTGGCATCTTATTATCAAAATCTTTTGGTGTAAAGGCAATGCTAATGGGAAAAGGCTTAACCAAGGTTGAATGACCTTTCAGTTTAACTGAAAAACTCTCCCATAAAACTCTTGACTCAAGTGTACGATTCACTGTTTCAAGAAAATGGTTGCAATGATACTGAGTATGGAAACCAATTAAATCGGCTCCAAGCATGCCACGTAATATCTCTTTTTGCCATGGGCAGATGCCAAAAGATTCGGGATTAGGCCATGGTATATGCCAAAAAATTGCCACTTTAGCATTTGGTTTTTCTTTTTTAATGAGTGCAGGTAATAGGGCAAAATGATAATCCTGAATTAGAATAAACGGTTCGTCTTCATCGGCTGTTTCTTTTAGAACCGCATTGGCAAAATCTTCATTCACTTTTTTATAGTAATACCAATCCTCTTCGCGGAAAGTCGGGCGTGTGTGTGCAATATGACAAAGTGGCCACAGTCCTTCATTTGAAAACCCAAAGTAAAAATGTTCTTCTTCTTTTTCTGTTTGCCACAGCCTTTTCAAGGTATATTTGGGATTTTCAGGAGGAACCATCAGTTTGTCATTCTTGTCAACAGTTTCCTTATCTGCATCTCCGGTACCTGAAGCAATCCATAGCCCACCACAGGCTTTCAGTATCGGCTCCATTGCAGTTATCAATCCACTTGCCGGAACTATACACTTAATGTTTTTTCCATCATGAACATGCATATAGGGCTCACGATTAGAAACAACAACCATTTTCTTATTTTGTAATATGGTTTCCATTTCCACTTTAAGTCGTTCCGGTGTCCAAATAGCTTCTCCACTTGACCTTAACAGTGCTTCTTCTTCAGCAATGGCCTTGGCTTCGTTCATTGCTTCTGTAATTTGAACAATCTCTTTGTGTAATGGAGCGAGAAAACCAGCTACAGGTTTTTTCTTTAGCAGTTCAACATTACCAATTCGAACGGCTTTTACCCAATCTACAATTTTGTTTATCGGACTGAAAATTGCCCATCGGATGATGAAAACAGTAATAAACGATACGAATAAAACCTGTAAAAACCAGCGCATGAAATTACGTACCCAAATACTGCCGATTAAATTATCGATATATTCAGCATCCGCATAAAACACAATAGATTTATTCGATATATTCTTATTTATCAAACCATCATTCATTGGTTTGATATATTGATAAATATTCTTGCCATGTACAGTAATGAAACTTCCTATCGTACTGTCGGCAACTATTGATTGTGATATGTTATCCTTAGAATATTCAATTAAACTACGTGAGGCCTTGTTGATTATGATACTATCATTGCTGTAATAAATTGCAATGCCAATTAGCTTATACTTACTACTTATACTGTCTATATAATTCTCTATGTTTTCCTGATTGATATGCTCAAACGTATTTTTGTTGTTTTGAAACACTTCTTCAGCAATCTGTGTAGTACGTATTTCAAGCTCATTGTTGAGTTTTGCTCTCTCGGATGAAATCTGATAAAGCGTAAAACCTACTGTCACCAGTCCAACAGCAATAATAATTGATAAAATAAGGGCTATATTTAGTTTCATAAGAGTCTTTTTAACATTTTTATAACATTGTCTACATTCTCAAGCAGATATTTTGCCATGGTATTTCCTTCTCCAACTTTAATGGTTATGGCTTCGGGATGAGTTACAAGAAATTCAAACATTTCTTCATCCGTTTTATCGTCACCAACGGATAAAATAAAATCATAATTTTTTTTTTCAACGAGATATTTAGTAGCTTTTCCCTTGCCAATTTCGATGCTCTTTATTTCCACTACTTTATTTCCATCTAATATTTTGAAGTTGTAAAACAAATTGATATTTTCTAAAGTGTTGATTAATTTTCGTGCGTGTTCGTAACCTGTCTCTGCATTTCTATAATGCCACGCTAAAGAAAAGGTCTTCTCTTCAACAAATGACCCCGGGCAGGATGATGAAGTTTCATTTAATACTGCCAAAACAGGTTCTTTCCATGCGCTGATATCGATGTTTTGTTTTTGCCATTTTCCCTGTTTTTTCAGCATTGCTCCATGTTCAGCAATAATATCAATGGGCAGTTCGCCTACAAAATTTTCGATGTCATTTTGATTTCGACCAGAAATAATAATTAGTTTGGTGTTTGGTGTGGACGCTATTCTACGCAAGATATATAACAACTCAATGGATGGTACTGCATCTTCCGGCACAGGCGTGAAGTCAACAAGAGTACCATCATAGTCGAGTAGGATTAATCTGTTTTTTGCTTGTTTGTATATCTCTAAAATATCTGCCATATTTAGTTTGGTTACAGTTTGTTTTTAAAGTACCTGTTTTTTAATTCTTATCTTAGCAAATACATCTGGGTAATTAACATTAATGAAATCAATAAGTTCCTCTCTAATAGCTGCTCTTAAATCCCAGTTTTTAGCAGAGTCGGCACTTGTTAGCATCAATCTGATTTCCTTGTATTGCTCAGTTACTTTTGTCACCTGAACATTCCAGAACCGACCGTCCCAATCCGGATTTTTCTTCAACATATCAGGTAGGACTTCCCTAATACGCTCTACAGGGAAACTGTAATCAACGTATATAAAAATAGTACCTGTTATTTGGGCCGAAGTCCGCGTCCAGTTTTGAAATGGCTTTTCGAGAAACCACGTTACGGGAAGCACCAACCTTCTCTCGTCCCATATCTTAACCACCACAAAAGTCAACGTAATTTCTTCAATTCTTCCCCATTCATTTTCTACGATAACTACATCGTCAAGCCTGATGGGCTGAGTAATGGCAAGTTGTATTCCGGCAAGGAACATGGCTATACTCTTTTGAGCCGCAAAACCAATAATTATCCCAAAAATCCCGGCAGAGGTTAGTAAACTTAATCCCAAAGTCCTCACTTCTTTAAAAGTCAAAAGACTTATAGCTATTGCAAGCACTATAATAATTGAATTTGTTATACCTTTAAATACTTTGAGTTGAGTAAGCCTTTTACGTGCATGCAGGTTATCGGAAACCCCAATGTCAAAGTGCGATTGTAAATAATATTCGCCAGCCCGGGTAAACTGTATGCAAATCCAAGCTATTGAAAAAATAAGTAATAGCGTGTTGATATGTAGCCAATATGCATAAAATGGAAATTGCCTAAGGAATATATGCGTAAAAAGACTTAAAAGAACCCAATAAATAATACTCAACGCAGGGATTCTAAATAGCTCTATAATAAAATTATCGGATTTACGAGTCGTTTTGATAGTTCTTTTCTTGAGAAGCCGAAATAATTTTCTGTAAATGAAGAATACAATTACAAGTATTCCGATAAAAGAAATAGTAGCAATAAGAATTCTGGTAATATCATTACTAATATATTGATCCATGTGCTTGAAATTTTAGATAAGAAATCTGAAATCCATATTCTTAATTATCTCATAATAATACTACAAGATTATCAAAGATATGTTTTTTTACTCAAATACAAACAAATATAAGTTGTCTTTTACGTATATTAACTTATAATTAACTTATATCGGAACTTCAAGTTACAGAATGTTAAATATATTTGAATATCAGGATGTTTATTCAGCGAATATAAAAAAAACCAAGACCAAGACTTACAGTTCCGTGGTACTTATGGAAAGCTACCGAGAAGGAAGCAAGCCTGACGATTCGGATATGTCATTAATTAAATTAAGGAAAGTTTGAGGAATGGTCGGCGGGATTTGCAATCCCGCCTTCTGTAATATCAGGATTTGTAATCCGAAATAAGAAATCTGTTTTACAGCCGGATATGCTACCGGATTATAAAACCTGCCTACCGCAGGCAGGTCCAAAAAAAAACAAGAACTGGGATTCTTGGTAAACCAAACGGCAAATCCCGGTGGCAGTCCGTAGCTTTTATACATTTAATGAGCATGTCCGGTAGGACGGGGAAATAACTGCAATGGGTTACGGTTTTTTTACCGAATATATCCATCCCGATGATATGGAAGTGATACCAGAAAGTATAAAATTGGCTTTTGCGGGTACTTCCGAAACTATTTTTGCGGGAATGTATCGGTTTAAAAACAAACAACTCAACGCATACAATTGGCTTTATGGCAATTGTATTCCATTGAGCACTTTCGACGATGGTTCGGTGCGGCAAATGTTGGTTGTTGCCATCGACATAACCGATAAAATGAAATGCGATAACCAATTAGCTTCTGCGTTACGAGAAACACATAAGCTGAAACACGATTTGAAATTATGCAACTGCTCGAAACGTGAAAAAGATGTGCTGAATTTAATAATACAAGGTAAAACTGACAAAGAAATAGCCAAAGAATTGTTTATCAGCATAGCAACTGCAAGAAACATCGCGATCATTTAATTCATAAAACCGGTGTTAAGAATACGGCTGGATTGGTGGCTCAAACAATGAATAACAGGCAATAGTATGTCAGATTTCTATACCTTTAGAATTTACTCCAGGATAGAAAAAGTTTTCTTAATTTTTCAAAAGTTAATAATTTTGGAAAAGTTTGAAAAAATATAGTACTAAAACCACTTTTTCTTAAACCAGAAAGCCACGTTTACCAACCCAATCATGACCGGAACTTCCACCAACAGGCCAATAACTGCTGCAAAAGCTTCACCGGAATTGATGTCAAAAACGGTAGATTGAAAAGAGACGAAAATCTTTTGTATTATGGAGTAGCTGCTTTATTTTATATCCTCGTTTTCAAGCCTGAATGTCTGGTTTGATTATTTGTCTTGCCGTCTGTTTGTTACAAAATTATTTTATTTTTACCGTCAGTTTATTACATATTATTTTAATTTATGACGTCAGTTTATAACAATTGTGTATCTTTGCACTAATTATTAAAGCAAAATACTATGATTGAAAGATTGATAATTAATGAATTAAGAGCCTGGAAGCAGCGTGAAAACCGCAAACCATTGATTTTACGCGGTGCACGTCAGGTTGGCAAAACTACTTTAGTAAATGAGTTTGCAAAAGAGTATGCGGTTTTTTTGAAATTAAACTTAGAGAAAGACGCCGACAAACATCTTTTTGAACGTTACAACAATGTGAACGAATTGCTTATTGCCATTCACCTGTTCAATGGAAAAAAAGTAGAAAATCAACCCACTTTATTGTTTGTTGACGAAATTCAAAATTCACCAAAAGCAGTAGCTATGTTGCGCTATTTTTATGAAGAGGCAAATCATATTCATGTTGTTGCAGCCGGTTCGTTATTAGAAAGTTTGCTCAACACACAACATATTTCGTTTCCGGTGGGTAGGGTGGAATATATGGCTATGCGCCCTTGTGGTTTTTTGGAATTTCTGAACGGAATAGGCGAAACATTCGATGCCGAGCTTATCACTTCTCTTCATGTAGACCCGATACATGAGCGTGTTATGCGACATTTCAACAATTACGCTTTGGTAGGTGGTATGCCGGCAGCCATTGTGCAGTATGCCGAGCACAGAGATATTTTGTCGGTGGCAACTATTTACCGGTCATTATTGGAGTCGTACAAAGACGATGTCGAAAAATATGCCCTAAACGATACCGCTACAAAGGTTGTACGGCATATTCTCGAAACGGGATGGGCTTATGCGGGTGAAACCGTTAGTTTTGAAAAGTTTGGTGGTAGCAATTTTAAATCGCGCGAAATGGGCATTGCTTTTCGCACCATCGAAAAAGCCTTATTGTTGGAGCTTGTATATCCTACATCCGAAACCAAATTGCCGATACTTTCGGACTATAGGAAAAAACCAAAGTTGATATGGTTGGACACAGGTCTGGTCAACTTTGCATCAAACATTCAACAAGAAGTGTTTTCGGTGCAAAACATACAGGATGCGTGGCGAGGAAAAATAGCAGAACATATTGTGGCTCAAGAATTACTAACGCTCAACAACTTTGTATCGGCAAAGCGCAACTATTGGCGGCGAAACAAAGAGGGGTCGGATGCAGAAGTGGATTTTATAGTGGTTTTCGATGGCAAACTTATACCCATAGAAGTAAAATCAGGGAACAATGCACATTTACGGTCTTTGCATCTTTTTATGGATCAAACGCCACACACTACTGCTGTTAGGGTTTGGTCGCAAGCACTATCGGTGGATATGGTGAAAACTCCTGCCGGAAAAGAATTTAAACTGATAAATATGCCTTTTTATTATTTGGGTGTATTGGAAAAGGTATTGCGAAAATTCGGTTAGCGTATTTTTGTCAATTATTTTAAAATACTTACTCCGTTTTGATTAAAACCATTCCTTTTAAACCAAAATGCCTGATTCACCAATCCAATCATTACCTAAATTTCTACCAACAGACCAATTACTACTTCAAATGCATTGCCGTAATTGAAACAAAAACGGAAAAAATTCTTTTCCTAACTCGTTCCAAACTTATCTCTTGTTCTATTAGCAATTTTTACCAGTGTGAGCATTACCGGCACTTCTACCAAAACACCCACCACAGTAGCAAGCGTAGCTCCAGAGTTCATTCCGAACAAAACAATAGCCACTGCCACCGACAGTTCGAAGAAATTACTTGCACCAATCATCGAAGCAGGCGCAGCTATGTTATGCGGTAGTTTCCATACTTTTGCCCAACCGTAGGCTACAAAGAAAATAAAGAAAGTTTGAATAATTAGAGGAACGGCAATCAACAAAATATTAAACGGACTTTGCAAAATTTTTTCGCCCTGAAACGAGAATATTATAATTAAAGTCAATAATAAACCTGAAATGGTAGTGCCGGTAAATTTTTTTAAAAATACTTTTTCGAAATATTCAATGCCTTTGCTTTTTATGACAAACCGGCGGGTAATCATCGACAAAATTAGCGGTATCACTACAAAAAGCACTACAGAAAGTATTAAGGTGTTCCACGGAATTGTAATTCCACTTACTCCTAAAAGTAACGTTACAATGGGTATAAATGCTACCAAAATTATTAAATCGTTTATGGCAACTTGTACCAATGTATAAGCCGGATTTCCTTTTGTGAGATGACTCCATACGAAAACCATAGCCGTACAAGGTGCTGCACCCAAAAGCACTGCTCCGGCAAGATACTCTTTGGCTACATCAGCCGGAATAAATGCTTTGAAAATGACATAAAAAAACAACCATGCAATACCAAACATGGTAAAAGGTTTAATTAACCAATTTACAACCAATGTTATAGTAAGACCTTTAGGCATTTTTACGGCATTTACCACACTTGCAAAATCAATTTTAAGCATCATGGGGAAAATCATGACCCAAATCAAAATGGCTATCGGAATCGAAACATTAGCATATTCGTACTTCCCAAATGTTTCAGGAACAAAGGGAAGTAATTTTCCGATGACAATTCCTGTTACGATACATAAAGCCACCCAGAGTGTCAGGTAGCGGTCAAAAAAGGATATTCCTTGAATTTTACTCATAATTTATATTTTTTAGCAGAAACAGTAATACTAAAAATACCAATTTCTTTATTTTTGAACTGTTGAATTTCCATATCATTGAGATATTCTTTAAGAATTTCCTCAGGAATTTCAATTTCCTTTTGCTTGTGAATCTCAATACTCTTAAAACCAGTATTTTTAATAATTTTCAGATATTCGTTGATATCGATTGCTCCCGACACGCATCCGGCATACATTTCAGCATCTTGTTGAAGTTTCTCAGGCAATTCGCCTTTTATAACAACATCCGATACACAAAAATGTCCGCCCGGTTTTAATACACGAAGCATCTCTGCAAACGCTTTTGTTTTATCAGTAACTAAATTCAACACGCAATTTGAAACAATCACATCGAATTGATTGTCATCAAATGGCATTACTTCAATATCACCTTTTATAAATTCTACATTTGTAAAACCTAATTTCTCGTTGTTTTTGCGGGCTTTTACGAGCATGGCATCGGTAAAATCTATTCCTGTTACTTTGCCGGTTTCGCCCACAATGGCACGTACCACAAAGCAATCGTTTCCTGCGCCACTGCCTAAATCGAGCACTGAATCGCCAATTTTAATATTGGCAAATTGTGTTGGAACACCACAACCCAAACCCAAATCAGCTTCAGGATTATATCCTTTTTCTTTGTCGTAACTTTCTGCAAAAACTGCATAATCGATGGTGCAACAACCGCCAACACCACCACAGCTGGAAGTTTCGTTCTGAATTTTTGACTGTTGAGCAATTGAACTGTATCGTTCCTGCACAACAAATTTTAAATCTTTTGCATTCATAGCTTTGTAACTTAAATGTTTATTCCAAATTTTTTCAAAATAAACAGCATAACAAAATAGCCTATTACCATAATTGTGAGTGAAATACCCATCGACAACCAGAAATCCACATTCTTTTTCAGCAAAACAGGAAAAGGAATAAAGAAAATCAGCGACGGCATTACCAGCCAAAAAATCCCCTGGGACAATTCTGCAATTTTAGCCGTATCGATGTAAATCCACACAAAAGCCAGCAGCGATACAAGCGGAATGGATGCCAGAATACTGCCCATGGTTGTACTGCGTTTAGAGATCTCCGAAATGGCCAGTAAAGTCACCAACGATAGTAACACTTTGATAATGTAGAATATCATAATTGTGGCTTTATTTGTTCTGCGTAAAACTGAAAGAAACCATTTTTAATTTCGTTGCGGACACGAATAAATTCGCTCCAAATAAATTCATCTGTTCCTACTGCATGACTTGGATCATCAAACCCAATGTGTAATCGGTGTTTTACTTTGCCGAAAAAAGCAGGACATTCTTCGTTAGCTCCACCACAAACGGTGATTACATAATCCCATTCATTTTTTAGGTATTTATCTACCGAATCGGAAGTGTGATGACTAATGTCTATTCCGGCTTCTTTCATGGCAGCAACTGCTTTTTGATTGAGTTTGCCTGAAGCTTGTGTGCCAGCCGAACAAACGGTAATGGATGAGTCGAACGATTGTAAAAATCCGTGTGCCATTTGGCTGCGGCAAGAGTTTCCTGTACAAAGAATTAATACTTTCATGTTTTAAAAAGTTTGAAATGTTTAAAGTTTGAAGTTTAGCAAACGGTTTCACAATTGTTATCAGCTGTTTTTATTTGGTTGAAAAATTCTTCAAATTTTTCAAGATTCGAATTGATAGTTGACCCACACAAACAATAATTAATTTTCAATCCATCAATTTCGCCATGAATCAGCCCCATATTGCGCAATTCCTTTAAATGCTGCGAAACGGTGGTACGACTCAATGGTAACTTGTCCGAAATATTGCCCGAAATACAGGTTTTAGTTTCTGCCAGATACTTTAAAATGGCTAATCGGGCAGGATGCGAAATTACTTTGGCAAAGTTTGCCAATTCTTGTAGTTCATTATCAAATACTTCGGGTTTTCTCATTGTGTTTGTGTTTAATGACGCAAACATACGACATAGTTTTGAATTTGTAAAATAATTTGTGTAAAATTTTGGTTACAAATTAATAATTGCAAAAAAAATCAGCAACTAAAATTTTTAGCCGCTGATTTTTTATGTTGAAATAATTGTTTAATTTTAAAGGGAGTAAATCACTTTGAAGTTTAATCATTAACCAAGAAACAGAAATCAAATATTTTAATAAACTAAGTCCCTCTTTATATTTCCATTCCTTTGGGAAGTGCCTGGAACAAAAGGTTTGAGAGGAACTATAATACTCCCCAAAATTAGTACCACTAGTTAAGCTAAAAAAATGATTAAATTTGTGGTCATGAAACAGACAAGAAAGAAGTACACTTCGGCATTCAAGTCCGAAGTCGCCCTTGCCGCAATAAAGGAGCGGGAGAGTTTATCAGAAATCAGTTCGCGTTATGGAGTACATCCAACGATGATTTCTAATTGGAAAAAGGATTTTTTAGATCGTTCATCGGAGGTTTTTGCTTCGGGAAACAGCAAGAATGAAACAGATTTTGAGAATGAACGCACTACGCTTTATGCCAAAATCGGTCAATTGGAAATGGAACGTGAGTG
>JAURYY010000156.1 GCA_030653695.1 Paludibacter sp. | reverse complement strand
CGTTCCATTCTTTTCCATTTCTTCACAGAAAATAGATTCGAAAACTAACCATATACCGTCAACCTTGTCTTAGAAATGAGCCATTATTTATTGTTTTACAAATAAAAAAAAACGTTGGGTACAAAAGCCGATAGTCATTTTAAATAATCCCTTGAGCAATCATTGATTTGGCAACTTTCAGAAATCCTGCCACATTGGCACCTTTCATATAATTGATATATCCATCCGGTTCGCGACCGTAAGTTACACACTGAGCATGTATTTCGTTCATAATTTGCTGGAGTTTGGCATCTACTTCGGCTGCAACCCACGAAAGATGCATGGCATTCTGGGTCATTTCGAGTCCCGAAGTGGCTACCCCGCCGGCATTAACCGCTTTTCCGGGTCCATACATTATTTTATTTTTCAATAACAGTGCAATGGCTTCGGGAGTGCAACCCATATTCGATATTTCGCTCACGCAAATCACACCGTTTTGTATCAAATGTCCGGCATCTTCTTCGTTCAGTTCGTTTTGTGTGGCACAGGGCAAAGCAATATCAACCTTCACTTCCCATGGGCGACGACCGGATACAAATACAGCTCCGAATTTTTCGGCATAAGGTGCAACTATATCATTACAAGTAGCCCGTAATTCGAGCAAGTAATTGATTTTTTCGCCCGAAATTCCATTCTCATCGTAAATGTAACCATCCGGACCTGAAATTGTTACAACTTTTGCCCCCATTTCGGTAGCTTTCAGGGCAGCTCCCCAAGCCACATTTCCAAATCCCGAAAGAGCTACGGTTTTTCCTTTAATACTGATACCGGCGGTTTCGAGCATTTGGTTTACAAAATATAATCCACCAAATCCGGTAGCTTCGGGACGAATAAGCGAACCTCCGAACTCAAGATTTTTACCGGTTAAAACGCCTGTGTTTTCGCGCGCTAATTTTCGGTACATTCCGTACAAATAGCCTATTTCGCGTCCACCTACACCAATATCGCCGGCAGGCACATCAGTTTCGGGTCCGATATAACGCCACAATTCAATCATAAATGCCTGACAAAAACGCATTACTTCAGCATCCGATTTTCCACGCGGATTGAAGTCAGATCCTCCCTTGGCACCGCCCATGGGTAATGTGGTGAGTGCATTTTTAAAAATTTGTTCGAAACCCAAAAATTTAAGAATGGAAAGATTAACAGAAGAGTGAAAACGCAATCCACCTTTGTAAGGGCCGATAGCATTGTTGAATTGTACACGGTAACCCAGATTGATCTGCACATCACCTCGGTCGTCGACCCACGGCACTTTAAATGTAAAAATGCGATCGGGCTCTACAAGCCGCTCAGCAATTTTCGCTTTCTCGAACTCCGGATGTTCATTGTACATTTCTTCTATTGTTTCAAGTACTTCTTTTACAGCCTGAATGTACTCATTTTCGCCCGGATGTTTTGCCTCAAGCGATTGAATCAGTTTTTCAATATTCATATTTTGTTTTTTAATGATTAACCAAAATTTTTATTTTTATGTATGAGTTAGTTCCGAAAAATTGATACGTTTAAGTGCACATATTATCATTATGTCATATTATTCGCACTATTTAACCATTTATATTTAGATAAAATAGTAATAAACAAGTTACAAACAACAATGTACTTACAATTCGTTTATCATGCAAGTTTAATCATTTTATTTGTCAAAATCAAATTTTTTGGCGTATTTTTGAGAAATTTTTTTTTTGTAAATAATTTTTCAACTTGAAAATAATCATTTTGAAAATTTATTTATTTAAAACACAAACCAAACTAAAAAATTATTTTTTTCAGGCAGACTACCAAAAAACAAAAATATATAAAATATTACAAATGAATAATTTATGAAATCAATCAACATAAATAAACTTTATTTTAAAGATACATCGTTTGCAAACCTGATGACACATCGTATTTACAATGTACTGCTTTATGCCAGTAAGTACGATGCATTTATTCTTGAAGAAGACGGGCGGATTGATGAGCTGATTTTTAATGAATATACCTCTTTACAGCTAAGATATCCACCGCGCTTTACTCTTGTTTCCGACGAAACAGAAGCCAACGCAATGCTATTGGAGCGTAATTTCGATATCATAATTTCGATGCCAAGCGGCGATAGTATAAATCCTTTTAAATGGGCAAAAGATGTAAAAAAGCAATTTCCCGAAATACCCATTATCGTACTTACACCCTTCTCAAATTCGGTTTCGCAACGTATTGCCAACGAGGATTTAAGTGCCATCGATTATGTTTTCAGCTGGTTAGGCAATGCCGATATTTTATTAGCCATCATTAAGCTGATTGAAGACCTGATGAATGTGGAAGAAGATGTAGAATCAGTTGGGGTACAGGTTATTTTATTTGTCGAAGATTCAATTCGTTTTTACTCTTCCATAGTACCTCAATTATTTAAATTCGTTTTTAAACAATCCCGTTCATTCATGACCGAAGCATTGAACGAACACGAACAAATGCTGCGAATGCGTGGACGCCCCAAAATCATGTTAGCGCGCACTTACGAAGAAGCACTGGAAATATACAACAAATATAAACAAAACATGATCGGGGTGATTTCAGATGTCAGTTTCAATCAGAATGGAGTTAAAAATAAAATGGCGGGTATAAATCTTTGTCAAGAAATACGTTTAAACGATAAGTATATCCCCATCATCATTCAATCGACCAATATTGAAAACAAAATTTTTGCCGATGAATTAAACGCTTCATTTATTAATAAACTTTCAAAAACATTTAATATTGAATTGCGGGAAAAAATTACAAACGATTTTGGATTTGGAGACTTTTTGTTTATCAACCCCGAAACTCGCGAGGTAGAAGCGAGAATTCATAATTTAAAGGCATTGCAGGATTCAATTTTCAAAATCAGTGATGCAACGCTTTTTTATCATGTTTCGCGCAATCATATCTCCCGTTGGTTGTACTCTCGAGCCATGTTTCCGTTGGCTGAATTTTTAAAAAACATATCTATTGATGGTGAAATGGATGTAGATATGCAAAAAATTAAAGAAGTGATTTTCGATGCTATAGTTCATTATCGTAAAATCAAAAATCAGGGAATAGTTGCAGTTTTTCAACGCGACAGGTTCGATCAGTACTCAAATTTTGCCCGCATCGGCGAAGGCTCGATGGGTGGTAAAGGACGTGGTTTAGCATTTATGGACGCTATGATTAAGCACAATGATGTTTTCGAAACTTTTGAAAACACACGGGTCAAAATTCCAAAAACTGTTGTAATTTGTACCGAATTATTTGCTGAATTCATGGAAATGAACCATTTATATCCGATAGCCCTATCCGATATTGACGATGAAGAAATCCTCAAGCATTTTCTGAAAGCACGTTTACCCCAACATTTAATTGCCGATTTATTTGCTTTTCTGGGGGCAATCAATACTCCCATAGCAGTTCGCTCATCAAGCTTGCTCGAAGATTCACATTATCAACCTTTTGCCGGAATTTACTCTACCTATATGGTTCCTCACAATGCAGTGAGTAAAACCCAAATGCTGGTTACAATTACCGAAGCAATAAAAGCAGTGTATGCTTCGGTTTTTTACCGCGACAGCAAAAGTTACATGACAGCCACAAAAAATGTGATTGACGAAGAAAAAATGGCAATAGTTCTTCAGGAGATTTGTGGAAACACATATAATACACGTTATTATCCTTCATTTTCGGGTGTTGCCCGATCGCTGAATTATTATCCTTTAGGGTCAGAGCGACCCGAAGAGGGTATTGTTAACATTGCCATGGGTTTAGGTAAATATATTGTTGATGGCGGCGTTTCGCTCAGATTCTCGCCAGAGTATCCCGAAAATGCGTTACAAACCAGCACGTTAGATTTAGCGCTTCGCGAAACGCAAAACTACTTCAACGCCCTTGATTTAACACATAATTGTACCATCCCTAAAACTGATGATGGATTTAATTTATTAAAATTAAGAGTGAATGAGGCACTCTCTGATGGTACTTTGAAATATATTGCCTCCACTTTCGATCCTCAAAACGAATGCATAAGAGATGGAATATATGAAGGGAGAAAAATTATTACTTTTGCTAATATATTAAAACACAATGTTTTTCCACTTGCCGAAGTATTAAAAAATCTTCTCCATGTAGCACAACATGAAATGGGACGCCCTGTAGAAATTGAATTTGCCGTAAATTTAGATTATTCACCCGCAAAACAACATGTTTTTTATCTGTTGCAAATTCGTCCCATTGTCGACAGTCGTGAAATGTTGAATGAAAATTTAAGTTCAATACCTGAAAAAGAAACTATTATCACTTGTAGTAATGCACTTGGGCATGGAATTACCAATGATATTTACGATATAGTGTATGTAAAGCCGGAAGCATTCAGTGCATCGAAAAATCAGTTTATCATGTACGAAATCGAAAAACTGAATCGCCTTATGCTTAGCGAAAATAGACCATATATACTTGTTGGTCCAGGTCGTTGGGGCTCAAGCGACCCTTGGTTGGGAATACCCGTGAAATGGCCTCATATCAGCAATGCACGGGTTATCGTCGAATCGGGTTTATCGCAATATCGGATCGATCCGAGCCAGGGAACGCATTTTTTTCAAAATTTGACTTCGTTGGGAGTTTCGTACTTTACAATTAATCCATTTCAAAATGATGGGAGTTATGATACCGATTTTTTGAATGCAGAACCTGCTGTTTTCGAATCGCAATACATTCGGCATGTCAGATTCGACAAACCAATAGTAATCAAAGTGGATGGACGGAAAAATATCGGGGTAATTATGAAACCCAACTCATAAACTGCGACAATGTATAATTTTTGCATATTAAAACCTTTTTACTATATTTGCCGTTGCAAAAAAATCAAAAAAAACAACAATTAAAAAAAATAAATTTATGCTCAAGAATCATCCTAAAGGTCTCATCCCAGCAGCACTTGCCAATATGGGCGAGCGATTCGGTTTTTATACCATGATGGCTATCCTGACATTATTTCTAATGTCAAAGTTCAATATTTCGGGAACTGAAGCCGGAACTCTGTATTCAATTTTTTACGGGGCTATTTATATTTTGGCTCTTGTAGGCGGAATAATTGCCGACAAACTCAGGAACTACAAGGGAACCATTATTGCCGGACTTTTTATTATGTCTATTGGATACGTGCTGCTGTCAATTCCTGCACTTATAACCACGAAGTATATTGCTTTAGCTGCTTTGCTTGTTATCGCATTCGGAAATGGATTATTCAAAGGCAATCTGCAAGCTTTAGTTGGCCAAATGTACGACAACGATGAATACCGTAACAAACGCGACTCAGGGTTCCAGATTTTTTACATGTTCATCAATATCGGAGCCATGTTTGCACCATTTATGGCAACTTGGGTTCGCAATACCTTCGTAAAAATGCAGGGTTATGCTTACAACGCGGACCTTCCCGGGCTTTGTCATCAATATCTTGACAATAAAATGACGAATGATGTCATAAACGGACGTTTCAGCGAACTGGCAACAGCAGTTTCGAACGGAGTATTGCCTGTTGATCTTTCGTCTTTTTCAACTAACTATCTTCATGCTTTCAATACCGGTTTTCATTATGCTTTTCTGACAGCTGTAGTAGCAATGGGAATTTCATTGATTATTTTCCTTTCCACAAAACGCCATTTGCCTGCACCAATATCAAAAGTAAAAGCAGCAACCAATATCTCGGCCGAAGAAATCAGGAAGAATGCCAAAGAAATAAAACAACGTATTTACGCCCTCATGGTTGTTTTTGGCATTGTAATTTTCTTTTGGTTCTCGTTTCACCAAAACGGACTAACGCTTACCATGTTTGCCAAAGATTACACGTTGCTTGGCGGAGTATTTAGTTCAGCTGAAATTTTCCAATCCATCAATCCTTTCCTTGTTGTATTTTTAACGCCTATCATTATCGCTATTTTCGCTGCCAGGGCTAAAAAAGGAAAAGAACCTTCGACCCCCAAGAAAATTGCCATCGGTATGGGTATTGCTGCTTTGGCTTTTGTGGTTATGGCTGTAGGTTCAATCGGGTTACCATTGTTGAACGATGTAACGGCTCAAGGTGGACTTACTGATGCTGCAAGAGTAACACCCTGGTTGCTTTTTGCTACCTATTTTATTCTGACAGTGGCCGAATTATTTATTTCTCCTCTCGGTTTATCTTTCGTATCAAAAGTAGCTCCTCCTCACATGCAAGGTTTAATGCAGGGTGGCTGGCTTACTGCAACTGCAGTAGGTAACTTCTCACTATTCCTGGGCGCTATGATGTACGAAAACATCTCCATATCCATTACATGGACTGTATTTGTAGCAGTATGTCTTATTTCAATGTTAGTCATGCTTGCCATGGTAAAATGGTTAGAAAGAGTTGCCAAGTAGCAATTATCAACTTGACAAATAAGGCTTCTTTTTAAACAATAAACCCAACTGAGATTTTACAATCAGTTG
>JAURYY010000155.1 GCA_030653695.1 Paludibacter sp. | reverse complement strand
TTAACTTTAAATAAGTATTATAAAAATACAGATATTTATGCAGGCATCGGATTGGGACATGAATATCTGAAATATTACGGAAAAAATTATAATTACGGCGTAAAAGGCGGAGATATTTCAGCGGTGAATTTAAATGAACTTAAAACAATTTACGGAACAGAATCGTACACCGAACAGAATTTGGTGAGAATAAACCGTACTGCACAAGCATTTAAGTTGAATGAAATAGCAAATATGGCAGCTAATGAAGTGTTTTGGCGGTTTAATACTTATTTTGGTGTAAAATCATTGCCCAATACATCAGATTTAATTTACAACGCCGAAGTAAAATTCAAATCATTCGATTCGCGTAATGGACTGACCGAAAATATCATTCACACCAAAGCCGGCTTTAATACCCAAAATGCAAAAAACCGTGTTGGTGTTGACTTGGAGTTGATAAACCTGATGTACAAGTCAGATAATAATGCCGTTGTTAATTTTTGGGATGCCTATTCGGTCTTTGTGATGAATCCTTTTTACAGCATCGAGCGAGCCAATTTCAATGTCAGATTAGGAGTGAAATCCAGTTTTTCCTTTGTACATGGCAAGGCTTTTAATCCTTCGCCCGATATACATACCGAATGGAGAATAGTTCCGAAATTCGTTGCTTTATATGCAGGTGTGGGCGGCGACTACAAAGTGAACGCAATGAACGAGATGTTTTCCGAAAACCGTTATCTTTATTCAGACCTCCGCGTAAAAGATACTTATACACCAGTTAATTTTTATGCCGGAATAAAGTTGAAACCCGTTTATAATCTGTTGATTGATGGTTATATAAACTATCGGATAATTGATAACGAGTACTTTTTTGTAAACAAAGAGTATGCATCAACAACCGTTCCGGGTCAGGATTCTATCTTATTTACCAACCGCTTTAATATTATGTATAGCGGAGCATCGCTGCTGAAAGTGGGAGTGAGAGCAAATTACAATATCTTCAACTTTATCAATCTTGAACTGAAAGGAGCATATAACAACTGGACAGTAAATGTATCTGAATTAACAGGACTGAAACCAACATACGAAGCAAGTTTGAGTGCGGATGTCAAAATAACCAATAATTTCAATGTGTCAGCCAATGTTTTTGTTGAAGGTGAGCGATTTGCCAAGTTCAATGACAAAACAATGAGAATGAAACCGATAGTCGATGTTAATCTTGCAGCATCTTATTCGTACAGCAATTGGTTCACGGTATTCGGCAAAGTAAATAATTTATTAAACAGTCATTATCAGCATTTTTACGGTTACGAAGTTCAGGGCATAAATGCTTTAGCCGGAGCAGCGTTTTCGTGGTAATATTACTGATAAAAAAATATAAAAACCGGTTTTTAATATACAAAACCGGTTTTTTTATTGGCATATTGGATCATTGGCATATTGGCACATTGGCACATTATTCCTCTCTCCATCTTTTAGTTAAATCACCGAATGCATCAATCCGTCTGTCGCGGAAAAATGGCCAAATCCGCCGAACTGTTTCCGAACGCTGCAAATCAATTTCCAACACAAGATTTTCTTCACTATCGTTCGTTGCCTGAGCAATCAATTCACCCTGCGGTCCGGCTACAAAACTGTTTCCCCAGAATTGAATGCCATTGGTTACGCCCGAAGGATCAGGTTCATAGCCCGTGCGATTGCAAGAAATCACGTGTAATCCGTTTGCCACTGCATGTCCGCGCTGAACGGTAATCCAGGCATTGGTCTGACGCATTTTTTCTTCTTCAGTATCAGCACTTTCCCAACCAATGGCGGTTGGGTAAATCAGTAATTCCGCTCCGGACATTGCCATAAGTCGGGCTGCTTCAGGGTACCACTGATCCCAGCAAACCATCACGCCAAGTTTCCCTACCGAGGTTTGTATAGGCTCAAAACCTAAATCTCCGGGCGTGAAATAAAATTTTTCGTAATAAGCCGGATCGTCGGGAATATGCATTTTGCGGTATTTACCGGCTATGGTCCCATCTTTCTCAAGCACTACAGCCGTATTGTGATACAATCCTGCAGCCCGTTTTTCGAACAACGAAAGTACAATCACCACGCTCAGTTCTTTGGCTATTTTACCAAACGATTCAGTTGATGCTCCGGGAATGGTTTCGGCTTGTTCAAAAACTTTCGTGTCTTCTGTCTGACAGAAATACAATCCATTATGTAACTCTTGCAATACGATCAATTGAGCACCCTTTGCAACAGATAAGCGTATATTTTTTTCTAATTTTGCCACATTTACAGCGCGGTCGGCTGTGTTTGCTTGTTGAATTAATGCTATTTTCATTTGTCCTCCCCCTGACCCCCTCCAAAAGGAGGGGGAAAGTGCATTTAATATAGGTTATTCGTTTAATTATTGGTTTTTATCTTTTTCCAAAAGAGGCACTTATTCATTCTTAATTTTAAAATAATAAGTGGCAAAACGGCAGCGTTATTCAAGCATTAAAATTTTTTCTGTCTTGATTCTTGGTTCTTGCGTTCTATAAAACTTATTAAATGCTCCTCTCCCCCTCCTTTGGAGGGAACTGGGAGGAGGTGTATTGCATCGTTACGCAATGCAACGAACCATGTTGTTTAATAAGTGCTCTACAATCAATGCCAACTATTTCACGATCGGGAAAAGCTTTTTGCAATTGTTGCCTGGCAATTTCATCTTTCGGCGAATTATATGTTGGCATAAGTACGGCTGAGTTTATTATCAGAAAATTGGCGTAAGTAGCCGGTAATCTTTCACCATCTTCATCATAAACCGCATCTGCCATTGGGAGTGCAATTAGTCTGTAATATCCACCGGTAGAAGTTCTGAAACTGCGAAGTTCTTTTTTCATCTTTTTCAACTCTTCAAAATGTTCATCATGGGGATCATCGCATTTAACGTAAGCAATGGTAGTGTTATCGGTAAAACGCGCTAAAGTATCCACATGACTGTCGGTATCATCACCGGCTAAATATCCATGATTCAACCACAATACCCGTTTCAGTCCGAAATAATCTTTCAGTTTTGTTTCTACTTCATCTTCTGATAAATTATTTCGATTATCCGAAAGCAAACATTCTGCAGTTGTTAAAACAGTTCCCTCACCATCCGATTCAATGCTGCCACCTTCCAGCACAAAATCAAAACAGTTTTTGTGACCTGAATCACCAAAAATTCCTGCCATGTAAAGTTTTCTTGTAATCAAATTATCGTAATTAGCAGCAAACTTCAATCCCCAACCATTAAATGTAAAATCATAAATGACAGGTTTACCATCTTCAAATACAGTAATTCCTCCATGATCGCGTGCCCAGGTGTCGTTTATTTCCATCTCGACAAAGGTAATATTGGACAACTCTTCTTCATCAAAGAAACTTTCAACTTTATCTGTATCAACGCATACAATCAGTAAATTTTCTCGCTTAAAGATTTCACGGGCAATATTGACAAAACATGCTGTTACTTCATCGATTATTTCAGCCCAATCGGTGCCTGAATATGGCCATGTGAGTTGAACACATTGTTGTTCAGCCCATTCGGCAGGTAATATTTTTTTGTTTGGATAATTCATTAAGTCCGAAAAATTATTTTCATCGCAAAAATACGAAAAAACATTCATTTTTCTTTTACCTCTTCTGTAACTGCAAAAAAACCACTATTTTTGCATACTTATAAATATTATCAACTATTCATCTCAATTAAAAACTAAATATGGGAAAAGTATTGATTATCGGCGCCGGAGGTGTTGGAACCGTTGTAGCTCACAAAGTGGCTCAGAATCCGGATGTGTTTACTGAAATCATGTTGGCAAGTCGCACCAAATCGAAATGCGATGTGATAGCTGCCGATGTGAAGAAACGTTACGGAGCAGAAATTAAAACGGCACAAGTCGATGCTGATGTTGTTCCTGAGTTAGTAAAACTGTTGAACGAATATAAACCTGAGTTGGTCATCAATGTGGCACTACCGTATCAGGATTTAACGATCATGGACGCTTGTTTGGAAGCCGGTGTAAATTATTTGGATACAGCTAATTACGAACCAAAAGATGAAGCACATTTTGAATACAGTTGGCAATGGGCTTACAAAGAAAAGTTTGAAAAAGCAGGGCTGACAGCCATTCTAGGTTGCGGTTTCGATCCGGGAGTTACCAGCATTTATACCGCTTATGCTGCTAAACATCACTTCGACGAAATTCATTATTTAGATATAGTAGATTGTAATGCCGGTGATCATGGGAAAGCATTTGCAACCAATTTTAATCCCGAAATTAATATCCGCGAAGTATCGCAACGTGGAAAATATTGGGAAAACGGACAATGGATAGAAACTGAACCACACGAAATTCATAAACCGTTAAATTACCCCGAAATAGGAACAAAGGAATCATACATAATTTACCATGAGGAATTAGAATCGTTGGTAAAAAACTTCCCGACGATAAAACGTGCGCGTTTCTGGATGACTTTCGGACAGGAATATCTGACGCACTTGCGTGTGATTCAGAACATCGGCATGGCTCGTATTGACGAAGTGGAATACAACGGACAAAAAATTGTGCCAATTCAGTTCCTGAAAGCCGTTCTTCCAAATCCGGGCGATTTGGGTGAAAATTATACCGGTTGGACTTCGATTGGTTGTCGCATAAAAGGAATAAAAGACGGTCAGGAAAAAACATATTACGTGTATAACAATTGCAGTCACGAAGCAGCCTACAAAGAAACAGGAACTCAAGGCGTAAGTTACACTACTGGCGTTCCGGCTATGATTGGGGCTATGATGTTTATGAAAGGATTGTGGAAAAAGCCGGGCGTGTTCAACGTTGAAGAATTCAATCCGGATCCTTTTATGGAGCAATTGAACCTGCATGGATTACCCTGGCATGAATTACATAATATCGATTTGGAATTATAAATGTACTTTTAGTTATACAATTTACAATTAATAAATTGAGTTGAAAAAGTTTGATTAAAATGAATATTTACTACTTGCAAAAAGTAAATAAGATTAAATGACTATCGGCTTTTGTACCCAACGTTTTTTTTATTTGTAAAACAATAAATAATGGCTCATTTCTAAGACAAGGTTGACGGTATATGGTTAGTTTTCGAATCTATTTTCTGTGAAGAAATGGAAAAGAATGGAACACTGATTTAATGTTGAACATGGTGGTAACCAAAGAGAATTATGTCCAAATGCCTT
>JAURYY010000151.1 GCA_030653695.1 Paludibacter sp. | reverse complement strand
GTATAAAGCACTTTTACTTCTACAATACTATTTGCAGCTACAAAAATTCCATGGTTTTGTAACCAGATAATTTGTGGTTTTTCAGAATATTTTTTACGATATTCTATAATTTTTTCTTCCACTTTTTTAAACAAAACATATCCGGGATCAGTATAAGGAATAAAAACATTTTTTTCTCCGAATAATTCTGTCAATTTTGCTAATCCTGAAAATTCTGATTCAGACAATTGAGCGCACATCAAACCGTTTACCAAGGTTGGGTGTAAATGTACCACAAAGGCGAAGTCGATGATGTTGTGCATCGACGTTTCCACTGATGGGCGTTTGCCTTTGGTCAAAGTAGCCGCAGCCAAATCGTTTTTCACTTCCTCTTCACGTTCAGCAGCATTTGTGCTGTAAGTTTTGTCGGACATGAGGTTAAGCTTGGCTCTGTCCATCACTGCAAAACCGTCTTGGGTAATGGTTGCCAATGACGACCCGCTCGCTTTTACCCAGATTTTTTCTGCGTTTTTGTACGATGTATTTCCACCGCCTGCAATTACAAAACGGCTATCGCGGCCGTAGAATTGCGATATTTCGATAAGTTGTTGTATTTGATTCATAATACTTCTGCCCCTAACCCGTCAGCTGACGGGGAACTAAATTACTTTCGTCTCTGAAATTAATTCATTAAGGGAATTTTTATTTATACTAAATTGAATTTCTAAACTTATATTTACCTATCAAGGAATTATGAAGATGGACTTGCATAGTTCCCTGTCAGTTGACGGGTTAGGGGCTCTTTTTCTTATTCCCCCTTTAGTGGGTTAGGGGGTATTTATCAATTCGTCTCCCAACTTAATAAACTCCGCCCGTTTACTTCTGTCTGCCTGTCCTTTTTCATCCACGTAACCACGCAGACCTTGTGCCACCAAATGCTGGTGAGCAGCTACCACGCAAACACCTTCGTAGTTGATTTGCAACAAACGGTCGGTAAGTGGTGTGCTGTTGCGTGCAAAAAGTTCAATGGGTTCCATAGCCGGTGTGTTGTGCTCGCTGCCAAATGTAACCACAAAGCCCTGCTCGTGTAAATAGCTGGCGTATTTCTCCAACAATTCCACACCATTTCGGGTAGTGATAAATTCAACCGAATGAAAACCGCGCTCAGTCAATTGTTTTGCAACACGTTCCAAGTCGTTTTCAAAATCGGTATAACCACCCTTGGCATCGTCCGCCAAAAACGGATAAGTAGGAATACCGCCGCCAGCCACGATTATATCACAAACGGTTTGCATGGGCAAAAATGCTTTCGGGTCCTCGGGAACGAATGCGCCACCACCTGCTTTAAGCAAGTTGCCGCGTATTTCGTTTTCCACTCCGGCAATATCGTTGATTGATGATTTCAAGTCTTTACCGGCAAATAATTTCCCAAAAAGCACTTGAATCTTTACTTCGTCGTTTCCGCTAGCTTCATACACTTTCAGGCGCAATGCTTTGGCCAAATGGCGTTCGCGGATAGAACCTTTGGTTAGGTCGTTTTTAATCCACTCGAAGTCGAGCGCAAAACCGGCATTGTTTGCTGCCAGAATTTCATTTACCTTTCCACACATAGCTTCTACTTGCGCATTGGCTTCGGCACTTACATCGGCCAATTGTGTAGCGAATGGTTCAGCCAGTTTGAATGGAAACGAAAGCCCTTTTCCGCTCAGGTAGGTTCGACCGGGATTTCCGGGATCGTTGACTTTCAGACCCGCTTTTTGGTCGGCTTCGTTCAGACTGATAAACTCTATGTTGAACAACGGATACAAGCCGCGCTCCTTACAGCCTGTCGCCCAGGCTTCGTAGCCGGCAGTGCAATAAAAATCATTGATGCCAACCACTTTTACGCCTTCGGCAACTGCCATATCGAGTGCCTGATTCAGTTCGGTGAATGCACTGAACGAGTAAGGCGTGTGGAGATGTGCGTTTACTTTTTCCATGTGACTACTTAATTTAGTAGTGATAGCCTGACTTTAAGTCAGACTATCACTTGTGCTTATTTTAGATTCTTTTTTTCTTGTGTCCCTAGCTGTTTTGCATTCAGTTTTGAAACAACTGTTTTGCCTGTTTTCTCCTCAATTTCCTTTCGTGTATTGCCGGCTATTGTGCCACCTTGCTTGGCAATGGTGCGGCTATCCTCAAAAGTCTTCGGATTTTTCTCCTTCGATATTTCTGTTGTGGTAGCTTCTGCAAGCATATTCAATACCAATTCTAAGTTGGTCATATTGTCTCGCAGATTTTCTTTCTTCAGGTCTTTAAATACTTTGTACTGCTTTGTTGTAAATCCACTCCAACCACTCGTTATTTCATCAGTAAGTATGGCATATTCCTGTCCTTTTTTTACTCCTTTACCATACCATTCGTCAGTCAAATCTTTTCGGATTTCAATGCTTTTGAGTCGTTGATTTATCCATTCTTTGGAGTAACCCTTCCGCAAATAAGTCTCCATCAATCTATCAATCCCAATTTCGGGGTCTTCAATTTCATCAATTCTTTCACTTCCAACACGTGCCAACCATTGTTTGAAAGGTTCAGCCTTGGGTGAAGGAATAGATTGAATAAGCCTAAATAATTGTTCTGTATCAGCTACATCGGTTTTGTAGAATTTGCCATCGGAAGATTCCATTTTCAGTTGGTTACAAACTGTAACCAACTCACTACCCTCTTTTTTCAATCGGTTTTTGAGAACTTTCCAGTAATTATTCGGGTTTTCGCTATCGCTAAGCACACCCACAACATCCACAATTGAAAAATACCATTTCTCTTGTTCTTCATCCCAATGCGTCCGAATTTTTCGGTCATTGAATAGCTTGATAGCAGTTTCTTTGGTCATAGTATCAGATTAATTGGATGTGATTATTAAATTTTCAATTCTACTAGGGTACAAATTGTACCCCTATTGCTTCGATAAAGTTTGAATTTTCAGTCGTCGACAATTTGTCAACAACTGGTTACAAATTTTAACCGCTTCGTGTTCCAAGTGTACGATATTTGCGTACGTTTAAGTTTAACTGGTTATATCATAAACAAATCGCAATTTTTCTGTACGATTTCTATGTACAACTCATTTTATCAAATTTCTATTTTGGCAATTTTCAATTTTTAATCCTCAACTTGTGACAATTCGTCACGCTTTCTATTTGTTTTCTGAGGTACTAAAACTGAACCTCAAAGTATGTTTTCAAATTGTCCCATTGTTTTGCGGCTTGTTATTTTTTTTACAATGCGAAAATTGGAAATTTTATTTTGCTTAATTGCAGATAGACGAATGCCGAAAGTGCGTCAAACAAAACTTAACATTAATATTTTTATTCTTAAATATCGTTTAATTGTAATTCTATTTCAAAACAATTTCTACTGAGTTATCTGGCATGTTAAATTTATTCATAATTTTTGCAATTCTATTCATACAAGTTAAGGTAGATATATTAATATGTAAAAAAATCACATCTTCATTAATATTTTTCACTTTATCCCAAACTTTTCCATCAAATGTTTTGTAACGGCTTGTCATTTCAATGTTATTCTCTATTATTCTTGACAAAGATGACCATTTTAATATTACATCATTTTTCCCCAATAGTTCTAACTGATTATCTATTATGAAATCAAAGTCATAGTTTTCATTTTCCCTTAGATATTTTATAAACTGAATAAAAACATCTTGCCATGAGTTTACCTTAAATAATTTATTTTCAATGTATAAAACAGATGGTTTGTTGCCTTCTGCTATATCTCCTGCATCATTATCAAGTGGCGAAAATTTAGTCGGTTCAAATACAGTGGTATTCCAATTTGATGTATCTTTAAAGTTATCGGGCAATGAGAATGTTTCTAAAAAGCATGAAATCATATTAAACTGATGATCTTGCATACATTCTTCATTCCAAATATTTTTATTTATTACAGAAAATCTGTAATTTAAGTTAGATGTATTTAATTTAAGCTTTTTATCAGAAAATGATTTGTTACCAATCTCACTATTAAATTCTGTAAGAATTAAATTACCAATATTATGCAAATAAGTATTATGGATATATTCATAGTTTTTTCCTAACTCTTCTTTCCAAGTGCTTTCAAGTTTTTGAGGCATAATATGCTCAATGGTTATTTTAGGATTACGATAATCAACAGCAACTTTTGTATTGTTTTCTTCTATTTTACCTAATATGAACTTTGAGTATTTTTTTAACCCTTCATAGAAGTTCATCGTCTCAAGTTCTTTTCTCATCTCATTGTCATTAGGAAATCTCATTCTATAAAACATATTAGACAACAAACCCAACATTGTAATATTCCCCTTGATTAATTCTTCTATTTGATCACTCAACAATACAATACTTTTGTTTTCACCTTGTGTTAGTCCCAAAATACGACGACGAATTAAATATGTTCGAATAGTATCCAAGATAGAAATGAACAATTCATCATTCAATTTAACATCATTTTTATCTGATTGATGATATTCCAACAAACCTAAAACAAATGGTTTAAATGCCTCTGATTTAATATCATGAAATATATTTCTAATAAGTTCAATAATTTCACGGTTTTTAGTCGTATTATGTGATATCGACTCATTAATATGATCTGTAATTATCCATTTATACCATTTTGCATACCGGACAATATCATTTATGAAATCTTTGTGAGAACTGAAATTACTTTCAACGAAGTTCTTGAATAAATGATAAATTTCTTTTGTGTTATTGTCGCTTACAGCTTTTATTGATCCAACGGTTTTTAATTGAAGATAGTCTCGAAAAAAGTCAGAAGTGCTTTCAAGTAAAATTGATTCAATATTT
Organism: Paludibacter sp.; assembly: GCA_030653695.1. Taxonomy (GTDB): domain Bacteria; phylum Bacteroidota; class Bacteroidia; order Bacteroidales; family Paludibacteraceae; genus Paludibacter. The sequence continues at coordinate 6,912 of JAURYY010000151.1, read as the reverse complement.
GGATGCCAAGTTTTTTCATATACATCAGATTGGCTGTCACTGTCCATATTTAGCAAAACATAATTTCTTATTAAATCAGATAGTGTAAGTGGCTTGCCTAAAGAATTAAGCGTTTCGAAAATTATCTGAGGATCTTCACCTTTAAATGGTCGTTCATCTAGAAATATAACTGCAACATTCATTTTTTGAATTGCATTAATATAATGCTTCAATTCAACAATCGGGTTTGAACGTTTCTTCTCAATTAATAATTTTGTAAATAGTTGATATGCATTATAAATTATATCTGCTTTTGGAGTAATATTATTTACTAACGATCTATACGAATCCCAATCTTTTGTTACTTGTTTTAATTTTATTTTATCTTGAAAAGTTGAAGTGTTATTTGTCAAATAATTTTTTGTAATAAAATCTTTATTTGTCACATCAAATTCTAAATCACGTAATGCAATTAAAAAAATTAAAGTAGTTGTGAGTCTTTGTTGCCCATCAACAACTACTGATTTGTTTGCAAAACCAGCCTTTTCTTCTTTTATAACTACTGTCCCAAAAAAATGTTCTAACTTGTCATGTTGTTTATTATCAAGTTCTGAATCTATAATTCGTAACACATCGTTGAAATATCTTTCAATTTCAGGTTTTCCCCAAGCATATGCTCTTTGAAAAGGAGGAATAAAAAAAGAAGTTGCATTTTTTGCTAATACATCGTTAATTGAGTGACTCTCAGTTTTCATATTATTACTTGTTATAATTTAACAATTGCTTTAAATTTTTCAAAAACAAAAGTAGCAATTTTAAGCCAAAAACTAATAAATCCACAAGCAATTAAAAACAACTCAAAGCGCAGAAAAAACTCCACGATTTGAATGTCTTTATTATTCCCCTTTAAGGGTTAGGGGCATATTTTACACTCCCAATTTCGATCTTCTCACAAACTCAGCATCAGTAAAATTTTGACCTGCAATATATCCTTTAAGCGGTTGAATGCGTTCGTTAATCATATCGAGGAACCAGCTAACTTGTGGGAAGAAAGAATCTTCCAACTCGTAAGCCGGAGTTATCCAGTTGCGAGAACCCAACACACATACCGGAGCATCTAAGTAGTCGAAGCAAAGTTGGTTGATGTTTGCTGCAAAGTCGTTCAGGAACGAACCGCGGGCAGTAGCATCGCCGGCAACAATGATTTTACCTGTTTTCTTCACCGATTCAATTACTTTTTCGTAGTTGAATGGAACCAACGAACGGGCATCAATCACTTCGGCTGTCATGCCGTATTTTTCTTCCAACTCTTTAGCAGCTGCCAATGCAGGATACAAGGTGTGTCCAATAGTTAGGAAAGTAACATCTTTACCTACTTTTTTCACATCGGGCTCGCCGAACGAAATTTCGTAGTAACCTTCGGGCACGCCACCTTCGTGGAATTGCTCACCAATTTCGTAAATGCGCTGACTTTCGAAGTAAATAACCGGGTCGGTTCCCTGCAAAGCTGAGTTCATTAATCCTTTGGCATCGTAAGGAGTTACAGGAAAGCAAACTTTGATTCCCGGAATGTGCGCCACCAGCGAAGTCCAGTCCTGCGAGTGTTGCGCACCGTATTTTGAACCTACCGATACACGTAGCACCACCGGCATTTTCAACACATTACCACTCATAGCCTGCCATTTAGGCAATTGGTTAAATACTTCATCACCACAACGACCTAAGAAGTCGCAATACATAATTTCAGGAACTACACGACCGCCACACATGGCGTAACCAATGGCAGTACCCACGATAGACGCTTCGGAAATGGGCGAGTTGAATAAACGGTGGTATGGCAAAGCCTCTGTCATGCCTCCATACACGGCAAACGCACCACCCCAATCGCGGTTTTCTTCGCCATAAGCAATAAGTGACGCATCTTTGTAGAAACGATCCATCATGGCTTCGAAAATACCGTCGCGTAATTGGTATTGTTTCATTTTGCTGAATGGTTTGCCATCTTTATCAAAAGCAAAACGCTCTTTAGCAGCAATTTTCTTTACGCGTGAATTTTCTGCCAATGGCAACAAAACATCAGGCGTTGCTGTAGAGAATGAATCTACAGAACCATTCGAGAACATCATGTCACCAATTTTCTCAGGATTTGTCATCAGCGGAGAAATAACCGGATCGATCGATTTTAGGAACATGTCATAAATCAATGTTTTAATATCTGCCTGTATAGCGTCCAAATCAGCTTGACTTGCTACCTTGGCATCCAACAACTGATCGCCGTACGAAGCAATACAGTCTTGTTTTTCCCAAGCTTCCACCTCTTCTTTCGAGCGATACGACGACGCATCCGAAGGAGAGTGACCGCTGTAACGGTATGTCAATACATCCAATAAAACCGGACCGCGTTTTTCTTCCAAAACAACACGTTTGCGTTTGTAGGCATCAATTACTGCCAGCGGGTTGTAACCGTCAACACGCTCAGCATGCATTTGTTCGGCATTCACGCCTGCACCAATACGAGCAGCAATACCGTAACCCATGGTTTCGCCACAAGTTTGTCCACCCATTCCGTATTGGTTGTTCATGATATTAATAATTACCGGTAGTCCGCCTTTCATGTCGCCTTCCCACAATTCGTTAAACTGATCCATGGATGAGAAGTTGATACCTTCCCACACCGGACCGCAAGCCATAGAAGCGTCGCCAATGTTGGCAACCACCAATCCGGGTTTGCGGTTTACTTTTTTGTACAATGCAGCACCCACGGCAATATCGCCCGAACCACCAACGATCGCATTGTTAGGATAAACGCCGAAAGGCGTAAAAAACGCGTGCATCGAACCACCCAATCCACGGTTGAAGCCTGTTTCGCGGGCAAAAATTTCGGCTAATGTTCCGTAAACCAAGAAGCGACGAGCCAATTCTTTGGTTATTCCTGTGAAATCTTTTTTTACCACTGCCAACACAGCACCATCGAAAAACGACTCCATAATATCAGTCAGTTCTTTGTCGCTGAGTTTGTGGATAGCCGACATCCCTTTGGCCAGTATTTCGCCATGCGAACGGTGGCTACCGAAGATAAAATCGTCAACGGTCAGTGTCCACGCCATACCCACTGCTGCCGATTCTTGCCCTATGGACAAGTGAGCAGGACCGGGGTGATTGTACGCAGTTCCGTTGTATGAACCAACCGTTTTGATAAGGTTCAACATGGTTTCGAACTCTCGAATAAGCGCCATGTCGTGATAAATGGCTTTGAATTCATCGTCGGTAAAATTTCCTTTTTCGTCTTTTACCGTTTTTTGGTATTGGTTTACCGGAATGGGTTGAAATTCAACAAATCCCGGTTTCCGTGCTTCTGCCGGGTCAATAAATTGTACTTTTGGCATAATGTTTAATATGACCTCACCCCGACCCTCTCCAAAGGAGAGGGAGAACACACTTAATCAAGTGAGTGAAAGTGAGAAGGTTTTTATTATTTGTTTTATATTTTTCTTATTATAATTGAAGTATTCAAAAAAGTATCTCCCAGTTTTAAAATTAACTCGAACCAAACGCTCGTTCCCTCTCCTTTGGAGAGGGTTAGGGAGAGGTGTTACATTGCAAATATCGTTTCTTTTAATATCTCACTCACCGTAGGATGTGGAAACACAACTTCCTTAAGTTCTTCTATTGTCATTTCCTGTTCGATAGCCATGCAAGCTCCGTAAATCATTTCACTCGACGGGTTACCCAGTAAATGTACACCGATTACTTCGCCGTATTCGGCACCTACCAATACTTTGCAAAGTCCCGATCCACCTTCGTTTTCGGCGACGAAACGTCCGGAGTATGCCATCGGTAATTTTGCAACTTTGAAATCAATTCCTTTTGCTTTGGCTGATTCTTCTGTTTCGCCAACACCTGCCACTTCGGGATTGGTATAAACTACACCCGGAATTGCATCGTAACGCATTTTATCCGCACGTCCGGTGAGGTTATTCACCACCACTTCGCCTTCGCGACTGGCAGTATGAGCCAACAATGAAAATCCGGTTACATCGCCTGCAGCAAATACATTGGGCACATTCGTTCGCATTTCTTTGTCTACTTTAATGCCGCCACGGTCAAGTTCCACATTCAGATTTTCCAATCCGAACCCTTTGGTAACAGCTTTACGTCCTACGCTCACGAGGATTTTTTCGCCCTCGATGGTTTGAGTTTGTCCATCTTTTTCGAAAATCACTTTGTTTCCTTCAATCATCACCACTTTGGCATTCAAATAAAATTCAATTCCTTTTTTGGTATAAATATCGCGCAGCATGGCAGAAATTTCAACATCCAAACCTCCCAAAATTTCAGGAAGCATTTCAACGACAGTTACTTTTGTGCCCAGGCTGTTGTAAAAACTGGCAAACTCCATTCCGATAACACCGCCACCAATTACCACTAATGATTTCGGTTGTTCTTTCAAATCCAGAATTTCGCGGTTAGTCAGGATAATATCGCCTGCTTCGGCCAATCCCGGAATAGGCGGAACGAATGCTTCGGAGCCGGTACAAATCAACAGGTTTGCACCAAGATAAGTTTCGCCTCCCGAAGTTACTTCTACGCCTTTGGAACTGCGCCCCAGAATCATGGCTTCGCCTTTTACAACGGTTACATGATGCATTTTCATTTTGCCCTCAACGCCGGCAACTAATTTGCGAACCACTTTATTTTTGCGGGCAACAATTTTTCCGAAATCAAAACGAATGTTATCGCTGTAAACGCCGTATTTATCACCGTGCAACGCATTTTCATACGTTTTGGCACTGTAAAGCAAAGTTTTGGTAGGAATACAACCTTCGTTGAGACACACGCCACCCATGCTTTTTTTCTCGAACAATAACACTTTCAGTCCTTTATGTCCTGCACGTTCTGCAGCTACATATCCGGCCGGACCACCACCGATAATGATTAAATCGTACATAAACCCCAAACCCCTAAAGGGGATTTTTATTAGTATTAATTAATATATTTTTATTTTGAACAAAGATAAGTGTTTAAAAAAATTTACCCAATATTAGAGACAGAACTAATATAGTTCCCCGGTCAGTTGACGGGTTAGGGGTTCTTTCTCTTTTTCCCCCTTTAGGGGGTCAGGGGGTCTTCCAATGTCTCAATCTCAATAGCAATCTGTTTCAAAAAGCGCGTTGCTTCTCCACCATCCAATGCACGGTGGTCATAAGTCAAACTCAATCCGATATAAGGCACAAAACCATACACACCATCACCCAAATCCTTCGGACGAGGAACTATGGTGTTCACACCCAAAATAGCCGATTGTGGTAAATTGATAACCGGCGTAAACATTTCCACACCGTAGGCTCCAAGATTGGAGACAGTAAATGTTGCCGCTTCGGCTGCTAATAATTCTGGAGAAATAGCACCTTTTTTGCAAAGGTTTGCTATTTCTTTCAATTGATTCGATAAGCCAATAATGGATAAATCATCGGCATTGCGCACAGCAGGAACCATCAAGCCGCGTTCGGTGTCAACAGCTAAACCGAGATGAACTTTGTTGAACAAACGCATGCTGTCGCCTAAAAAGTGTGAGTTTACGTTCGGGAATTTCTTTAATGCTTTTATAACTGCAAAACATACAAAATCGTTTATTGTCGGGTTAGTCGATAAAGTTCCAGCTTCGAATGCTTGCTTGGCTTGTTTGCGTAAGTTTAGTATATTGCGTGCATCCGCTCCCAAGTGGTGGGTAAGTTGCGCTGAATTTTGTAAAGAAGTGTGCATCGCTTTTGCAATAAACTTACGCATGTTCGACAGCTTTTTGTCTTCGTAATCTACTCCATAAACAGCATTAACAGGAGCAATTAAATCGGCGGCTTTTGCAGTTCCGGCAAGACCTGAACCAGCTCCCAGAGGTTGAACTCCCAGTGCGGCAGCAATCTTCTTAGCCAATGGAGTCAGTTTTGGACGGTTTTCTAAGGCAGCCAACACGTCTTTTTCATTCACACGACCGTTTGGACCTGAACCAACTAATTCACTTGCGTTCAAGGCTTCTTTTTCGGCTAAGTTTTTTGCGCGAGGAGAAACGAAGGAAGATGATTGATGTGATAATGTGATGATGTGATGATGTGATGATTCTTTTACTTCAGCTATTTCTGTTTTTGTAGGTTCAGCATCTTGACTCTTAGCTCTTGGTTCTTGGTTCTCAACAACAGGTGCTCCACCTTGCAATAATCCGGCATATTCTTCACCGGGCTGCCCAATAACCATCATATCCAACAATACAGGTACTTCATCGCCATCGTTGTAAAAACTTTCAAGTACAACACCATCAACGGGCGATTCTTCTTCGAACGAAGCTTTGTCAGTTTCGTAAGCGAACAGAACATCACCTTTTTTTACCGTATCCCCTTTTTTCTTTTTAATTTCGGTGATGATACAACTTTCAACCGATTGCCCTTGCTTAGGCAGAATAACGACTACAGCCATAAATTATTTGTTTGTTTTAGAGGGTATTAATTTTAAATAATCAGATTTTTAAATCAAACTTACTTTCCACAAGAAGAATTTTTATAATAAAATATTTTTTTGTTAAGGCGCTACAAAATTAAGAAATATAAATAGGATTAATGATGCTAATTTTGATATAAAGCCTTTATTTTTTGATTCAATTCTTTTTCAAGTTAAATATGTTATTTGAATTTTAAATACAAAGCCTATCTTTTATATCACAAATTGATGAATTCAAACGAAAAAAGATGAAACTCATATAACGGATTTTAAACTCACAAATCCAGTAACGATAGCTGTTTTGGGCGATATTTTTTTTGATTCGTTGCTACAATGTTAGATTTGCAGTATCAATACTTAATAAAGCCAGTATCTCTTTTTGGATGTTGGTTAATGCTGTTATTTTAAGTTCTTGGTAATTATTTCCGACATTGAGTGTATTTA
>JAURYY010000146.1 GCA_030653695.1 Paludibacter sp. | reverse complement strand
GCAGTAAATCAACTTTTTGATTGAGCTCTTTTATTTGTTGTTGCATCAATTCATCACTCATGATTTCTACTGTTTTTAAAATTTAGTAATTTTTCCCGACATAGTCATTAAAGGCTCAATAGGCATTTCTTTGCCTTTAAGCAGTATGTGCCAATAAATCCATCGGAACAATACTTTGCCATAATGATTTACTTTTGTGTTTTTCAACAATCCAAAAGGGCCAATACCCGGAAGTGGGAATGTACCCGGAAGTGGTTCGGTTTCATAATTAAAATCGATTAACGACCCTTTACCAAAACCGGTTTCGATATAACAATTGGCATGTCCATCGAATTTTGCATTTAACGGACGATTTTCGATAAAACTCATTAAGTTTTCGAACAAAATATCAGCCGAAAAGTGTGCTACACTACCAGCTTTTGAAGTAGGTATATTGGAAGCATCGCCAAGCACAAACACATTTTCAAATTCATTGCTTTGAAGCGTATGTTTATTTACAGGCACATGATTTAAATCGTCGCCCAAGTTACTGCGTTCAATTACCCTGTCGCCCATATTTACCGGTACAATAGTTAACAAATCGAATGGCAATTCCCTACCGTCATAAGATACAATGCATTGTTTTTCATTGTCAACACGTTCGAGGTAAAAATCGGGAACAACCTCAATGTTTTTTTCGAATAATAAATCGCTTAACATTTTGGTAGCACGTGGCTTGGTAAATGCTCCTGACATAGGAGTGACGTATTTGATGGTTACTTTTTCTCTGATTCCCAATTTGGTAAAATACTCGTCGGCCAAAAATGCAAATTCCAAGGGTGCAACCGGGCATTTATAAGGCACTTCGGCAATGTTAATCAACAAAGTTCCTCCCTCCCACTTTTTAATAAATTCACGTAATCCCAATGCACCTTCGATGGTATAAAAATCAAAAATCTTTTGATACCAAAGCGAGTCTGTTAAGCCCGGAGTTTGGTCGGGACGGGTTTGAGTACCAGTGGCAATAATCAAAATATCGTATTGTACATAAGTTCCATCATTAAGAACTACACGATTATTTACTGCTTCAATAAGCTGAACGTCGGTAAACAACACATCGACACCGGTTGGAAAAAAATCTTTTTTACTTTTTTCAACATCCTGACGGCTGTATATGCCAAATGGAATAAATAAGAAACCGGGTTGATAATAATGGGTACGGTATTTATCAATTACGGTGATTTTCCACTCTTCTCTACTCAATGATTTTCTTAGTTTGTTGGACATGATAGTACCTGCAGTACCTCCTCCTAAAATCAATATTTTTTTCATAACAAATTGTATTTTTTTAGTCTGATACAAATTTAAATAATATATTTGTAGCCAATATATTTTAGCTACTGATAAAAAACAGTTTATGATATATATCATTTTATTAAAGAAAAAAAATTCTTTAATATGTAAATCATTGGCTAAACTCTTAAAAATAAGACTAAAAACATGAAGTGTGAATGCAAAGAATGTGTAATTCAAAGTTTAATGTTTTCAAATGTAGGAGTTGCCGAAATAGAAAACATTTGTTACATTAAAACTGAGAAAGAATTTAAAAAAGGAGAAATAATTTATAACAAAGGCGATGAGATAAGTGATTTTGCATATCTGAAATCGGGGTTAGTAAAGTATTACTCCATATTTAACGATGGTAAAAGTCACATTTTATCCATTGCAAAGCCTTTTGACACCATCAATATGATAAATTCATTTAATGAATGTAAGTCTCTTTATAATTTAAGTGCTCTCGAAGATTCGGTCATTTGTTATATTCCGTTGAAAGACATTAAAACGATTATTAAAACGAATGGCAATTTTGCATTTGATTTTATTCAAAAATTTAGTATCGTCACTAATAAAACCATCAAGCAACTCATGCTTATAAATAGCAAAAATTTAAGTGGCAGGGTTGCATTTATTTTACTTCATTTTGCAAATGACATTTACAAAAATCAGGTATTTGACATCCCTATATCACGTAAAGAAATTGCCGAACTTATAGGAATGACAACCGAAAACGTCATACGTGCACTCTCCGAATTCAGGCTTGAAAAAATCATTCGCATCAATGGTAAAGAAATAGAAATCATCGATATGGATCGTCTTACCAAAATATCAACTTACGGATGATTTTTTAAAACCAATATTAAAATTTACAAACATAAAATTTCTTTAAAAATGGCTTTTGAAAAAGGTATATTTCAACGCACCGAACTTCTACTTGGAAAAAGTTTCATCGAAAAAATAAAATCAAAAAACGTTATAATATTTGGAATTGGTGGAGTTGGAAGCTGGTGTGCCGAAAGCCTGGTTCGTACGGGCATTAATTTCTTAACCATAGTCGATTCTGATCGTATTTGTGTCACAAATGTAAATCGTCAGTTGATGGCTACAACCAAAACTGTAGGAAAAGTAAAGACAGAGGTTTTGAAAGAACGTTTGCTCGAAATCAATCCCAAAGCAGAAATAACAGCCTTGCAAAAGATTTACAACTCAGAAACACATGAATCGTTTAATTTAGACACATACGATTTCATTATTGATGCCATTGACAGTCTTTCGAATAAAGCATATCTACTCCAACAAGCTACCAAAACCAATGCTGTTGTTTTTTCGTCGATGGGTGCTGCTCTTAAAATGGATCCGACTCGAATAAAAGTGGCTGAATTTTGGAAAGTACAAGGCTGTCCGCTAGGTGCTGCATTGCGAAGCAAAATAAAAAAACAAGGTGGTTTAAGCAAGAAAGTACTATGTGTATACAGCGACGAACTGTTGAAAAACAAAGGAGAGAATGCCGCTTGTGGCACCGAAAAATGTTTGTGTCCTACATCAAACAGTGGTCCGGGTGACCCCGATTTGATAAATCACGAATGGTGTAGCCTCAAAGCACAAGTTAATGGAACTACCTCCTATATGCCTGCTATGTTTGGCATGTCAATTGCGTCATTGCTTGTTCAATCGGTAAGCAAAGAATTAGAAATAATTTGATAATAGATATTCAAAATAAAAACAGCTGAAAAACAATTTGTTCTTTAGCTGTTTTTAATATTATCGCGAATTATTAATATGTTCAGGCGGTTCAAAGTGCTGATTTGCATATTAGCATCTAACACTTTTTTTTTATAAAAGCAAAAGCAGATTAATCCTTGTTGGTTTATCTGCTTTTGTTGTTTATTATTGAGCGGCTAACATACTCCCACCTTGTTTTTGTCACATTTCAAGTAATCGAAATAAGCAACAAATAATTTGCCGCATAGCAACAATAAAATAGCAGAAAAAGCTACAAAAGGAGTTTCTTACCTTCACAAACTTCCTTACTTCACTAACTTCCTTACCTTCACTAACTTCCTTACCTTCACTAACTTCCTTAACTTCACTAACTTCCTTAACTTCTTTCTTTCTATAAATATTTATAAACCATATACACCGCTACTGCCAGCAAAAAAACCGCATAAACTTTTTTGAAAATGGCGGAAGGTAATTTTATACCCAACTTAGAGCCAAAGAAAACACCCACAACAATTCCAAAAGCAATCAGTGCGGCATACAAAATATTCAAATGTCCTGCATTAGCATAAATGATTACACTGGGCAAACCAACTGGCAATTGTAATGCAGCAAGCGAAGTGGCAACTGCAGCTTTGGGATGGTATCGGAAAATACCTATTAACATGGGGACAATAATTATACCGCCACCTTTGCCAAAAAGACCGGCAAATATTCCGGCAATTATTCCCACTAATATAAATATCCAGAAAGGATGTTGAATCACATTAGGTTTAATGTGATCAATCGGTTTTTTATTTTTGCCAAATAATGAAAAAATATCGAAATAACTCAATGCTATGTAGAGTAAAATAGCAACGTACAACTTCGCCAACAAACTTTCGCTGATGTTCACAGCTAATTCGCCTCCGGCAAACGAACCGAGAAACAGACCGAACGAAATCCACAGCGAGTCTTTTATGTTGATTAATCCGGCTTTATAATACGCCCAAACACCCAAAATTCCAACCGGCAAAAGCATAGCAGCTAATGATGTTGCATTGGCATCGAGTATATTCATGCCGAAAAACACAATCAGCGTTGGAACCATCACGATTCCACCACCAATACCAAATAATCCGGACAATATGCCTGCTGCTATACCGAGAAGAAGAAAACCAATGAGTTCCATAACCCCAAGCCCCTAAAGGGGTGTTAATATAAT
>JAURYY010000145.1 GCA_030653695.1 Paludibacter sp. | reverse complement strand
GCAGTAAATCAACTTTTTGATTGAGCTCTTTTATTTGTTGTTGCATCAATTCATCACTCATGATTTCTACTGTTTTTAAAATTTAGTAATTTTTCCCGACATAGTCATTAAAGGCTCAATAGGCATTTCTTTGCCTTTAAGGCTTTGTGAAATAATAAATTGAACAATTCAAATAAAATAACTATCTTTGTGTCCATAAAAAATTATTATTATTATGGCTGAAGGAAATGATATTTACTGGTTAAAAATTTTCAATACATTAGATGAGAATAAACGACGATGGTTTTGTGCTCAAAAGGCGATTGAAATTGGTTATGGTGGGGTTACACAGGTAAGCCTTCTTACTTCCATGTCAAGAACAACTATAACAAAGGGGATAAGAGAATTGAAAGTCAATGGTGAATTAGAAAAGCAGATTCGAAAAAGTGGTGCTGGCAGAAAACTTATCACATCTTTGCATTCCAATATTCTTGCAGATTTAGAGGCTCTTATGAATGAAAACACTGCTGGCGACCCAATGAGTTCGTTAAAATGGACATGTAAATCAACAAGAAAAATTGCAGAAGAATTAGTAAAAAGCGGGAATAAGATAAGCTATAAAACTGTTTACAATTTGCTCTCTGAAGCTGATTATACATTGCAAGGAAATAAAAAGACATTGGGCAGTTGCACCTCTGAAGATAGAGATGGACAATTTCAAACGATAAATGATTTTGCTAAAGAGTTCATAAGCAGTGGAGAACCTGTAATTTCTGTTGATGCAAAAAAGAAAGAGCAGGTTGGGAATTTTAAAAATAAAGGAGAAGTATGGAGAAAAAGCAAAAATCCAATTAAAGTTCATGATCATGACTTTCCATCTATAGGAGTGGGTGTTGCGATACCATATGGGACATATGACATCCTGAAAAATGAAGGGTTCGTAAACGTTGGAATTGCTGCAGATACTGCAGAATTTGCGGTCAACAGCATTAAACAATGGTGGAGTTTTGTAGGGAAGTCAGCTTATCCAAATGCCACTAAACTATTGATTTGTGCAGATGGAGGTGGTAGTAATGGGTCACGAAATCGTTTATGGAAAATTAATTTACAAAAACTAGCTGACGAAATAGGATTAAACATAACAGTATGCCACTACCCTCCAGGAACAAGTAAATGGAATAAAATAGAGCACAGAATGTTTTCGTTTATTAGTATGAATTGGAAAGGACAGCCATTGATTAGTTATGAATTGATAGTCAATTTGATAGGGAATACAACTACGAAAAATGGTTTGAAAATTGATGCCCAATTAGATTTGAGAAATTATGAAAAGGGAATAAAAATATCCGATGAAGAGTTGGGTCAAATTAATATAATAGCACACTCAATTTATCCAAAATGGAATTATTCGATTGAGAAATCTCAGAAGCAATAAAAATATAAATGTTCATATTATATTTTCACAAAGCCTTATTACAAAGACACCCATGAAGTAAATACAAAAGGAACTATTGACTTGGTTGTTCATTTGGGTAAAAGCAATAAGGATAATGTGGGGGTAATTGCCGAAGCTAAACGCCCAAGCAATAAAGGGGAAATGTTTTCAATAGAAAACCCGAATTCTAAAGCCTTGGGGGAAATCATTCTGTATTATATGGAGGAAAGGATAACCGCCAATAATAACGAACTGAAAAACCTGCTTATCACCAATGTGTACGAATGGTATATTATTGATGCCAACTATTTCGACAAGTATATTTACCGCAACAGCAAAATAAAAAAACTATTCGAACTTTACAAAAACGATAAAAAAGACACGCCGTTTTTCTACGACGAAGTAAGTAAAATTATCCCTACAATTGACATTGAAATTCCGTGTACCTACTTTGATATTCGTGTTTACAAAAAATGGTTGCTCAATGATGATAAAACAGACGATAAAAATCTGATACCCTTACTAAAAATCCTTTCACCTTACCATTTACTTAAAGCGAAATTTGCCAACGACAGCAACAGCCTCGACAAGGTATTCTACACCGAATTGCTTCACATTATCGGACTCACCGAAACCAAAGAGGGTGGAAAAAAACTAATTCAACGCAAAGAAAAAGGGCAGCGAAACGCCGGGTCATTGATAGAAAGTGCCATTGTGCAACTAGATAACCTCGACAAAATATCCCGACTGGAAAAACCCTCACAATTCGGTAACAACACCCATGAACGCCTGTTTAATGTAGCACTGGAACTGTCTATAACGTGGATAAACCGCATTCTATTTCTGAAACTGCTGGAAGCGCAACTCATAAAATACCACAAAGGCGATAAAAACTACGCTTTTATGAACACCGATAAGGTAAAGAATTTCGACGACCTGAATACCTTGTTTTTTCAGGTGCTGGCCAAGAGAACGGACGAACGTAATGATGAAGTAAAACAACTATTTGCTCATGTTCCATATCTGAACAGCTCGTTATTCGAACCCACCGATATTGAACATGCCTGCCTGTTTATCAGTCAGCTGAAGGATGGCAGCATTCCTGTACTGACTAATTCAGTGATAAAAGACAAATCAGGAAAAAAACGAACAGCTGACCTGCTGGCTATTGAATATATTTTTGAATTTCTGAATGCTTACGACTTTAGCAGCGAAGGCAGCGAAGATATTCAGGAAGACAACAAACGGTTGATTAATGCATCGGTACTCGGATTGATTTTTGAAAAGATAAACGGTTACAAAGACGGTTCGTTTTTTACACCCGGCTTTATTACCATGTAACTGTGCCGCGAAACCATACGGCGTGCCGTACTGCAAAAGTTCAACGAACTGAAAGGCTGGAACTGCAAGACCATTGATGAGTTGTACAACAAAATAGAAGACCGCAAAGAAGCCAATGCCATTATTAATAGTCTGAAGATATGTGACCCCGCTGTTGGTTCAGGGCACTTTCTGGTATCGGCACTCAACGAGATAATAGCCATTAAAAGCGAACTCCGCATACTATCCGACCGCGACGGCAAACGCCTGAAAGAATACAGCGTGGTAGTAGAAAACGACGAACTGATTGTAACCGACGAAGATGGTAGTCTGATTGAATATAACCCTACCAGCCACGAAAGCCAGCGCGTACAGGAAACCCTTTTCCACGAAAAACAAACCATTATCGAAAATTGCCTCTTTGGCGTGGATCTCAATCCCAATTCGGTAAAAATATGCCGCCTGCGCTTGTGGATAGAATTATTGAAAAATGCGTATTACCTCCCCTCTCCTCAAGGAGAGGGGTCGGGGGTGAGGTCATTGGAAACCCTGCCCAATATCGATATCAACATAAAATGCGGAAATTCATTGATTAGCCGGTATGCTCTGGACGCTGATTTGAAACAAGCCCTCAAAAGTAGTAAGTTCTCCATTGTAAGTTACCGCTCGGCAGTTGATTTATACCGCAATGCTGAAAACAAAGAGCAAAAGTGGGAAATGGAAAAACTGATAGCAAGCATCAAATCGGATTTTAAATCGAATATCGACAACCCATTTAAGAAAACTATTAGTACGGCAAGAGCCAAAGTAGATAATCTGGCTACGCAAATAAATACAAAAAAACAATGGGGTGAGAAAGTGGATAAAAAGGCTATTACAGAATTTGAAAAAGCTGTAGCAAAGCTAAAAAAACTGGAAGATGAACGCGATGATATTGAAGCCAATAAAATCTACGAAAATGCTTTTGAATGGCGCTTTGAATTCCCCGAAGTACTGAACGATGACGGTGATTTTGTGGGATTTGATGTGGTGATTGGGAATCCGCCATATATGATGATTGAAAATTCTTCTAATGAAGGAATATATTTAACTAAGAACTTTAAATTTCAAGAAAGTAAAACAGATTTGTTTAGATGTTTCATTGAAAGAGGTCATAATATATTGAAAGATAAGTGCTTTTTTTCTTTTATTATTCCATCATCTATTTTGAATATTCCTGCTTGTTTTTCACTTAGGAAATTTTTATTAATTGAAAACTCAATAAACGAAATTGTCAATTTCTATGGTTCTGTATTTGAAGAAGCGAATGTTAACAATATCATTCTTTCAACAGTTAAATATCATTCTAATAAGGAAGTTTGTATTATTGAAGATATATCTGAAATCCCAAATCCAGATTCATTAAAAGAAGCTATAAATTTAAAAAAACTAATAGATCCAAACCTTTGGCTTCAAGATTCTCAGTACTGTATCAAAACAAATGTATCAAATTTTGAATATCAAATAATATCAAAAATTGAGCAAGACAGTTTGAAACTAAAGGATATATGTAAATATACCCTAGGTTTACAAGTTTATCATAATTCTATACATTCAAAAGAACAAATAGATAACAGAGTATTTCATAAAAAAGAACAGATTAATGAAACATTCTTTCCAGAAACAAGTGGGAGTCAAATTTCAAAATATACATTTAATCCAATTTTTAAGGAATATGTATCCTATGGTGATTGGTGTTATAATAAGCCAGATTGGGATTTCTGTTCGAAAAAACGTATTTTAATAAGAGAAATTTTATCTCCGAAAGGATTAGTCTGTGCTACATCTGATTCCATTAATATCCCAAATAAAGCAATAATAATTATTATACCTATAGATGTAAAATATCAAGACTTAATTATTGGAATACTCAATTCAAGGTTAATCAAATTTTATATTGAGAAAACAACAGAGAAAGGTTCACAACGATTATTCCCCAGAGTTTCACTCACAACAATAAGCAAACTTCCACTAAAAATTGACAATTCGAATACTTGCAAAAGTATTGTCAATAATGTAAATTACTTAACTTTCGCAAGCTCTATTACCCCGCTTGCATAAGGCATTTGTAATTTAACAGTTTTTCAAATCTTTGATTATCAGTGATTATTTTCTCCATTAACACTTCGGTTTCTATGTCTAATAAATCAGCCAGTTGAGCT
>JAURYY010000341.1 GCA_030653695.1 Paludibacter sp. | reverse complement strand
CCGGCTACACCCAAAACCAATGGGATGGTGGAAAGGGTGAATGGAACCATCAAAAACAACACAATACTGAGAACTAAATATCTCAATCCAATAGAAATGCAAACTGACATGATGAATTTCTTAGTCTATTATAATACCCGCAGAAGACATGGATCACTCAGAAAGGAACTCAATGTGAAAACGCCTTTTCAAGCCATGGAAAAATGGTACGATTTAAAACCAGAAATATTTAAAATAACACCCATAGAATTTAAAAATAAAATCTTATCTTTGAACCGAAATTTAGTCAACGCATATCAACAACGTTGTGAAACTTGACAGCAATTTAAAACCTGAGAATATTGATTCAAAACGACATTTACTTATTATTCTTAATGCCAAAGGAAAGAAAGACAGAGTAGTTCCCATTTCGGATAAAGTAATAGAAATGCTGCGAGAGTATTACAAATCTTACAAACCAAAAATATGGATGTTTGAAGGACAATTTGAAAATACACAATATTCGGAACAAAGTCTGCAAAGTGTTTTAAAGCAAGCAATAACAAAAGCAAATATTAAAAAGCCGGTTACTTTACATTGGTTACGACATAGTTATGCAACTCATTTATTAGAAAGTGGAGTTGATTTGCGATATATACAAGAATTATTGGGACATAAAAGCAGTAAAACCACTGAAATATACACACATGTAACCGAAAAAAGTTTGTCAAAAATAAAATCACCTTTTGATGATTTATAAATAAAAATTATTAAATTTGCAGAAAATAAATATGACATATGTTATACATATCCACCCAAAACGGAGTGCTTTGTATGAGTTTGTCATACATATATACAAGTTAGCAGTAAGCCACCGAGTGACCGTACAGACATTAAGCAGACGAATTTGAACAACAACAAATGATAGAAAATATTACCATAAAAAATGTTGCGACTTATAACAATATAGGAGTTCAAGTCAGCGGCTTGAAAAAGGTAAATTTTATATATGGTGCAAATGGTTGTGGCAAGACAATAATTTCCAACTTTCTCTATAATCCAACAGACCTCAAGTTCAACCGTTGCTCATTGGCTTGGCAAAATGCAATTTCTCTAAACACATTAGTTTACAACAAAGAGTTTCGTGAAAGAAACTTTGGGAAAGGGAAGTTGGGTGGTGTTTTTACACTTGGAGAAGCAACTGCTGAACAGATAAAAACCATTGATGACAAAACAGAAGAGCTTAAAATTATCAAAGCAGACGGAATAAAAAAGAAAGAAACTCAAACTTCCCAAGTTCAAAAAAAAGAAACTTTAGAAAACGATTTTAAAGAAACTACTTGGACAAAAATTTATAAAAAATACGAACCAACATTTAAAGAGGCATTTACTGGAACTCTACAAAAAGAAAGTTTTAAAAATAAACTCTTACAAGAATTTACGGCTAACAGGTCAATTTTAGACACTTTTGAAAATCTAAAAGCAAAAGCAAAAACTATATTTGGCGAAGTTCCACAAACCATAACACCAATAAATTCTATTTCATTTGATAGAATTATTGAAATAGAAAATAGTGAGATTTGGAAAAAAATAATTGTAGGTAAAGCCGATGTAGATATTGCTAAACTTATCCAGAAACTAAATATAAATGACTGGGTAAATCAAGGTAGAGATTATCTTCAAGAAGATAAAACTTGTCCATTTTGCCAAGAAAAAACTATCACGGACGATTTTAAAAGTCAATTAGAAAGTTTCTTTGATGAAACATATTTGAACGATATAAAATCTATAAAAGAATTAAAACAAGAATATAATTCCCTTTCACAAAATTTAATCAACGAACTAAATACGGTAGAAACCAATCAAAAAGATTCTAAGGACACCAAATTAAATAATGATAGATATTCAGCGTACCTCAAAACATTAATAAGTCTGAATGCCACAAACAACGAATTCCTAAACAGTAAAGTAAAAGAACCAAGTAGAAGTATTGAGTTAAGTTCATTAAAAGAGCAGTTAGATTTAATTGCTGAATTAATTACTAATGCAAACACAGAGATAAAAAAGCATAATGACATAGTTACCAATTTCAATACTGAAAAAAATAATCTTGTTAGGGCAATTTGGAAACTAATTATTGAAGAATACAAAGCCGAAATAACCAAATTTAATACTGATAAAAACGGATTAGAAACAGGTATTAGAGCGTTACAAACTCAAATAGAGACAAAGCGAACCGAGTACACTACATTAGATGTTGAAATTAAAAATTTAAGTAAAAATGTAACAAGTATTCAGCCAACTATAAACGAAATAAACAGACTTCTAAAATCTTATGGATTTCTAAATTTTGAAATTGTACCAGCTACTGATGATGGTTTTTATCAAATACAACGTGAAGATGGAACAATAGCTGAAACAACTTTGAGCGAAGGAGAAATAACATTTATTACTTTTCTTTATTTTCTACAATTAGCAAAAGGTGGCGTTTCAGAGGAAACCGTAAACGAAGAAAGAATTTTAGTTATTGACGACCCTATTTCAAGTTTAGACAGCAACGTACTATTTGTAGTTAGTACATTGATTAAAGAAATAATAAAAGATGTCAAGGCAGAAACAGGAAATATCAAACAAATTATTCTATTAACTCACAATGTATATTTTCACAAAGAGGTATCATTTATAGACGGAAGAACAAAAAAATGCAATAAGACAAATTTTTGGATTTTAAGAAAGAATGATAAGATAACAACTTTGCAAAGTTTTTTAATCGAAAACCCAATACAATCTTCTTACGAACTATTGTGGCAAGAATTAAAAAGCGAGGGAGTGAACTCAAGCCTTACAATACAAAACATTATGAGAAGAATTATTGAAAATTACTTTAAACTTCTTGGAAAATATGGCGATGATGACTTAATACAAAAATTTGAAACCAAAGAAGAACAAGAAATTTGTAGGTCTTTAATTTGTTGGATAAACGATGGCTCACACAGTATCAATGACGATTTGTACATAGAGTTACAAGACAGAACAATTGAAACTTACAAAAATGTATTTAAGGACATATTTGTATTAACCAATCACAAAGGACATTATAATATGATGATGAATATAACCGAAAACACTAATTGACAAAAATGGCCTACTGCTAACAGCGGGTTTAAGAAATTGGCGGTTCAGTGGTTAAATGAAGTTTTGTGCTTCGTATCAAATTCATTGCTGGCAGACAGTTTTGTGCTCCGAAATCGCCAACTTCTTAAACCCGCAAAACGTTAGGGGCAAGTGTAAAAAAAACGACACAGCGGACAATTTGCTACATAAAGACAGAAAAGAAAAAACGAAATAATGAACAGCCAACGCACAAAACAGCACATTTGCAAACCACA
>JAURYY010000113.1 GCA_030653695.1 Paludibacter sp. | reverse complement strand
AGATGAAAAATACTACTCTGAGATGTTAGCCAATAAAGCCCAAATCCTTGAATGGGAAAGTTTATTTACCGTAAAAGTAAAAACTCTTGCCGACTTGAAAGCCCAGTCAACACTTGTATTAGACACACGGTTTTTTAAACACATTGATGGTTCAAACCCATTCAAAGATAAAGTTTTGGAAGAGATTGAAAATCTTGAAGATAAAATAAATGGTGTATTGATTAACTCTGAAAATTATCAAGCATTAAGTTTCATTCAAGAACGTTTTAAAGGCAACATAAAAGGCATTTATATTGATCCTCCGTACAATACTGGTGGCGATGAAGGATTTCTGTATAAGGACAGCTTTAAACATTCAAGTTGGCTTACTTTGATGGAAAATAGACTAATACTTGCAAAACAACTTTTAAAAAATAATGGAACATTTGCAATCAGTATTGATATTAATGAACTTCATAGTTCGATTAAATTAATGAATAGTCTTTTTGGTAGTGCAAATGAAAAAGCAATTGCTTCTGTACGAAGAAGTTCAGTTTCAGGAGCAAAAGTTATTAATCCTGGGATTGTAAATATCTCTGAATACTTTCTGATTTATTCTCACACAGCTAATAATTGGGATAATAATAAAATCTTCAGAGAAAAAGATAGAGATACAAGATACAATACATTCATTAGAAACCGTGATTTGGATGTTTCAAAATGGGAGTTTTCAACAATTTTAGAATCATTTGCTTCCTTTAAGGGCATTTTAAAGTCCAAACTAAAAAAGGAATTAGGAGATAATTACGATAAAGAATTAGAAACATTTATTTATAGCAATAGTAATGCAATTTGTCGTTTTGCAGCATTAGATGATGAAAGCGTTAGTGATAGTGCGGTTCAAATGAAATATAAGTCAAAAGAAGAGCCGGATAAAATTTTCGTTTTATCAAGAGAAGATAAAAGTGATTACATTTTTAAAAATGGAGATGTAATTTTGTTTTTTGAAGATCGTCTGATAGAAGTTGCAGGTAGAAAAGTTTTCGGTGAATTAGTGGCTGACATTTGGGATGATGTTCTACCAAATGACATTCATAATGAAGGTGGCGTAAAACTGCGGAAAGGAAAGAAACCAGAAAAGTTAATACATAGATTTGTTGAACTATCAACTAATAAAGATTCTAACGAATGGGTTTTAGATTATTTTGGAGGAAGTGGAACAACAGGTGGTGTTGCACTTAAATCAGGTCGTAAGTTTGTTGTTATCGAAATGGGTAAGTATTTCAATACTCTTACATTGCCAAGATTAAAAAATGCTCTTTTTGGAGAACAAAGTGGTATTTCAAAAGTGACCGGATGGAAAGGTGGTGGTATTGTCAAATACTTAGTTTTAGAACAATACGAAGATGTTTTAGATGCTATTGAACAAATAGAAGGAAATGCCCCAAAGAATCTTCCATTAAAATACTTGTATAAGCCGGAGTTGAATAAAATCAACAGCACATTAGATATTAGCAAACCATTCAGCAATAAAATCAAATACGGACAACCGACCAAAGAGGGATTTATTGATTTGGTGGATACATACAATTACTTGCAAGGCTATGAAGTAAAAACACTGAAAATCTATACCATTGAAAATAAGTATTATAAAGTAGTTGAAACCAATGACAATCGGATTGTAGTTTGGCGTGATATTGATTTGGGTGAAGATGATAGCAAAAACGTGATGGAGATTGCGGAGAAATATCCTGAAATAGATACTATTGAGGTTAATGCTGACTTCAATATTTTGGCAACGCTTAAAAACAAACAACTTCAAATTGGCAAACGAGTTGTGGAAGTAAGAGTTATTCATGTTGACGTTTTTAATCAATAAGCCCGATGGAATTAAAGCTGTATAAACACATACGCCAACATTATCTGAAAGACGGAATTGATTTGTTTGATTCGGTTACACAAGGGAAAATTGAAGCCTACGATGCTTCTATTGGCTTTGACGACAAGGTACTTGAAGCGGTAAAAAAATACTTGAAAGAATATAACCGATATTTAGAAACTCAAAAAGCAGAAAAGGTAACGCTGCGGTATTATCAGATAATGGCGTTGTACTTTACCGAAGTGTTTTTCAGAAACCGGAATAATAAAGATTTTGAGGATTTTACTGATAATGCATTGGCTTATTGGATGGCAACCGGAAGCGGTAAGACCATCATCATGCATATCAATATTTTTCAGTTCATTGAACACAACAAAGGTTTCAAAGATTTGGAATTGATAATGACAACTCCCGGTGTGAACCTGATTGAACAACACGAACGAGAAGTTACTCCATTAATCGAATATCTGAACAAAAGCTACAAAAACAAAGTTCGGCTAACTATTGATACCACCAGTGCTTTGCTCAACAAAGCAGATGATTTCTTTAATTTTCCTGATGACAAAAGTCGCCAACGTTTGATTTTGGTTGATGAAGCACATATTGGCTTGGGTTCAAGTCAGAAGGACGATGAAGGTGAGTTTTTAAAATTAAGAAGAAGATTGAATATCAAACATAGTTTTTTATTTGAGTATTCTGCAACATTCCACAATCTATCAAAAGACCTTGTAAATGAATATAGCAAATCAATTATTTATGATTACAACTACAATCTATTCTACCGTGATGGGTATGGTAAGGATTTCTATTTTCAGAAAATTGGTTCTGACTTACTGAAAGACAATTACAAGGATAATCTTGATTTAAACTTGCGTGTAATTGAACAAAAATTAGACGTTTTCAGCAAAATTGATTACGCAGTAGTAAAAGATTTATTTCGAGCTGAAAGCTTTCCTGATAGACCCTTGATAGCATTTATGGGAAACACAGTAAATGACAAAACAAAGGAAGGAAAAGGCGAAGATGAACTTTCCGACATTTCTGAAATTGTAAAATACTTTGCCGAACTGACTATACCGGAAAGAGCAAAATTCAAGCATGTTTTCAATAAAAGCTACAATGGCAAACTAAAACTAACCAGAAATCCACAAGCAGATGATGAAATACTTTTGTCGTATGGTTCCGGCGATTATTGGGGAATTATCAATGTTGGTAATGGATTAAATTATATCAATAATTACAAGGACGAAAACGTTGAAAAGGTTACGACCACTTCCATTGTTATTTCAAATAACGAAAAATATCTTTTTGAGAATATCGACAAACCTCAGTCGCCTATCAATGTGCTGATTGGTAGTAGAAAGTTTGCCGAAGGTTGGAATTGTTTCCGTGTTTCTGTTATCGGATTAATCAATTTGGGTAAAACAAAGGGCAACAAAATCATTCAAATCTTTGGTCGTGGCGTCCGGTTGAAAGGGTTGAAAAATGATGGTAAAAGAAAACACACAACGCAGCATATTGATGATTATTTCAAGTTGAAAGACACTGATTCTGACAATTTGAAAAGACTTGAAACATTGTGTGTTTTCAGTTTACAAAAGAGTTATCTTGAGACATTTACTGAAGCTATTAGTGGCGAATTGGAAATTACTAAATCATTCGACATTTC
>JAURYY010000112.1 GCA_030653695.1 Paludibacter sp. | reverse complement strand
TCAGTGGCAAAAGTGTTGTTCAATACGTTTTTTAAACAATTATTAATTGTCAATTATTAATTGAATAAAGGAGCTTACAGCAGCGGGACTGTTCAGGAGTTACACCTGATTCCCTTTTAATCAAACCCGACGGTGTCAGGTGTTGAACCAATGTCGTTGCAAAGATACGAAAATAAAATATTTACAAATGAAAATCACTATATTTTTTTCAATAAAATTTTTACCCTAAAAATTGAA
Source organism: Paludibacter sp. (assembly GCA_030653695.1). Lineage (GTDB taxonomy): Bacteria > Bacteroidota > Bacteroidia > Bacteroidales > Paludibacteraceae > Paludibacter. The sequence continues at coordinate 3,345 of JAURYY010000112.1, read as the reverse complement.
TGTGTTTTTAGAAATAATGGTAGTTTGAATATTTCTATGCTTTTTCTCATTCTATTGCCGACTTCATAAAACCGAACGGGTAGATTCTAATTCCACCCGTTATTGTGCATAATGTCAGCATACTATAACCACTTCCTTCGTCTGAAATAAAAAAGAACAGCAGCCGAAAAAAGAACCATAATGGCAATTGAAAGCGGATAGCCAAATTTCCAATCCAATTCGGGCATGTGCTTGAAATTCATTCCATACATACTGGCAATGAGGGTAGGAGGCATGAAAATGACCGAAACCACGGTAAATATTTTTATAATTTTATTCTGCTGCAAGTTTACCAAGCCTAGAAAAGTATCCTGCAAATAATCAAGCCGGTCGAAACCAAACCGCGTATATTCAAAAAGCGAATTGATATCCTTGATAATCATGGTTAAACGCGGAAGCAAGTCGGTAGGGAAAAAGTCGCACTTCAACATATTGGACACCACGCGTTGTTTGTCCACTATGTTTTGTCTGATAATCATTACTTTTTCCTGCAAGTCTTTAATTTGTATCAGAATGTCATGATCTAAATCATCTTCGGTATTCAGTGTTTTCGAAAGATTTGTAATCTGATCAGTTATTTCCTCAATCATATCAGCGTCATACTCCACTCGGGTTTCGAGCAGGACGGTTAGTACATGATAACCGCTCGGAAAGTTTTTGGTATTTGCAAAAATCTTTTTTATCGTTTCGTTGAATGATTTTAGTTCTACATTGCGAACCGACACCAAAATTCCGTTTTTAATAATAAACGAAACAGGTTCCATTATATAATTATCCTGAAGAAAGTTTGAATTCGCTACAATGCTGTCTTCAGTTTGTATGTAACGCGAACTCATTTCTATTTCTTCAATTTCTTCATCTTCCTGAATGTAAATTTTCAGAAATTGTTCCAGTTCATTTTCAATGGCTTCCGATACATTGTTTAAGTCAATCCATATCAGATTTTTAAGGTCAACCTTTTTTAATGTATCTAAGTTTTTCGATATTTTTAGTTTGCCATCTTCGTGGTAAAATAATCTTAATTCGGACATATTTTTTCTCCTTTCATGCATAAATAAACGGGAATATGTTTTTAATATCGTATTCCTGTCTCAGGACTTCTCCCTGAATAATTTTTTTCAGTTAGTTCTTTTTGTCGAAGTAAAACGCTTGTAAATCTGAAGCCTTATTGGTTGTTTAGAGCAGCCTCAATCTTGTTGGTAAGTTCAATAAAAGCTTCAACATCCAATTGTTCCGGTCGTTTGTCAAAAATAGGGTCGGAGTACATGGGATTGTTTTTGTCAACTAACGATTTTAGTGAATTACGCATTTGTTTTCGACGCTGGTTGAAGGCTGTTTTCACCACTGTTTTAAATAAAATTTCGTTGCAGTTAAGTTTCGAGACTTCATTACGTGTGAGGCGAATAACAGCCGATTTGACCTTGGGCGGAGGGTCAAAAACATGCTCATGAACAGTGAATAGGTATTCGATGGAGTAAAAAGCCTGCATCAGCACGCTGAGAATACCATAGGTTTTGTTGCCGGCTTTGGATGCCATGCGCTCAGCCACTTCTTTTTGAATCATACACACCAAACAGGGAATTGAATCCTTGTTTTCGAGCATTTTAAAAAAAATCTGACTTGAAATATTGTATGGAAGGTTACCTATAATAGAGAATTTATCGCTGAAAAATGATTTTAAATCCATTTTCAGGAAATCGGCTTCGATAACTTTGAGTTGTGGATATTTATGGTTAAGAAATGCTACGGACTCGCTGTCGAGTTCTACTGCGGTAAGATCGATATCAGGATTTTGAATCAGAAACTGAGTGAGAACGCCTGTTCCGGGTCCAATTTCAAGAACAGAGGTACGCCCATCGAGCGGGAGGCTCGCAGCTATACGACTTGCTACTTCCAAATCGCGAAGGAAGTGCTGTCCCAAGTGTTTTTTGGCACGAACTTGAGTCATAACTATGATAGTCGTCGGACATACGTTTATAAATTGGGGATTACAGGATTTAGTATGATAACATGTCTAATCGACCAAGAAAGAACATCAAAGAAGTTCTGTATCCAATGAAGTTTTTAAATCCTCTTGCGGTAGATTTGACGATTTGAATTTTAGCATTTATACTTTCTGCCCTAGCATTAGTTAATTGGTATAGTGCAGCATTAATTACACCATCTATATGTTTGAGTATAGTATCAGCCACGCTTATCATGGGTTTAATGTCTGATTCTAATGTGTTAGTATACCACTCCTTAAAGAACTTAATACATTGATTTATATTCATTTGATTAAATAGTTCTTTGAAATTTTCTTTGATATGCCATGCTTTTGAAGTAGTGAGATTGATTTGATTGATTTGTTCAAAAGTACAAGATTGAGCATAAGTCCATCTTGATTTGTCTTTGAGAAAAATATACTTGGTATTTTTGAGTATATGATTATCTATTTTCGATTCTTGTTTGCGAACAGTGTCAACGCCTTTATTCAAGTATTTGGTTATGTGGAATTTATCGTGAATAATCTTTGCTTTCGGAATACTTTCTTTTGCCGCTTGCATAAATGGTTTCCACATATCCATTGCGATAAATCCTATTTTTGTGCGTTGTTCTTCTGTAAAGGTTTTTTGAATCAATTCATTAGCACTATCAGTGGTTCTTTCATCGTTTATCTCTAATAATCTATCTGAATTTAAATCACTTAAAATGCTAAAGTATTGATGTCCTTGACCATAACTCTTTTCGTCTATGCAAACTTCATTTATTCCATCTAATGATCTGCGCTTTAATCCTCGTGATACTGCTCGTTGCATGATTCCATGAACAATGTCAAAGCTCAAATCCATAAGCTCTGATGTTTTGCTCTGATTACTAGTTGCTTGTAAAATTTCAATTACTCTATTCTCTAACAAATAGGTGTAACTAACACGTTCATCTGCAAAACTTGTCTTGATGCTACTTATTACTTTGACTGAGTTGATGACTCTCGGTAATCGAAAACGCAAATAAGTCTTGTACTCAAAAAGGTCTAAATGACGTATGGTTCGCTCTTGACCATAATCGTATATTTTGCTATCTTCATTTGTATGAGGGCATATAGCAGTTGGTTTGGTATAACAAATATGAAGATAAAGCTCCTTTTTAGATTTACGGATTTCTACATCTTCTATCTTCCAACCATCACCAAAATTTAATAAGCGTTCTAAAAAATCTGTACTGGTTTCCATCATGAATTAATTTTATTATGAATTATTGTGCGACTGCAAAAATAGTTCTTTCTTGGTCGATTAGACATGTTATCATACTAAATCCTGTAATCCC
>JAURYY010000037.1 GCA_030653695.1 Paludibacter sp. | reverse complement strand
AGCGTTCTATTCTCATTAATAAGGAAGTATTAGGTGCTTTTTTAAAAATAGAACCAAAATGATTTAATTGTCGTCAAGAATATTAAATCATATATATTTGAGTTAAATTTATTTCATTGGGAGCAAAACCCGATAGTCATTAAAGAAAAATCAAGAAACGAAATCATAACAAGAAAAATGTAGTAAATTTATCGCAGTATATTAAACATTACTGAAAACGAACAGTTTTTCTTCATAATAGTAACGATTTCAAATTTGACTGGAGTTGTTTGGCTTTTTCCTGAAATTGTTTGACAAACTTTAATTAGCGAAGTACTTTTGAATCGAAATTAATTTCAATTCAAAAAATTAAAGTATTAACACCTCAAAAATTTTATTATTATGAAACCAACAAATTCAGTTATTCCGGTAGCATTTTTATACTTATCATTTAACATGATATCGTGTGAGCCTGCTGAAACACTACCAGATGAATTAATCCCAATAGAAACTGTTAACTCTGATGTATTATTCAAGACATTAACCTTCGCATCAGATCCTACTGTAGTGACTGAAGATGAAAAAAAAGACTTGTATTTTATGAGAGAAGAAGAGAAATTAGCCCGCGATGTATATGTTTTTTTTTATACCAAATTTAATGTTCGTACCTTTGGCAACATTACCAAAAGCGAAAATCAACATTCAGCAGCAGTTTTGAAACTTATCAATTATTTCGGGCTTACCGATCCGGCAGTTGAAGCTGCAGGTGCTTTTACAAATCTTGAATTACAAAAGTTGTATGACAAATTTACAACCGAAGCCGTAAATGTTGTCGATGCACTTAAAACCGGTGCTCTAATCGAATAGGTTGATATTGCTGATTTAAGGTCGCATATTGCCGAAACTCAGAATGCTGATATTAGATTAGTTTATACCAACTTATTGAGAGGTTCAACTAACCATTTAAAAGCATTTACTAACCATTTAAAACTGAGAGGTGTTACTTACATACCAATAATTCTTAGTGTTGAAAATTATAATTCGTTAATTTCAAAATAATTTTCAAAAAAGGCTAATGGGTTAGAAAAACTTCAGTGGGTTGATTCGTTTAAATGAATTATTCAACTGCAGTTTATTAAGTTTTTTTGAAAATTCAGATTTTTTTATTAACAATTAAAATACCGGTTTCGCTGAAATATTTTGGTTGTTTACTGAAAATTTTTGAGTACATTAAGTCAATCAAATACTTTTGTTTAATATAATTATATAATCCTCCAATAAAAACTATTATTATGAGAGTAAGAAAAAATATAGCCACAAGCGACGAAGGATTCCTTTTTAATCCTACCACCGGCGATTCATTTTCGACGAATGTCATTGGAGCGGAAATCATCAATTTATTGAAAAAAGATATTCTTTTGATAGAAGTAGCTGATAAAATTTGCAGTAAATACGATGTTGACCGCTCACTTTTCGACCGCGATCTCGAAGATTTCACGCTGCAATTGAAAGATTATAGCATCTTAGAATAGAACAACCCCTAACCCCTAAAGGGGAATTATATACACATTTAAATGATTAACACATTAAACAGTAATAGCAAAGATGCGATTAACCCCCTAAAGGAAGTTGAGAAAAAGCGTAAAATAGTAATCGGAGTAACAGCATTAAATGCCATAGACAGTCCCGGACCGGGTGTGGCAGTAATCCGTGCAATACGCGAGTGTGAAGATTTTGATGTTCGCATCATCGGACTTTCGTACGAATCGCTCGAACCGGGTCTTTATATGCACAATTTGGTGGATAAAACCTATCAAATTCCTTATCCTACTGCCGGAACTGACAGTCTGATGAACCGCCTGAAATATATCCAGGAAATTGAGAATCTGGAACTTATTATCCCGAACTTCGATGCAGAACTTTTCAATTTCATTAAATTACGAGATGAACTAAAGGCAATGGGAATTGCCACTTTTATGCCCGATTTTGATCAATTTGAAGCCCGTGACAAATTGAAACTGCTTGATTTTGGGAAGAAACACGATTTTTATGTTCCGCAAGATAAAATAATTCATGAGTTTCGCGAATTGAAGAAAATAGAAGATGATTTTGAATATCCGCTTGTAGTAAAAGGAAAATTTTATGATGCTATTATAGCCAACACCATGGAACAAGCCGAAAAAGCTTTTCATAAAATACAGGCAAAATGGGGTTTACCCATTATTATTCAGGAATTTATAAAAGGAACTGAAATTAATATTGCTGCTCTGGGCGATGGCGAAGGAAATGCCATCAGCATCATTCCGATGCGTAAATTATATATTACCGACAAAGGAAAAGCGTGGGCTGGTGTAACGATCGACGATGAAGCACTGATTGAACTGGCACGAAAATTTGTAAAAGTTACCAAATGGCGTGGTGGTTGCGAGTTGGAAGTTATGCTTACTTCGGATAATAAGCCATACATTATGGAAGTAAATCCGCGTTTTCCGGCTTGGATTTATCTGACCGCAGCTGCGGGACAAAACCAACCGGCATCGCTTGTAAAGATGGCTATGGGTGAAAAAATTGAACCATTTACCGAGTACGAAGTAGGTAAAATTTTTATCCGTTATGCCTGGGATTTAATTACTGATATCAAAGAGTTTCAGAAAATTTCGGGAAACGGAGAACTATGACCCCCGACCCCTAAAGGAGAGGAAGAAAAGAGCCCCTAACCTGGACAAGCCAGAACCAAAGAGGTAGAACGCAAAACACGCAAATACCGCAAATTTTCGCAAATATTGACTGATATTTCTTTGATTTATTTTGCGTTTAAATGACTGATATTTTGATAGATATTTTAATATTGTGCCAAAAAATACACAAATTTGAGAGATTAGATACTAAAGGGGGATAAGAAAGATTGCTAATAATAAATATTATGAATAAAAATGTACAAATCATTAAAGACGATACTAACTTAATTCCCCTTTAGGGGTTAGGGGTTCAGGGGTTAGGGGTAGTTATAAAAAATTTATCATCATGGAAAAGCTAAGATACGAAAGACCGATCATTGTAAAAATGAATACCGGTTTAATGAATAAATTCGGAACAAAGTCCGAAAACGAACCTGTTACCAATATAGAAAGCGTACCGGTAAAAAGC
>JAURYY010000081.1 GCA_030653695.1 Paludibacter sp. | reverse complement strand
GCGACACAAAGTTACTGAAATTCAGCGACATATCAAAATAAATATGCTGCTATTTTTATAAAAATCAAGTAGTTATACTACTTGCGAAAGTTGAGTAAATTATATTAAACAGCTTAAAGACCAAAATGTCGACACCACCGCCCTCGAATCCGAAATCGACCAATTGGTTTATCAGTTGTATGGGTTGACAGAAGAGGAGATTAAGATAGTGGAGGGGAAATAACAGAGAAAATCCCCAATCCCCATAAATGAGGATATTGGGGATTAAGAGGAAAAAGCGGATACGACAAATATCCAATTTCCCCAGTTTCCGATATTTCCTATTGATAACTAATCTTTATTCGGATTTTTTAAAACGAATAAAAAAGCTTTATATTTGCAGCAACAAAATCAATTTAAAATGAAGAGAATATACTATATTTTATTCTTGATTCTTACTCCCAGCTTTCTCTCGGCTAATAATGACATAGATTCACTATTAAAGGTATTGGACAAAACGGTGGATAATTACCAGTTTTACTCCAATCAGAAAGAAGAGCAGTTGAATAAGCTAAAAGAACTTTTAAAATACTCTACCTCCGACAATCAACAATATCAGATATGCGGAAAATTGTATGATGAGTACAAAGCGTACAAATCAGATTCGGCACTTACCTATGCCCGGAAAAAACTCTTTATAGCAGAAAAACTGAACGACAACCGTAACATAATTGATTCGAGACTTAACCTTGCGGCTATTATGGGTATTACTGGTATGTACAAAGAGTCCATGGATATGTTAAGTACTGTTGATGTAAGAGATTTTCCCGATTTGAAAGCGTATTATTTTCATATTTATCGCACCGTGTATGGCTTTATGGCCGATTATGCTGTCTCTACTCAGGTAAAAAGGCAATACGAGAAAATAACTGATGCATACCGGGACTCCCTGCTTGTTTTTAATCCACCAAAATCAAGTACACACATTATGGTTAAATCAGACCAATTGATTGTCAACAAAAAGTATGATGAGGCACTGAAACTGTTGTTGCAATATTTTCCTACCATCAATAATAATGTTCACGACAAAGCTATTATTGCCTACAGCATTGCATTGGCCTACGAAGGGAAAGAAGAAAGGGAAATGGAAAAACACTGGTTGGCTGTTTCGGCTATCAACGATTTACAATCAGCGACAAAAGAATATATTTCATTGCGCACCCTGGCTTTTCTGCTTTACGAGGATGGCGATGTGAGTCGAGCTTATAGTTATATAAAACGATCGCTCGACGATGCGCTTTTTTGCAATGCGCGACTGAGAACATACGAGATTTCGAAAATGATGCCTATTATTGATAAGGCCTATCAGCACCAGGCCGAGTTGCGTCAGCGATTGATGGTTATAACAATTCTCAGTATCAGTGCATTATCCCTATTACTTATGTTGGCTGTATTTTTTGTGTATCGTCAAATGAAAAAACTGGCTTTTGCACGTAAAAATCTGAGTGAAGCAAACGAATTGTTAAATGGCCTGAACCTGGAGTTATCGTCCACAAACATTCAGCTTAAGGATACAAATGATACATTACTGGAGGCCAACCTGATTAAAGAAGAATATATTGGAAGGTATATGGGTCAGTGTTCTGCGTATATTGATAAACTGGATGATTACCGCCGTTTGCTCAACAAAACAGCGATTGCAGGAAAGATAGATGATTTATTACAGGCGCTTAAATCCAAACAGTTTATTGAAGATGAGCTGAAAGAGTTTTACGCCAACTTCGACAGCACGTTCCTACAGCTATTCCCAACATTTGTAGAAGAATTCACTGCCTTGTTGGTTAATGATGAAGATATACAACTCAAACATGGTGAGTTGCTTAATACTGAATTACGTATTTTTGCCCTGATTCGTCTGGGAATTACCGACAGTGTTAAAATATCTTGCTTCCTGCGTTATTCACTTTCTACAATTTATAATTACCGCACCAAACTCAGAAACAAAGCTGCCGGCCCGCGTGATGAATTTGAGATGAATGTTATGCGGATAGGAATAAATACAAAATAAAAAAATGCTTTCTTCAAAGAGGTCTTCAAGGTTAAAATAACCTTGAAGACTTTTTTTTTACTATAATTCTACTACATTATTTAGATGGAAAAATATTGTATATATCTGTTATACTGCTTTATACATTCATATTCGATCTGTTTTTACTACATTATTTGTATATCGCTTTTTTTTAAAATAAACGCCGTCTATATTTGCATTGTCAGATGTCGAAAACTCAATTCAAAACAATGTTTCCAAATTGAAAAGATTTTCGTCAAAAAAGAAATTTTATAACCTTAAATTACAAAATGATGGTCGATTTAAAAAAAAACATTTTGGGCATACTGTTTCTATTCAGTATGCTATTTGTCTTGCCCACTGTAGTTGCGCAGACTACAGCAAAAGCTATCTCCGGTGTCGTTGTTGATGCCAAAGGAGAACCGCTAATTGGCGTAAGTGTTCAGATAAAAGGAACAACTTCCGGTTCAATTACCGATGTAAACGGAAAGTTTTCTATACCTGCAGTAACGGTGAATAATCCTATTCTTGTTTTTACGTACATTGGTTTCGCTGCTCAGGAAGTAAATTTCCATGGACAAACACTTCGGATTCAATTGGTCGAAAATGCCAAATCGTTAGAAGAAGTTGTGGTTGTAGGTTACGGAACACAACGTAAAAAAGACCTCACAGGCTCGATTGCAGTAATCAAAAGCAGCGAAATTGCAGCTTTGCCTGTTCCAAGTGTCAGCGATGCTATGCAGGGACGTGCTGCTGGTGTTCAGGTTATTTCATCGGGTGAACCGGGAACAGACGCTACTTTCCGTATTCGGGGTACAGGTACTATCAACAATAGTAATCCGTTGGTAGTTATCGACGGACTTCCTGTTTCAGGCGGGTTAAACCAGTTGAATATAGAAGATGTGGAATCGTTGCAGGTACTTAAAGATGCTTCGGCTACAGCTATTTATGGTTCACGCGGTGCAAATGGAGTTGTGATAGTAACAACCAAAAGAGGCAAAACAGTGGGCGGTGCATCGCATATCAACTTTAATTATTCATACGGTGTTCAGCAGGCTACCAACAAGGTTCAGATGCTGAATGCTCAGCAATTTGCTGCTTTGCACAACGAAATGCTCACGAATGGAGGACTTACCACTAACCCCGCTTATGCCGACCCTGCAAGTCTTGGTACAGGTACAGACTGGCTCGGTTCATTCTTCCACACAGCTCCTATGCAGAACTATTCTTTATCCTATTCAAATTCGAACGAAAGATCAAACATTTACGTTTCAGGCAACTATATGAGTCAGGACGGTATAATTATCAATACCGGATTCAAACGTTTTACATTCCAATTGAATACTGACACAAAAATAACCGATTTTCTCCGCTTTGGCAATAACCTGACTTTGAATCACGACGTAAAATCGAGCGGTGATTACAATATCAAAAATACCATGTTGGCATTGCCTACGCAACCCATTTTACATGATGATGGCAGCTATACTGGTCCGGTGGCTCAGCCTCTTTACGATGGGGATATTGTGAATCCGATTGGTTTGGCTAAAACGGTGGATAAAGCTACCAATGGCTATAACCTGATGGGCTCAGTGTACGGTGAAGTTGATTTGTACAAAGGCTTAAAATTCAAATCGACCTTTGGTATTCAGACAAATCTGTGGGATTCTCGTACCTGGTCTCCGAAATACATTTGGGATATAAGCAGAAGCAACGATTCCTATCTTTATCAACAGTATAACAAAAACATCACATGGATGTGGGATAATATGCTGACTTATGAACAGACTTTCGGGAAACACAAAGTTGGTGGCATGTTGGGTACCAGTGCTCAGGAAAGCCGCTACGACTATATCTCAGCCTCGAAAAAAACATTTGCAAGCGACCTGACTCAGCAATTGGATAATGGTCTGACACAGGCAGTAAACCGAGGTAATACTTCAAGCTGGTCACTATTCTCAATGATGGGACGTTTAAACTATGCATACAAAGATAAATACCTAGCTACTGCAACTATTCGTCGTGATGGTTCTTCTCGCTTTGGCTCAGGCAATAAATACGGATGGTTCCCATCGGCATCGCTTGCATGGCGTATTTCAGAAGAAGAATTCTTTAAATCCCTGACTTTTGTTAATGACATGAAAGTACGTGGCGGATATGGAGTGACAGGGAATCAGGAAATCGGAAACTACTCTTTTGCTTCGTCACTGAATACCTATGCATACAATTTCAACAACACCATTGTATCGGCAGTAATTCCAACTATTATGTCTAATCCCTATGTTCAATGGGAACAACAGAAACAAGCTAACATTGGTTTTGATGCGACGATGTTCAATCAACGTGTGGATGTAATCCTTGATGCATACATAAAAAATACCGACAAAATGCTTGTGCCTATGTCAGTGCCCGTTTCTTCAGGATATTCTGATGTTTATGTTCCATCAATCAATGCCGGTCAAATGGAAAATAAAGGTATCGAGTTAACCGTAAACACCAGGAACCTTACAGGCAAGTTTGTATGGAACACAAGTTTCAACGTATCGTTCAACCAGAACAAAGTTATTAGTATAAACGATACAGTACCTATGTCGACAGGCAGTATTGGTTTGAATGCTAATCTAGCTCTTATTAAAGCAGGTCTACCTGTCAACGAATTCTATGGTTTTAAAACCGATGGCATTTTCCAGAACCAGGCCGAAGTTGATAATTATGCACTTCAGGTTCCGGGCAACGATCCTTACAACCGCACGTCACCGGGTGATATACGCTTTAAAGATCTAAACAACGATGGAGTAATCAATGATAAAGACCGTACATATCTGGGCAGTCCGAATCCAACATTCATTTTTGCCATGAACAATTACTTTACTTATCAGGGATTTGACCTGAGTATTTTCCTGCAGGGAGTGGCCGGAAACAAAATATGTAATGCCAACCGTTTTTGGAGCGAAGCCATGAATGTAGCTCAAAACCAAACAACAGCAACTCTTAATCGTTGGACAGGAGAAGAAACCAGCAATACCATGCCACGTGCTGTTTTTAACGACCCGAACAAAAATACTCGTCCATCCGACCGATATATCGAAAACGGATCGTACCTGAGAATCAAAAACCTGACACTGGGTTATACCTTCTCAAAACAATTGATAAAGCAGCTGAAACTATCGACAGCCAGACTTTACGTAACAGGACAAAATTTGTTTACTTTCACCAAATACACCGGATTTGACCCTGAAGTTGGTGCAGGTGGAATTGACAATAATGTTTATCCTGTAACCCGTACTTATACAGTTGGTGTAAACCTTGTATTTTAATCACACTACAAAATACTAATAATATGAAACTTATAAAATATTTTACATTCGCTTTCATCGTTGCCATTCTAACATCTTGCGGCGAAGATTTTCTGAATAAAGCACCGGAAGATACCATTAACACTGCGAACTTTTTTCAGACCGAAGCTGATGCCATCGGAGCAGTAAACGGTGCTTATCAGCCTATGCAATGGCCGAAACTCTACAACATGCGTATGTGGACTACAGACATTATGGCCGGCAACAGTATAGTAGGTGCCGGAGGTGGAACCGATGGTATTGAAACACAGGATGAAGCTAATTTCGTGACTGCTACCGATAATCAGGGAGTACTTGACTTATGGCGCGGTCCATGGCCGGGAATTTTACGTTGTAACATTATACTGAAAAATGTTCCGGGTATGAATATCAAAGAATCGGTGAAAAACCGCGTACTCGGTGAAGCATATTTTCTGCGTGCCAACTACTACTTTATCTTGGTTCGTTTCTTTGGTGATGTTCCTTTGGTAATAGAACCAACTGATCCCTCGAGTGATTTAAGACCTGCCAGAGTACCTAAAGCCGATGTATACACCCTGATTATTTCCGACTTGAACAACGCCATTAACCTGTTACCTCAACGGGAAGAGTATTCGGGAAGTGATGTAGGGCGTGCCTCTAAAGGAGCTGCTGCTGGAACACTTGCTAAAGTTTATCTGACGTTAGGTAATAACTGGCAAAAAGTCGTGGATTTGTGTAATCAGGTAAAAAGCCTCGGTTATGCACTGAATACTAACTATGCCGATAACTTTGATTGTAACAAAGAAAATGGTGTGGAATCATTGTTCGAAATTCAATATGTGAGTAATGCAGGATACAATTTCTGGAGCAACGAAAATCAGGCTTCCTGGCTGAGCACTTTCACCGGACCTCGTGGTTCGAACATGGTAAACGGTGGTTGGGGTTGGAATCAGCCTACACAAGAGTTTGTAAGTTCCTATGAATCTGGCGATAAGCGTAAAGATGCAACAGTATTCTATATGGGATGTCCAAAGTTCGACGGCATGGATTATGACAAAGCATACTCAACTACCGGTTACAACTTACGTAAATTTGTGGTGAATAAAACCATTGCCACTTCGTACGATAACAGTCCGCTGAATTTTCCCGTACTTCGCTACTCCGATATTCTGCTTATGAAAGCTGAAGCCCTGAATGAACTAGGGAATTCAACCGAAGCACAACTGCCTGCCGCCAATGCCAATGCCACATTGAACAAAGTACGTGCTCGTGCTGGTCTCACCGAAGTGACAGGTCTCAGCCAAAGTGTCCTGCGCGAAAAAATCTTGCACGAACGCCGCATGGAGCTTGCTTTCGAAGGGCAACGCTGGTTCGATTTAATTCGTATCAATGGTGGTCAGTACGGTATTGACTTCCTTAAATCAATCGGAAAATCAAACATGAACTCAAAGTATCTGTTGTTCCCAATCCCTCAGAAAGAACGAGATGCCAATCCGAACCTGAGTCAAAATACAGGCTATTAAATCTAATAACAATCATCAAAAAGAAAAATCGAAGCATATGAAAATGTTTAGAAATAAATTCATAAAAATAACAAGTTGTACCTTTGTATTAGGTTTAACTTTGGCCGCATTTTCTTCCTGCAGCCCAGAATATATAATGGATATAGTAAAGGCAGGTCCATTGGCAGTAACTGTATCCGACACAGCGGTAACACTGAGTCAAAAGAATTATGCAAATGCGGCAGTTAAACTCAACTGGACAACCGGTACGAATAACGGAACAGGAGCTTCCATATCATATATCCTTCAGGTAGATAAAAAAGGAAATGAAATGGCCACTCCGGTTAGTTACGATATGGGTAAAGGTGTTTACTCTAAAAGTTTCATTGTAAAAGAACTCAATGATAGTTTACTAAAGCGTTGGGGAGGGGAAGTAGGAAAAGCTACTCAGCTGGAAGCACGAGTTGTTTCAACGGTTTATTCTAATCCTGTTTCGGGCGAAACATCACCGGTAATAGGCTTCTCAGTTAAACCTTATCAACAGGTTAGTTCATCACTCTATATGGTGGGTAGTGCTACGCCGGTGGGATGGAATATCGGCAATGCTGTGGAGCTTACACCTTCCGTAACTGAACCGTGGGTTTTCACCTATAAAGGACTGATGTCTGCAGGTAGTTATAAATTTGCGGTTAATCGTGAAGGGTGCTGGTGTCAGGATTTTTATACCGCAGATGCCGTTGATGCAACCAAAATGGTGCATAACATTGGAGGTAGCGGAGCCGACATTCAGTGGCAAATCACTAAAGGCGGTCCTTATCAGATTACTGCCAATTTACTTGATTTGACAATTACAGTTGCTGAATTCTCACAACCTTTATTCTCCAAACTATGGATAGTGGGCGATGCATCTCCAAGTGGCTGGAATATCGACTCTCCAAAAGAGTTTACCAGAAGCTCTTCGAATCCTTTTATTTTCACCTACGAAGCCAACTTTGTGCCAGGTGATTTTAAAATCTTTGCAGGTAATCTGGGTGACTGGTGTGGTAACTGGTATCGTCCGTTGGTAAACCACCCAGATTTGACCTTAACCGATGTGGCTCAGAATTCCGGTTGCGACATGGATAATAAATGGCAAATTACAAGCAGTAATGCCGGCAGATATAAAATTACACTGGATACTTACGGCAATAAAATCAAAATCAATCCTGTAATGTTGTATATAATAGGTGATGCCTCACCTAATGGTTGGAACATTAATTCACCGACTCCGATGACTTATGCCGATGGTGTTTATACCTTCACCGGACCACTAACTGCCGGAGAATTCAAATTCTCGAAATACAAAGGTGATTGGTGCGATGACGATTGGATTATTGCAACATCTGCTAATCAATCTGTAAGCAACGCATCCTTTACTATTCGCCACGGATGCGAGGGTGATGACAATAAATGGAAAGTACAAGCGGGTGAAGCAGGTAACTATGTTATTACTATCAATCTGAATACTCAGTTAATGACTATCATCAAACAATAAATCTAATTCAGGGTTTGCTTCTTGGGAAGTGGCCCTGAATTAAAAAAAAATTCATATTATGAAATTACTTCATATCTATATTGTTGTATTTTTCTCGTTGATAAACACTAGTTGCAAAGGTGCAGAGCTCAATATCAGCACTGTTGCACCGACCAATACCATAACTCCAACATTCAGTAATATGACTATCAATACAGATAAATCAGCTTATAAACCTGGTGCGGAAGTTACTTTCACAATGGACATCTCGCCATTAACTGCAGGAGCAAAGGTTCGTTATAAATACCTGAATACAGTGATTGCAGAATCAGAAATCGTTTCTGGAACCTGGAAATGGATAACTCCTGCAACCGATTTTAAAGGCTATATTGCCGAAATTTATGCCACAACTAATAATGTGGAAACCATTTACGCCACTATTGGTATAGACGTTTCAAGTGATTGGAAGAAATTCCCCCGCTATGGATTTTTATCGAAGTTTGGCCAGCTCTCAGACGATAATATGAATGCTGTCATGAGCAATCTGAATCGTTACCACATCAATGGTATCCAGTTTTACGACTGGCATAATAAACACCATATGCCTCTACCTGTAAGCGGTAATATGCCGGCTTCCAGCTGGAAAGACATTGCCAACCGTGATATTTATTTCAGCACCGTTGAAAAGTATATAAACTTAGCACATAGTTACAGCATGAAAGCAATGTTTTACAATTTGGTGTATGGAGCATGGAAAAATGCAGATGCCGATGGTGTGAAAAAAGAATGGTATATATACACCGACAACACCCAGGCCAATATCGACTTTTTTGCACTCAACTCTCCCTTTATCAGTAATTTGTATTTTTTAGACCCAGGTAATGTGGAGTGGCAAAATTACATGAAAGAAGGCGTGAAGAATGTGTATAAATACCTGAATTTTGACGGATTTCATATGGATCAAGTCGGCGACAGAGGTACACGTTACAAATACGACGGTTCAGCAGAAAACCTCGCCACTTCCTTCAAATCATTCATCGATGCCATTAAAACATCTGCTCCTGAGAAATACAATGTTATGAATGCTGTAACTCAGTATGGTCAACCCGGAATAGCAGCATCAACCAGCGATTTTTTGTATTCTGAAGTATGGAATCCTACCGAAAACTACAATGATTTGGTCAATATCATTAAACAAAACAATATGCTGAGTAGCAACACTAAAAATACTGTTTTGGCAGCTTATATGAATTACGACAAAGCCAATAACGTTGGTTATTTTAATACGTCGTCTATTTTACTCACCAATGCTGTGATTTTTTCTTTTGGTGGTGCCCATCTAGAGTTGGGCGAACACATGCTTTGTAAGGAATACTTCCCAAACAACAACCTGACGATGAAGGATGACCTAAAACAATCGTTAGTAAATTATTACGACTTTCTAGTGGCTTATCAAAATCTGCTACGCGATGGAGGAACATTTAACACTGTCACTGTTTCTTCCACTGACAGCAAGATATCAATTTCAACCTGGCCAGCAACACAAGGGAAAGTAGCTGTATTTGGAAAGAAGTACGATAACTCACAGGTGATTCATTTTATCAACTTTACCAACTCTACAACACAACAATGGCGCGACAAAGACGGCATACAGGTGATGCCGGCTCTGGTAAAGGATGCAAAATTACTGCTGACCACAGACAAAATAGTCAAAAAAATGTGGATTGCCACCCCTGACATTGCTGGTGGTGCATCCCGCACGCTCAACTTTGCTCAATCAGGTAACAAAGTAAGTTTTATTCTACCTGAGTTACGGTATTGGGATATGGTTGTTGTTGAATATTAATCTTTATATCATTATAAGAATGAATCTGAAAACACAAATTATTGTGCTTCTGTCCGGTCTTTGCTCATTACTTTCGGCTCAGCAGTCTGCTATATATCAATCAAAAACTTACAGTATTTTTTCTGATAAAATTATTCAGGGTAATTTTACGGCTGATGTTGTTTCGCCCGCCGAACTTACGTCAAACTATCGCAGTTCAGTGGCAGATAAATACGGTCCGAATGTGCAATTTAAGTTCAGTATCAACTCCCGTGATAATGAAATGCTATCGGGAAAAGATCATGGGGTTACCCTGAATCCGGTAGACGGAAAATGTGTTACATTAGTAGTATTTGGTGAGCAACTGAACGAGGTTAAAGTGGTTCCTGCAGGAGTAAATTTGCCTGAAAATCTGGTTTGGACTATCCGGTTGGATATGCGTAAAGTATTAAACTCATTCGAGAAAGAGGGTTTTTACACTTTTTACAACGGCGACAAACTTACAAAAGCAGATTTCAAAGGTGTATATATAGCCGGAAGTATAGCTCCGCTATCGTGGGATTTCAGCAACCTATACAATAAGCCGGAGTTGCAACTCAATGACCATGATGGTGATGGTATTTATGAAACTACCATGATTCTGAATAAAAAACAGGACGTGAAGCAAACCGAAGCAAAATGGAAACTCACGAAAGATATAGCTGCTTTTCCGCAATACAAATCGGATTATCTTATATCTGATGCCATTTACAACCTAGCCATAGAGGAAATGATTAAGGCGGTAGAGCCAGACAGTACATTTCGTACCGGCAAAGAATGGGCTGGTGTTTGGACTCGTGATATTAGTTACAGTATAATTCTTTCAATGGCTTACCTGCAACCGAAAGTAGCTAAATACAGTTTGTTGAGTAAAGTAAAAAACGGTCGTATTATTCAGGATACAGGTACCGGTGGCGCTTATCCAGCATCTACCGACCGCATTATTTGGGCAGTTGCTGCCTGGGAATTATATAAATCCATTGGTGATATTGATTGGTTACGACAAGCTTACAGAATTATTAAAAATTCTTTGGAGGATGATTTAAAAAACGTGTACAATCCGAATACCGGATTGGTAAAAGGTGAATCGTCATTCCTCGACTGGCGCGAACAAACCTATCCCCGTTGGATGCAACCGGCGGATGTTTATGAATCGGAATGTCTGGGAACCAATGCTGTCCACTATCAGGCTAATATCGTATTGGCAGAAATGGCAAATCTGCTGAATGAACCAACTGTTGCTGTAAAACATAATCTGATAGCTCAAAAAATTAAAAAAGGTATCAATCAACATTTGTGGCTAAAAGATAAAGGTTATTACGGTCAATATCTTTATGGTCGAAATTTCAAAATAGTTTCTCCACGTGCTGAAGCTTTGGGCGAGGCATTATGTGTTTGGTTTGGTATCTCCGATAAAGACAAACAACAATCAGTTGTCACAAATGTTCCGGTTATGGATTATGGCATTTCATGCATTTATCCTCAAATCCCGGGTATTCCACCATATCATAACAATGGCGTGTGGCCTTTTGTACAGGCTTATTGGGCATTGGCTTCGGCTAAAGCTGGAAATGAAAAATCCGTTTTGGAATGTATTGCTGCGGTGTATCGACCAGCCGCTATGTTCCTAACCAATAAAGAAAATTTTGTGGCGGATAATGGTGATTTTGCTGGCACGCAAATCAATTCTAGTAATATGCTCTGGAGCTTATCAGGTAGCCTGGCTCTAGTGCAACGTGTATTGTTTGGCATTGATTTTGGAAAAGATAGTTTGAACTTTCGTCCTTTTGTGCCTCAGGCATTCTCAGGAAAACATTCATTGACCAATTTTAAATGCAGGAATTCTGTATTGGATATAACTATGGAAGGATATGGAAATCAAATCAAATCGTTTGAACTAGATGGAAAAGAATCAACTCCGGCTATTCCGTATGTATTGACCGGTAAGCATTCTATCAGAATTGTATTGACAAACAAGCTGTTTTCATCTAGTAATATAAACAAAGTTCCAAATTACACTTCGGTTGAGACACCTATTGTCAGCTATGCCTCAGGAATACTTTCATGGTCACCCATTGAAATTGCAAAGGTTTACACTGTTTTAAAAAACGGAAAACTATTAACTCAAACTGCTCAAACTTCATTGAGTATAAAAGCTAAAGGTTATGCAGAATATCAGGTGCTGGCAGTTGATTCCAATATAGTAGCTTCATTTACTTCTGAGCCAGTGATTGTGGCAGGTAAAAAAGTCCAACATGTTTACGAAGTCGAAAATTACGCTCCGAAATCAACGCTGAATTACAGAAACTATCAGGGAGATGGATTTGTTGAAATCAGTAAAACGCAAAATCGTATAGTGACCATTCCAATGAACATAAATAAATCTGGTATATACTCCGTCAACTTCAGGTATTCAAATGGTAATGGTCCGGTAAATACCGAAAACAAGTGTGCTATCCGTACGCTGAAAGCAGATGGAAAATTTGCCGGAACTATCATTTTACCACAACGCGGTGCCAACGAATGGTCCAACTGGGGAAATACCAACTCTGTTCAGGTAAAATTATCGAAAGGGAAACATACTATTTCACTGGTTTTCGAACCTCAGAACGAAAATATGAATGGAGACGTCAATCAGGCGATGGTTGATTCTATGGTTATGTATAAATTAAAATAGGATAGTTTTTCTATTTCGAATTATATTGGTTGATTCAATATAAGTTCACTATCACTCTATTAGTTATTTAATGGTAGAGAGAATGTTTGAACTTTGCAAAGAGACAAGCATTCTCTCTTTTATTATATCAATTTACAATTTATAATTTATATTACACGGTTTAGAAAAGCGGTCAGGCTTTGCCTGTTCTTTAATTATGAGCAGCTCACCAGAGCAGAATCACCAGCCGGCAAAAATACCTGCCCCTAGTACTTCAGGGCTTGCACGGTCTTTTTGTCGGCTTCCCTGCAATCAACCCTTCTGTAGTTTTTTTCTGTCACACTTTTTGCAATCCACCACAGATGGCACATTGCTTTTTTTCGTTCCTCAAAAAAATCAATAAGCCAATCCACCCACAGGCAAAAAAGACGTTTGCACTCCTACCGACACCACCGTGCTGCACTTGCACCAGAAAAAAACAACTCAAAGCTATATATACATAACGCTTAGTTATAGTCAAGTCTTGTCAGTCGTCTGGTATCCACTTCACCACGCACTTTTTTATAAGCGTAGCCTTAAAAAAAGTAAGCGTGGAGCCGTGCACACCAGTCGCCCGCCAAATGAATAGCCTCGCCTATAAGCTGACGTTATGTATAATAGCCAGCGTATTCGAGCAGTGTAGCGGTTCGAGGTTCAGCTAAAGAAACCTGAGAATAAAGTTTGCCCTTCGGCAGCCGTTATTACCAACCATTCCGCAAGCTCCATGTCTGTATTACCACCGTCAATCATAAACTTATCCTGCAAAACCAATATAGGGAAAGCGGAAAGTGTTTTATTCCGCCAAACAATAGGCAGAAAGGCAAGACTAAAACAAGCATAGCTTGCGTTTAAAGCCGTTCCGGCAATATCGCCTATAAATAAGATTGATAAACGAATAGCTTATCAATCCTATTTCCCAAATAAGGCAGAGAGGAACACATATCATATTTTTATTTTCTAAAACCGATACGCTTAATAGTTTTAAAAATAAAAATAAGCCATGTGACGAGTTAACTCTTGCAGCCCCGCAAAAGCATATTGGCTCTAAAAACGTGTAAGTTATTCAATGGTAGTTTTTAAAGCCAAAAAGCTTTTGACCAATAGGGGACAGCAGAACAAAAAGAAAAAAAATCCACCCCCTTTGGTTGAGGGGGATTACTCATTTTTTTTCATTTTGACGAGTTAAGCACTTCGTGCAATATAATGTGGATTACTACCGTCAAGTTTAAACTTCACTTACAAAAAAAGGAAATATAAGATTTTTACACTGCGTGTCCAGAGAAGAGAAAGAGTGGTTTAACGTTGGTTTTATATGAAATCCAAGAATACCCAAATTTATTTTTGACATTAACAATACTGAAAATCATATTATTTTACTACACAAACACCACCCAATACCAGAAATACCCAATCTCTAAAATAAATGATCCGTAATTTGTATCTATTTTTTAATAACAGCTTATTTCATTGATATACAGGCAATAGTAGTTTTTGTTAAATACAATTTACTACCTTTGTGTTTGTGATTTGGTATAGAAAAATAATGATTTCTTCTTGTTTGCTCCCTACCAATTCCAAGTTATCAAAATTTTATAAATAATCAAACAAACCTTATTATTATGGGAAAAATCAATCAAGGAATCCTATGCGGATTCTCCGGAAAAGTTGGAACTATTGTTGGTGGAAATTGGAAAGGCATTAACTATATGCGCGTACTTACCAAACCAACAAATCCAAAATCAGACAAACAAGTGAATCAACGCACCAAATTCACATTAGTGTTGAGCTTTTTAAAGCCTATCACACCGTTTTTGCGTGTGGGCTACAAGTTATTCACGGCTAAACAAACAGCCTTTAATGCTGCAATGTCACAAGTACTTACAAATGCAGTTGTAGGTGAGTTACCAAATTCGGCTATAGATTTCAGTTTAGTTCAAGTTTCAAGAGGTACATTGGCACCTGCACAAGGAGCTACAGCCAGTTACGAAAACGGTGAAATATCAATCTCATGGGTTGATAACTCAGGAGCTACAATGGCTAACATTACAGATAAAGCTTTAGTTGTAGTTTACAACGATGCCAAAACAGATGCAGTTTACGAAATGGCAGGGGTAACAAGACCTACAGCATTACAAACCATTCCACTACCAGCAGAATGGATTGGAGATTCAGTTCAAGTATACTTAGGCTTTATTACCGAAGATGGCAAGAATGTAGCCAACAGTGTTTTTGTTGGAGCAGTTGAAGTATTAGCGTAGTTTAATTTAGAAAACAAAGGTCGACCAATTAATGGTCGACCTTTTTTGGTTAATAGTATCGTTTGTAGTGTTATTGCGAACTATAAAAAGCAATGAATGTTATAAATTTCACCTAAAAGAAAATAATTATTATTCTATTTATATGATAAACAGATCATTACAAAACACTAATTAATCATGCCCTTGGTTGTTGGCAATTCGTACTGATAAATATCCCGCTTCACAGCCATTTTTAGTGCTTTGCCCAATGCTTTGAAAATGCCTTCAATTTTATGATGCTCATTATCGCCTTCGGCTTTTATATTTAAGTTCATAAGCGCTGCATCG
>JAURYY010000073.1 GCA_030653695.1 Paludibacter sp. | reverse complement strand
AGAAAAACAACCGCTAACAGGCGTTTGCTGTCAGTGGCGTGGCAGTGCTTCGTATGACAGTGACGTGCATATTGAAACCTTTGTTCTTTGTGAAAAATTTAGTGGTAAAATCGCCACCGAACAGCAACCGCCGAACCGTTACCAACTATATTAAAAACAAGACATAGCAATGGAAAGAGAATTAACTTGGATTGAAGCAATTCAAAAAGTGTTGCAAGACGAAAAGAGAGCATTGCATTATACTGAAATTGCTGAACTTATAATTCAAAGACAATACAGACAAAATGTTGGTGCAACCCCTGCAAATACTGTAAATGCAAACCTGGCAGCAAATATTAGCAATCCAACAAAATCAATCTTTGCTAAAGTTGGATATGGAGAATACATACTGAAAGGGTTGACAGACTTTATTTCAGAGAATGAAGAAACTCAGCCAAAGGAAGAAATTAAAAAGGAACTCGTTGAAACAAAATTATTGATTGAATCGATGGGAATTTTTTGGAATAGAGATTTAATTCAATGGAAGAGCGACCCTGACATGTACGGAGTACAATCAATTGGAGCCAAAGCTGCTAACTTTAACAAACAGGTGGGAATCTATTTGTTGCATGACCTTAGAGAGATTATCTAATCATATATAACAAAATCAAATATAAACAATTAATCATTTTTAAATTTTATGGAGAATAATATTTTTTATTTAGTTCCGATTGCCGCTATAACAGGGTTGGCATTCGCATTTTATTTTTTCAAACAAATGATGCGGCAAAGCGAAGGCACCGACACGATGAAAAAAATTGCTCAGTATGTTCGCGAAGGTGCTATGTCTTATCTTCGTCAACAGTACAAAGTAGTCATCATTGTATTTATTGTGCTGGCAATTCTTTTTGCTATAATGGCGTATTTCGGTCTTCAAAATAACTGGGTGCCATTTGCTTTTCTTACGGGTGGTTTCTTTTCAGGGCTTGCCGGTTTTTTTGGCATGAAAACAGCTACTTATGCTTCGGCGCGAACGGCACATGCCGCTTCTAAATCATTAAACAAAGGACTTCAGGTTGCTTTCCGTTCGGGAGCTGTAATGGGTTTGGTTGTGGTTGGTTTAGCATTAATCGACATCTCTGCCTGGTATTTTGTGCTTAATTATTTTGTTGATGAGGCAGATGCCGGTCATAAATTAATAATTATTACTACCACTATGCTTACGTTCGGTATGGGAGCTTCCACACAAGCTTTATTTGCCAGAGTAGGAGGGGGAATATATACTAAAGCTGCCGATGTAGGCGCTGACCTTGTAGGAAAAGTTGAAGCCGGAATTCCGGAAGATGATCCACGCAACCCGGCAACAATTGCCGATAATGTAGGTGATAATGTGGGCGATGTAGCCGGTATGGGTGCCGACCTTTACGAATCGTATTGCGGATCGATACTTGCAACTGCTGCTCTGGGTGCTTCAGCTTTTGTGCTGAATCCTGCAATGCAAACAAAAGCTGTTTTCGCGCCCATGTTGATTGCTGCCGTAGGCATTTTTCTATCTATTTTGGGAATTTTTATCGTTAAAACCGGCGAAAAAGCAAATATGAAACAATTGATGGCTGCTTTGAATCGTGGTGTGAACATCAGTTCGTTGCTAACTGCTATTGCAACTTTTGGAATACTTTATTTTATTGGGTTACATAATTGGGTTGGTATTTCGTTTGCAGTAGTTTGTGGGTTAATAGC
Source organism: Paludibacter sp. (assembly GCA_030653695.1). Classification (GTDB taxonomy): domain Bacteria; phylum Bacteroidota; class Bacteroidia; order Bacteroidales; family Paludibacteraceae; genus Paludibacter. Next base: position 8,600 of record JAURYY010000073.1, on the reverse strand, counting down.
CGGCATTATTATAGGTCAGGGAACCGAGTATTATACTTCGCACTCTTTCCGTCCGACTCAAAAAGTGGCCGAAAGTGCTGCTACCGGACCTGCTACCGTTATTATTTCAGGGTTGGGTTTGGGAATGGTTTCCACCGCCATACCTGTACTGACAATTGCCGTAGCAATAATGATGTCATTTCTTTGTGCAATTCAGTTCGATGTTCAAAACATGTTGACAGCCGAAAATCTGAGTTTGGGATTGTATGGAATTGGCATTGCGGCTGTAGGTATGCTTTCGACACTTGGAATAACATTAGCAACTGATGCTTACGGACCCATTGCCGATAATGCAGGAGGTAACGCCGAAATGAGTGGCTTAGGACCTGAAGTTCGCAAACGCACCGATGCGTTGGATGCACTCGGCAATACAACAGCTGCCACCGGAAAAGGTTTTGCAATTGGTTCGGCTGCTCTTACAGCTTTGGCTTTACTTGCTGCGTACATCGAAGAAATAAAAATGGGGTTGATGCGACTTGGACAAACAACCCTCACCTTTGCTAACGGTGAAACAATTGAAACAGGAAAAGCAAGTTTTGTCGATTTCATGAATTACTATCAGGTTACATTGATGAATCCTAAAGTGTTAATAGGAATGTTCTTGGGTTCGATGATGGCTTTCGTGTTTTGCGGTCTTACCATGAATGCTGTGGGACGTGCCGCTCAAAAAATGGTTGAGGAAGTTCGTCGTCAGTTCCGCGAAATAAAAGGAATTCTCGAAGGTACCGGAACACCTGATTATGCCCGTTGCGTCGAAATATCGACCAAAGGAGCACAAAAAGAAATGATGTTCCCTTCTCTTTTAGCCATTATTGTTCCGATACTTACCGGCGTTATTTTTGGGGTAGCAGGAGTTATGGGTTTATTAACCGGCGGATTAGCAGCCGGATTCGTTTTGGCTATTTTTATGGCCAATGCCGGTGGCGCTTGGGATAATGCGAAAAAATATGTGGAAGAGGGTAATTTAGGCGGAAAAGGGTCGGATATTCACAAGGCTTGCGTTGTAGGCGATACAGTGGGCGATCCTTTCAAAGATACCTCAGGACCTTCACTCAATATTCTTATTAAATTAATGAGTATGGTTTCCATCGTAATGGCAGGATTGACTGTTGCATGGAGTTTGTTGTAATTGATTCATTCACTATGACTTAATTAAGGATTCCGTGTTTGTGTAAAAAACAGACACGGAATTTTTTTATTTCCGGAACCGAGATAATGATAAGTAGGGCTTTTGATTGCCTAAAGGAACCGATTTGGGTGTATAGTTGGTAATATTGTTATAAATCCTCTAAGGGGAGATGTTGTTGATGTTAAGGGGTTTTATTGATGTTCAACCCTACGTGTAAAATTATTTGGGCTTATTATCACATTTTTTGGATATTCATCCCCTACGGGGAATTGATGTTTTTTTTTTTTTTTTGAACGTGGAATAATATGATAATAAGATACATACATAAAAAACCTCTCGATATTTCACAACATCGGGAGGTTACTATTTACAAATTAAAAAAAAACAAAAACCACGATCATGCATTTGCACGTTGAAAAATTTCTCTTATTTAAAATTTCACTTCATATACAGGTTCTTCAACAATTTCAGGAACTAACTGATTATATACCACTTTTCCGTTTTCGTCGAATGCAACAACGGAACGAGCCATTAAACCTGCCAACGGACCATCTGTCATCAAAACACCATAATCGGTTGCAAAATTATTATACCTAAAATCGGAAGCAGTGATTACATTATTAAGCCCTTCGGCTCCACAAAATCTGCTTGCTGCGAAAGGTAAATCTTTTGATACACAGATAACTACTACATTTTCATTTTGTGAAGCCCATTTATTGAAGTTGCGAACCGAAGCAGCGCAAACTCCGGTATCAATGCTCGGAAAAATGTTTAAAACCACACGTTTACCTTTATAATCGCTGAGGCTGATTTCGTTTAGACCCGAAGCGACTAATTTAAAATCGGGTGTTTGTGACCCTACTGCAGGAAGGCTGCCATTGGTTTGTACCGGCGTTCCTTTAAATGTTACTGTTGCCATTTGAATTTATTAAATTTATTATTTTGCTTAATATTTCGTATTGTTACTTGTTTAACAATCACGAAGCGAATTTGTTCAGAAAATAATAAGTTTTTTATTGAAATAATTGAATCAAAAGTCTATTGAACTTTGATTTTTAAAAATATGTTATTCAATGTCGCTTAGTTAGGTGTTAAAAAAAATAAGGGAAAATCGAAATGGTTTATTTTTTCTAATAAGGGTTAAGAACTCGTTATAAATCAGACATTTTAACCCTTAGCAGCCTGATTTTAAAAAAAACACCCTTATTAGCTATGCTGATTTTCAATTCCCTTATTTGTTTGTTAGAAATTTTAAAACTAATAATTGCATTTCTTTAACTAAACGACATTGATGTGTTATTGTAAAATCATAAGGTTTTGAATATTTTATCGAATTTATTTTTTCTTTTTAAGTAATAAGAAAAGACGATGCTTTGTTGAAATATTTCAGGATGGTTCATAACGATTGCATGTAATAAATTATCTTTTCTTTTTGGAGCAAACTGCGACATCGAATTTTTAAAATCGTTTCGGGCCTTGATAACACTCATTGCATTTTTAGGTTTTCCTGTTATAAACATTTGCAAAGCAGCAAGATAATCAAACCAAAATCGATAATTTAAAGTTTTTTTTAATGTTGCATTAGGCAAATTTTTATATAGCATCAATAAATTATTCCTAAAATTAAGATAAGTTTTGTAAGGATGTTCTGTATTTAAAGTTCCGCCGCCAACATGGTAAACAGCACTTTTGGGGATGCAAACTATCCGGTATCCTCTGTTTTTCAAACGCCAGCATAAATCAATTTCTTCCATGTGCGCAAAAAAGGCATCATCCAGCCCACCCACTTTTTTAAATATTTCAGACCGGATCATAAAACAAGCACCAGTAGCCCAAAATATATCAATGGTGTTGTTGTGCTGCCCCTTATCTAATTCAACTTCGCCGAAAACCCGTCCGCGACAAAACGGAAATCCGTATTTGTCGATAAATCCACCGGCAGCTCCTGCATGTTCAAATTGATTTCTATTTGTAAATGAAAGTATTTTGGGTTGACATGCCGCAACTTCTTTATGCTGATTCATATAGTCGATTAGCGGTTCTAACCAGTTTGCACTAACTTCTACATCGGAGTTTAACAGAACGTAATATTCAGCATCAATTTGTGAGAGCGCTTTATTGTAACCGGCTGCAAATCCATAATTTTTATCAAAAGGAATGGTGCGAACACTTGGAAAGTTCGATTCAATCCATTGAATAGAATTATCAGTAGAACCATTGTCGGCAACAACTATTTCTACGTCAGTCAATTGTGTATTGTCAATAAGTACAGGCAGAAATTGTTGCAAGTATTTTTCTCCGTTCCAGTTAAGTATAACTATCGAAACTGTCATTTTTTATGGTTTTGAATATTTCCACCGATTGTGCGTCCAGAGCCATAATTCGGGTTTTTCATTAATTTTTTCTTCTAATATCCGCACAAATTTCTCAGTAATTTCATTTTCCACGCAAGTTTTGGGCGCAAGCGTTATCGGAATAACTTCGCAGTTGTAAAAACCTCTTTTAACCCTGTCGATATGAAGATAAAATACAGGATAATCAAATTTGCGTGCCAACTGATCAGTTCCTTCCAAAAATGCAGTATTTTGATTTAAGAATTTTGTGTAATAATGAGCAATATTTTCGCGAGGTGCTTGGTCCGAAATCATACCGAAAGTGCCTGTTTTACCGTCATTTTTCAGCTTTATGATTGTTCTTAATAACTCTTTTTTCTCAATATTTTCACCATTGTAACTTTTACGCAGGGTTTTCATAAATTTATCAAAACTATTATTTTTCAATCGCTTATAAATACTATACAATGGTTTGTTGTGAGGAAAAAGCAGATTTATTGAAGCGGATAGTTCCCAGTTTCCGTAATGCGCAGTCATCAGAAAAATACTTTTACCCGCCTTGTATTGATTGAGCAAAAGTTCAATATTCTGAAATCGTACCCGCTTTTGAATTTCGGGAAAAGTAATGTGAATCTGTTTAATGGTTTCAACAAGCAGATCACAAAAGTAACGATAAAATTCTTTTTCGATATTTATTAACTCTTTAGCCGATTTTTCAGGGAACGAGTCTTTGAGGTTACTGCGAACTACTTTTTTTCTGTAACCAACAATATAATAGATAATTAAATAAAAAAAGTTGGATAATAAAAATAACACACGCAACGGAAGCCATGCGATAACCCAAACAATAGCATAAAATACATAAAACATTTACCCTAATTCGATTTATTTACAAGAAAAATATGAGATGGACAGCTTTTGAATATTTATTCTTCCTGATAAATACCTAACGATTTTCCATACTCGTATTCTCCATCAAGTATCAACCGTATATTGTTATCACTTAAACCCATTTTGTCCCTTTTGACCATTTTTTTTATGTATTCAAACATAATTTCTTCGTCAATGCTAGCTTCTTCAGTAGAATCTTCTTCAATAAGTCCGTTTTCGTCGTAGTAATCATAAATAACATCTAAAATATATTCTATTTTAGTATCATCAATAGATTTTTTGGAATCTTCGGGTAATAATTTTAAGATAAATTTTACAGCATCGTCCTCGTCATAAACTAATAAGTCTTCTTCTTCTTCTTTTTTCATAAGGCGTTTATTTAATTTAGTTAATACTATTCATTCGTAATTTGAAATCAAAGATATAACTTTTTTATAAACTAAAGCATTTTATATATTTTTTTTTAGTAACCAATCACTGTTGTCCGGCAAAAATTATTAGTGTCGATAGTTATCGGTATTGCTTCGCTCAGAATGACAGTCGTTTAGATTAAATTTGAAAAGGATGTGGTTAGTTGGCGGCGAAACCGCCAACTAACCACATTGCGATAAGCTAAATAACTGACTGCCATTAGGAAAGAAGTGAGAAATCAAAATATTGAAAGAAAAAATAACATGAACCGGACAATAATGGTAACAAATAATTTAATATACTAAAATGATTCTAATTTAAGTCCTTATAGTACTCTCTATGTTCCTCCAATTTCAGCATCGAGTTAGGATAAAGTTTGTTGTTGCCTTTACATAATTTTTGTGTCAAATCCATTCGGCTTAAAACGGATAATCAATTTTTAGATTGAAGCTCACCCATCGAGCTCAGACGTAAAAAAGTTATTCTTGTTTAACCTACCAATATATACATTTGATATTGAATTAGATAATCCAAAGATTGGTGCAGATGAAAAAATGCGTAAAACGCGAACCGGTCAATCCGATTCGCGTTTAATTTTAAATTTTTCTGATACATTATTGCAGTTCGGTTGAAGTATTCGTGGTATCAGCATTATATATAACGAATAAATTAACCTTACATAATAGTTTGTATCACATTAACCTACTGCTCCCGATAGCTATCGGGATGGTTCTTGATTCTTGCGGTCTATATATTTTGTTTATACCAGTTTATTTTTCTTGATACAAACATAATGATACCCAAAATGACAAATAAACCTATACTTCCAATCAATAAAGCAATGTCTTCGAGTTGCAAGATCACATAAAGGAAAATATATAATAGTGCGAGTATTAAAGCAAGTATACCGGTTTGCGTTTTATTTTTAAAAATGCTCTGGGCATAAACCACTATCAACCCAATAGTTGAAATACTTGCAATAAGATAGGCTACTCCAAAATTTATCTACTCCGAAATAGAAAGTAATAAACTGTAAAATAAAATTAAAGCTATACCTACTAACAGATATTGAATAGGATGAATTCTTTTGCGTGTAAGTACTTCCACAAAAAAGAATACAACAAATGTAAGCGCAATGAACATAAGTGCATATTTTGCCGAACGTTCGTTTTGCTGATATTGATCAACTGTATCCACTAAATTTACGCCAAATGTTGTGTTTTCAAACGACTCCACATCGTTATCAATCCACATTTCGGGGATTGTTCTGTTGAAATGTAACACATTCCACGTAGCATTAAACCCATTTTTCGTTAATGTATGCTCAGGCATATAACTGGGGTTTCCGAATTGAGAAAAATTTATTTTATACATTAGGCTATAATTTTACGCATGAAAAATTTAATCCAAGTGCATTTGATTATCCAGGAGTTTTTAGTAACACAAGTATAGGTTTTTGTATGGGATTATTATTTTAAAAAAGAAAAACGCGAACCAGTCAACCTGATTCGCGTTTTCTTTCTTTAATTCCCCTTTAGGGGTTAGGGGTCAATATTTATTCACCAACGCATTCACTACGTCGTTAATCATTTTAGCAAAGTCTACTACTTTCATGCTTCCTTTGTCGCCTTCACCTTGTTTTCGGACAGCTACTTCGCCGTTTTCTGCTTCTTTTTCGCCTACAATCAACATAAACGGAATGCGTTTCAATTCGTTATCACGAATTTTCCGTCCGATTTTCTCGTTGCGATCATCTACCTGAACCCTTATGTCCTGTGCGTTTAGCAATTTGGCAACTTCGAAAGCATAATCGTTGAATTTTTCGCTGATTGGCAATACCACCACCTGATCAGGAGTTAACCACAACGGGAATTTACCGGCTGTGTGCTCAATCAAAACGGCTACAAACCGCTCCATCGAACCGAAAGGTGCGCGGTGAATCATGACCGGACGGTGTTTTGCATTGTCATCGCCTGTATATTCCAGTTCGAAACGTTCAGGCAAACTGTAATCCACCTGAATAGTTCCCAGCTGCCAGCGACGACCGATAGCATCTTTTACCATAAAATCTAATTTGGGTCCGTAAAAAGCGGCTTCGCCAAGTACTACTTTGGCTTTCAAACCTTTTGCAGCACAAGCTTCGATAATGGCACTTTCTGCTTTTTCCCAGTTTTCGTCCGAACCAATATATTTTTCCTTGTTATTCGGGTCACGCAACGAAATCTGCGCTTCGAAATTTTCAAATTCCAAGGCATTGAAAATTATAAAAATAATATCCATTACTTTCAAGAATTCGTCTTTCACCTGATCGGGACGGCAGAAAATATGCGCGTCGTCCTGTGTAAAACTGCGTACACGGGTCAAACCGTGAAGTTCACCACTCTGTTCGTAACGATATACAGTACCAAATTCAGCCAATCGAACCGGCAAATCTTTGTACGAGCGTGGTTTGAATTTATATATTTCGCAGTGGTGCGGACAGTTCATAGGTTTCAATAGGTATTCTTCACCTTCTTCGGGCGTATGGATGGGTTGGAACGAGTCTTTTCCATATTTAGCGTAATGACCCGATGTTACGTACAATTGTTTGTTTCCGATATGCGGAGTCATTACCTGTTGGTAATCGAAACGACGCTGAATTTTCTTAAGGAAATCTTCCAAACGCAAGCGCAATGCAGTTCCGCGTGGCAACCACATCGGTAGTCCTTTGCCCACCATTTCGGAGAACATAAACAATTCTAATTCTCGGCCTATTTTGCGGTGATCGCGTTTCTTTGCTTCTTCCAATAAAATTAAATATTCATCTAACATTTTCTTTTTAGGGAATGTAATGCCGTAAATACGGGTGAGCATTTTGCGTTTTTCGTCGCCGCGCCAGTATGCTCCGGCTACGCTCAACAGCTTGATGGCTTTGATTTCGCCCGTGTCGGTCAAATGCGGTCCGCGGCAAAGGTCGGTAAAGTTGCCTTGAGCATATAAGGTAATCGTACCGTCTTCCAGAGCACTGATCAGTTCTACTTTGTATTCGTCGCCTTTTTCTTCAAATAATTTGAGTGCATCAGCCTTGCTGACATCATTACGAACAATGGCTGCTTTGCGTACAGCCAATTCCACCATTTTAGCTTCGATGGTTGGCAGATCGCTTTCTTTAATCACGGCTGAGCCTGAATCTACATCGTAGTAGAAACCGTTTTCGATAGCCGGACCGATACCGAATTTAATACCCGGATACAACTCCTGAAGGGCTTCGGCCATCAAGTGAGCCGATGAGTGCCAGTATGCATGTTTGGCTTCTTCATCGTCCCATTTATGCAACTTAATGGACGCATCGGTTTCGATGGGGCGGCTAAGGTCCCGGATTTCTTCGTTTACTGTGATGGCAAGCACCTCTTGTGCAAGTCGTGAGCTGATACTTTCAGCCAATTGAAGTCCGGTAATGCCTTTGGCAAATTCGCGCACCGAACCGTCGGGGAATGTTACTTTAATCATGTTTTTTGAACCTTACAAATGGTTTTTTTATTTTTTTGAAGTGCAAAGGTAAACAATATTGTTGAAAATAAGGGATAAATAATTTGCGATAAATTTTTTTTTGATGTTTTTTTCAAATAAACTTACATTTAAAATTATTGTTGTCCGCTAACTTTCTATTATAATTTTGGGATTACAGGATTTAGTATGATAACATGTCTAATCGACCAAGAAAGAACATCAAAGAAGTTCTGTATCCAATGAAGTTTTTAAATCCTCTTGCGGTAGATTTGACGATTTGAATTTTAGCATTTATACTTTCTGCCCTA
>JAURYY010000071.1 GCA_030653695.1 Paludibacter sp. | reverse complement strand
TTAACATTAAGTGAATAAGATACTTAGCTATATTTTATAGTAAATTCTTCGTGGCGACTTTGTGCCTTAGCGACTTTGCGTTCAAAAGAGTTAAAAAAATAATTTTATTTATTAACAACTTGCTCTAAGCAGATAACCAGTCAAATCAGATTCAACAAATTAGCAATTTTTACTGAAGACAAACCAATAAATCAACATAAATTTATTTAAAACGACAAATTCAAAAAATACTAATCCTGAAAAAAATATTTTGCAGCAATATAGTACTGAGTTTCTTTCTATTCAAAATAGATATTTTTTTTGTACTTTTGTGCTTTAATAAATATTGTTTAATATGACTCAAAACATTGTAAAATCTTCTATGATCAACGGACTGATTATGGGAGTAATTTTTTCTATAAATTTTTTAATTTCGCTGCCCAAAAACAGCTTGCTGGGTTTTTTATCGATGGTTATAGCAGGTATCATAGTTTTACTGATGTATCGTATGGCTGTCAAATTCAGGGATACCGAATGTGAAGGGAAAATCACGTATAGTAAAACTTTATCATACATTATTTTAACTTTCTTTTTTGGAGCACTGATAGCAGGAGCGGTTAAGTTTTTTTACGTACAATTTGTTGATAAAGAATACATTGATAGACTCCTTCAGGATTCGCACATGATCATTGATAGTTTTAAAATACCCATGGACGAAGAAAAATACCAGCAACTTGAAAAAATGATGTCTCCCGTAGGATTTGCCGTTCAAACCATCTGGGTAAATTTAATTTATGGAACAATCACCGGATTAATCATGGCATTTTTTGTGAAAAAGTCGAAAAGTATCTTTGAATAACCATTAGTACTATGAAGGCGGAAACAAGGGGACATGCCCCTTTGAACTGCCAAAATAAATATTCGCGAAACACGAAACGCAAAACTCGAAACAGATATTATGGATATTTCAGTAATTGTTCCGCTTTACAACGAAGAAGAGTCGCTTGTGAAACTTTATGAATGGATAGAGAAAGTTATGAATAAAAATAAATTCACCTTCGAAATCATTTTTGTAAACGATGGTAGCACCGACCATTCGTGGGAAGTAATTGAATCGTTACAAAAAAAATCGGTTAATGTACGAGGCATAAAATTCCGAAATAATTACGGCAAATCGCCCGCTCTGTATTGTGGTTTCAACGCTGCCAAGGGCGATGTAGTAATAACCATGGATGCCGATTTACAGGACAGTCCGGATGAAATACCCGAACTTTACAGAATGATTAAAGAAGATGGATTCGATTTGGTTTCGGGCTGGAAAAAGAAACGTCACGACTCGAAACTCACAAAAAATTTACCTTCGAAACTGTACAATGCTACTGCACGCAAAGTTACGGGGTTGAAATTGCACGATATGAATTGCGGATTGAAAGCATATCGCATTGATGTGGTAAAAAATATAGAAGTTTATGGCGAAATGCATCGTTATATTCCCTATTTAGCCAAAAATGCCGGCTTTAAAAAAATTGGCGAAAAAGTAGTTGAACATCGTAAACGTGAGTTTGGCGAAACCAAATTCGGATTAGAACGGTTTGTAAATGGATACCTCGATTTAATTTCACTCTGGTTTTTATCCAAATTCGGTAAAAAACCCATGCATTTTTTCGGACTGTATGGCAGTTTAATGTTTATACTTGGATTTATTGCAGTTATAGCTGTTGGTATCAATAAGTTTATTGCTTTGTTCAATCATGTGCCGGCACCATTAGTCACACAAAGTCCTTATTTTTATCTGGCTATTTTGGCTATGATTCTCGGAACACAATTGTTTCTAACCGGTTTTCTGGGCGAAATTGTAGCCCGAAATTCTTCGGAACGAAATAATTATCGGATCGAGAAGGAAATTTAGATTACCCAAACCCCTGAAGGGGCTTAAGGAAAGATTACCCCAAACCCCTAAAGGGGCTTAAGACCAAGTATTTAAAAAGAAATATATTGAAAAAAAACAAACAAAACTAACTTATTTCCCCTTTAGGGGTTAGGGGTTTTATTTTTATCAAACAATTGCTGTTGATTGGATTTGGTGGTTTTATTGGAAGCATTTTAAGATATCTTGTTCGAAATTTAATTTGTCAATTCACTTGCTATCAATTCCGGTTGGTACACTCACAGTAAATGTTGTTGGAAGTTTATTAATTGGTTTTATTGCCGGAATAGCAGCAAAAAGTGAGATAATTTCGCCCGACTTGCGTTTATTTTTAATGGTTGGCTTGTGCGGAGGGTTTACCACATTTTCGTCATTTACAATCGAAAATATGGTGCTGTTGCAAAACGGACAATATATTACAGTACTAATTTACACCTTTAGCAGTCTGATTTTGGGAATACTTGCAGTTTATCCGGGATATATGATTTCAAATATTTTGTAAATAATTCCATTAAAATCAACCTGTTGAAATTAAAATATATAAATCGGGAAAGAAATAATATTTAAATTCAAATCGAAACTGAAAATGATAGATATTTTAAAGATAGTTTTACCGGCAATACTTGTTTTGTTAACAGCCTATTTACTGTTGAATAAAATGCTGAGTAATGAAGAAAACAGACGAAATATTAAATTGAAGTCCAAAGTTGCTGATCAAACAATTAAAATCCAATTACAAGCTTACGAAAGATTAGCACTCGTTTTGGAAAGAACGACTCCTAACATTCTTATTTTAAATACTGTAAATTCCGATATGAATTGCATTGATTTACAAAAAGAATTGTTAAACAATATACGGAACGAATTTTCGCATAATCTGTCTCAGCAGATTTACGTGAGCGATGAATTATGGAGTGCTGTGAAGGTCGTTCAGGAAACACTGCTTAAATTAGTAATCAGTTGTTCTGCCCAATTTCCACCCACAAATCCCGCCACTGATTTAGCCGAGCAAATGATACAAGTTTATGCTTCAGCCAATCAAACACCTACCGAATATGCAATGACAATACTCAAAAACGAAGTAAGACGATTAATTTAACTGTAAAAAATTCAGATGTTTCACTTTAAATATTATCTTAAAACCATTTTAATTACGTTATTATTCATTTCATTGCAAATGGGTTTTACTTCGTGCAATACCGATGAAGAATGCCGCAAAGAAAAAAAAGTAAATTTACAACTTGCTTTTTTTACTAAAACTGTAAATGAAACCACAAAAGTAACCACCACCACAGCTTTGAATATTGACAGTATCTGGGTAAAAGCCTTAGACCGCGATTCATTTATATACAAAAACAAAAAAAATATCAAAACAATAGTTTTGCCTCTAAAAAAGTTTGAAAATCAATCCGATTTTATCATCCGATTCAATAGTAAAACAGACACAATCTCCATTTTTCACACGAACAACGAAAATTATTTTTTATCGCTCGAATGCGGGTGTATTGTTACGCATAAAATAAACGAAGTGGTATCGACAAACCATTATATCAAATCGATACAAATTACAAATACAGAAATAAACACAACCAATGCGACACATTTGCAAATTTACAATTAGCATATTGTTATGGATTTGTGTTTATTCGATAAATGCACAAAACCAGAATATAACAGATACCGTAAAAATAAAAAAAAATAACATTGACGGATTGCGAATTGAACTCGATGTTGCACCGGTAGTTAAAACTTTGCTTGCAAAAGGAGAAACCTACTCGTTCGAAGGTGCAGTTCAAACCACTTTATTGCAAAAATATTATCCGGTTGTTGAATTTGGCTATGCAGGTGCAAGCAAAATATCGACAGATAACGTGGATTTCAATACAAATGGTGTTTTTTTCAGGGTTGGCAGTGACTTTAGTGTCATGAAGCAAAAGGAAAATTCCCCAAAAAATCAAAACTATTTTTTGGTGGGCGGACGGTTAGGTTTTTCGCATTTTACTTACAATTTGAGCAATATTGTTATCCGTGATAATTATTGGAACGAAAGCAAGATTTATAACTTTGAAAATATTCCGTCAACAAAACTATGGTTCGAAATTGCAGCCGGAATACGAGTGGAAGTTATAAAAAACATTTACATGGGATGGACGCTCAGAAACAAAAGAATGCTGACTAACGATGCCGATGGAACAGTTTCGCCCTGGTACATTCCGGGATTCGGAGTAAAGTCAACTAGTGCTTGGGCAGTGAATTATGCTATCGGGTATCAGTTTTAATGTTACGAGTTACGAGTTTCTTGTTTACTCTCCCGATAGCTATCGGGATTGTTTACTAAAAATATATTCAATCAAAAAAAATAAATATTTATGAATTCAACAGAAATTTTGAATCGTGCAGCCGACAACATCCGCATTTTGGCTGCAGCAGCCGTAGAAAAAGCAAAATCGGGACATCCGGGAGGTGCCATGGGAGGTGCTGATTTTATCAACGTACTTTATTCCGAATTTTTGGAATATGACCCAAAAAACCCCAACTGGGAAGGTCGCGACCGTTTCTTCCTCGATCCGGGACACATGTCACCAATGTTATACTCAGTTCTGGCTTGTACCGAAAAATACACTATGGACGAACTGGCACAGTTTCGTCAGTGGAAAAGCCCAACGCCCGGTCACCCCGAAGTTGACATTATGCGTGGGGTAGAAAATACTTCCGGTCCGCTCGGTCAAGGTCATACCTATGCCGTAGGTGCTGCCATTGCTGCCAAATTTTTGAAAGCTCGTTTTGGTGAAGTGATGAACCAAACCATTTACGCTTACATTTCTGATGGTGGCGTACAAGAAGAAATTTCACAGGGAGCAGGTCGGTTAGCCGGTCATTTAGGATTGAACAATCTGATTATGTTCTACGATTCGAATGATATTCAACTTTCGACTGAAACTAATGCCGTTACAAGCGAAAATACCGCTCAAAAATACCTCGCTTGGGGTTGGAAAGTAATAGAAATAAATGGAAACGATGCTGTTGAAATACGTAAAGCCCTGACCGAAGCAAAAGCAGAAACTGAAAAACCAACTTTGATCATCGGTAAAACCATTATGGGAAAAGGAGTGCGCAAGGCGGATGGTTCAAGTTTCGAAAACCAGTGTGCAACTCATGGTATGCCATTGAGCGAATGTGGAGCATCGTTCGATGAAAGTATTCAAACGCTGGGCGGTAATCCCGAAAATCCTTTTATTCTCTTCGATGAAACAAAAGCATTGTATGCTAAACGCGAAGCAGAATTGGAAGTTATTATCGCTGAAAAATATGCTGCTAAAGCAACTTGGGCACAAGCAAATCCCGAATCAGCCGACAAAATGGCTTATTTTTTCTCGGGTAAAGCGCCAAAGGTAAACTGGGATGCTGTGGTTCAAAAACCCGGTCAGGCTACACGCACTGCTTCGGCAACAATATTGTCCGAATTGGCTAAACAAGTTGAAAATATGATAGTTTCAAGCGCCGACTTATCGAACTCAGACAAAACTGACGGCTTCCTGAAAAACACGAAAGCATTTACAAAAGATGATTTCTCAGGCGCATTCCTTCAGGCAGGTGTTGCCGAGTTAACAATGGCTTGTATTTCTATCGGCATGAGTTTGCACGGCGGTGTAATTCCTGCCTGTGCCACTTTCTTTGTGTTCTCCGATTACATGAAACCGGCAGTGCGCATGGCTGCACTAATGGAACAACCTGTGAAATTCATTTGGACACATGACGCATTCCGCGTGGGTGAAGATGGACCAACGCACGAACCTGTAGAACAAGAAGCACAGATTCGTTTGATGGAAAAACTGAAAAACCACAAAGGTCACAATTCTATGTTGGTGCTTCGTCCGGCTGATGTTGAAGAATGTACAGTAAACTGGCGCATGGCATTGGAAAACACGCATACGCCGACTGCATTGATCCTCTCCCGTCAGAATATTGTGGATCTGCCTTCGGTTTACGGACGCAAAACAGAAGCTTTGCAAGCAGAAAAAGGGGGTTATGTAGTTGAATGTGATGGAAATCCGGATGTGATTTTGGTTGCTTCCGGTTCTGAAGTTTCTACTCTGTACGAAGGTGCTGCATTGTTGCGTGCCGAAGATATTAAAATCCGTTTGGTTTCGGTTCCTTCCGAAGGTTTGTTCCGCAGCCAGTCAACCGAATATCAGGAAAGTGTATTACCAAAAGGAGCTAAAATCTTTGGTCTTACTGCCGGACTTCCTGTAAACCTTGAAGGATTAGTTGGTTCAAACGGAAAAGTTTGGGGATTGGAATCGTTTGGATTCTCAGCACCTTACAAAGTTTTGGACGAAAAACTTGGCTTCAACGGTAAAAATGTGTACGAACAGGTAAAAGCTATGTTGAAATTACCCCAAACCCCTAAAGGGGCTTAATACAAGAAACTCTCAACTTTCTAAAGGGCAATTTACTCCCCTTTAGGGGTTGGGGGTCTATTTATTTATGGATTTTCTCTCCATCATCATTATCGGCATTGGACTTGCCATGGATTGTTTTGCTGTTTCTATCAGCAAAGGAATGTGTATTAAAAAAGTTAAGTGGAAAAAAGTGCTCCGCATGGCTTTTCTTTTTGGACTTTTTCAGGCTGGTATGCCCTTAATTGGCTATTTTGCCGGCATGTCTTTTGCTAAACTCATCAGTTCATTCGATCATTGGCTTGCATTTATATTGCTCGGTGGTATCGGTGTAAAAATGTTTATTGAAGGATTAAAACCAATCGACCCACACTGTGAAACTAAATCGAATCCATTTAAGTGGAAAACACTTTTAACACTTTCATTTGCCACAAGTATTGATGCCTTGGCCACAGGAATTGTATTTGTCCCCTACCCTGATAAAATCTGGTTTGCGGTTTTAAGTATTGGATTAATAAGTTTTCTGTTTTCTATTATTGGTGTATATCTGGGTGTAAATTTCCGAAAGAAAATTAAAATTAATGTTGAAATTTTAGGTGGAATAATACTGATTGGAATAGGCTCGAAAATACTGATCGAACATTTAGTAAATAGCTGATTAGCAAAAAAAATCCTCCCGATTGTCATTTCGGGAGGATTTATTTATTACAATGAAAAAACATAATTCAATTGGTAGAAGCAAATTAATTTGGGGTCATGTAATCAAAAATCATTTCACTTCACTTTTTATTTTTCAAGATTCCTTTTAAATTCGGAAGGAGTAACTCCATAAATTCTTTTGAAACATTTGCTGAAATAACGTGAATCGCTCATTCCCACCATATAGGTTATTTGCGAAATATTGTATTCGCCCGATTTTAAAAGTTGTGCAGCTCTTTTTATACGCATTTCGCGGATAAATTCAATGGGTGCAAGTCCTGTTAATCCTTTCAGTTTATTGAAGAAAACTGTTCGTCCAAAAGCCATTTCAGAAACTAAATCTTCAACAGTCAACTCGTTGTTTTCAATATTTTTTTCCATAAAATCAATTAATCGGGCAATAAAGATCTCATCCTGCGAAGCCATTTCAATTTTGGTGGGTTCCAATTCGAGCAAGTGTTTACGATACAGTTCCTGTAATCGTTTCCTTTCTTCAAGAATATTTTAGACCCGAGCTTCGAGCAACATCGGACTGAAAGGTTTGGTAATATAGTCATCTGCTCCGGCTTTCAACGCAACAAGACGACTTTCGTCAGCCGATTTTGCAGTCAGTAATATAATTGGAATATGGCTTGTATGGTCATTGTGTTTTATTATTCCGGTCAGTTCAATACCGTCCATATTTGGCATCATCAGGTCAGTAATCACCAAATCGGGTATCATTTTCTGTGCTTTTTCCCAGCCGGTTTCGCCATCGGCAGCCGACTCGACACGGTAATTTTTACTTAGAAACTGTTTAAAAAATAATGTTAAAGTCTATTTAGCATCAGTTTAATCATTGCTAAGCGTATCATATTCTCGCTTGTGTCAGTAAGAAACTCGAAATCTTTAGAAAGTCTTCGATAACTTTCAAACCATGCAAAAGTTC
>JAURYY010000069.1 GCA_030653695.1 Paludibacter sp. | reverse complement strand
GAACTTTTGCATGGTTTGAAAGTTATCGAAGACTTTCTAAAGATTTCGAGTTTCTTACTGACACAAGCGAGAATATGATACGCTTAGCAATGATTAAACTGATGCTAAATAGACTTTAACATTATTTTTTAAACAGTTTCTCATAGCTGTCCGAACAATTAGTTAAAATGCAATTTAAACATAGTCATACTTATGTATTTCAACCATTTACCTATGTAAAGTCAATCAAAAGCTGTTCGAAATATTTTTCAGGTTGTTGACCACTGAATAAATCAGGTGGTGACCTCTGTCGCTTTCGAGCTGATCTCACCTCAATTTTGGTATTGTTTATTATGTATGATAATCGATTGTATTGAGTTAAACATACACGAATCAAGGTAACGAAGTGACCAAAACGATGATTGGTTTTACTCAGAGTACGACGAATAAGTTCCAATAGCAAATAACAAATTAACGCAATAAATATTTGCGATTTACACGCATTTGGTGTAGTTCCCAAAAAGGTTTTTATCTGCAGATTCTGCTTAATCAACTTAAAAAAAGTTTCAATTAACCAACGTCTTTTATAAAGTTCTGCTATTGTGGCAGCACTCCACTCCAAATTGTTGGTAATTAATACTACTGTACGATTACCTTCTTTAATATAAACCGCAACACGGCGAAACTCCACTGTGCTGACATCATTTTCAATAGCCGTTTTTCCGATAAGTCGGATAATTTCATCTTTCATGATATGATCATCCTTATCATCTGGAAGGTCGTTCTCTCGTACAGATTCATAAAGAATATTATCTTTAATACGAGTTACAAAATGATTCTGATCATCTATTCTGATTTTAAACAGTATCGTAATATCCACGGTCATCAACAACTATAGTATCTTTAGGATATCGAAAGTCATCTACACCCCTTCTATCACTAAGTTTGGCCTCGGTAATATTAATTATATCAGGAATCATACTTGCTTCGTCTAACGAAACATGAGCCTTCATACCTCCTTTAGCTGTCCGATAAACCGCCCATTCAAAAAGGCTTAAACAGACACTCATTATCGTGGCATCAATGATTTTGATATGCTTTCCTTCAATTTCTTTTATCACTTTATAGTCTTCTCGCATGCGGAGTTGGTCTTTATAATAACCACATAGAAGATAGTAAAGTTCCTCAAAAACACGGTAATCACGCTTAGCATTACCATCGCTCATCGTTGATTTTGCAGGACTCTGTTCAAGTCCAATGTCTGCTAAAAACTCAGGCGACTGGTCAATCCCCATGGCTATCTCTCGAAGTGATAAACACTTATTCAGCTGTCCGAACATCATACTGACCAATTCGTCATTTGTAAAATAAGCCGAACAACTTTTATCCGATTTATACTTACGAATTGCCTTTCTCAATAAAGAACGAGGAATCATGTCTAAAATTTGTTTAAATACTGGCGAGTCTGATTTTTTACCTAACTTTACGTCCATATAGAAAAGTGCATTTGTAGTGTTTATGTTTTGCAACTACAAAGATACTACTTTTGAACTTTTCTATTTTTCTATCCGAAATTTGTTCGGACAGTTATGACAGTTTCTTAATAACATAACGTTTGTTGATATTGATCGAAACTGATCAATAAATAGAAAGATTACTATTTGTTCCTATACAGTATCAATTTTTGTAACATTAAACTTATTTCAAAATAGCAATTTGTTCTTTAAATACTGTTGGAGTTATACCACAAATTATTTTGAATTGGCGATTAAAATAAGAAGTGTTTTCATAACCACATTCAAATGCTATCTCAATAGTAGACTTATCAGTTTCAGATAAAAGCTTTCTAGCATGCATAATGCGGGTTTCATTTACGAATTCAGTAAATCGCTTTTTGGTTTTCCGTTTAAAATACCTACAAAAGGCTGATCGCTGGAGGTTGGCTACAGAAGCTGCCACATCGAAACTTATTTTGTTTTGAAAATTCTCGGCTACATATTTATATACATTGTTGATAATCATTGAATCATTCAGACAACATAAATTCAATGTATCTTCGGTACTCAACAAATTGATATTTTTATTTGCCGAGAGTTCGTTCAAAATCAATAATAATTCCACCAGCCTGTTGATGTTTTTTTTCTGGTTAATAGTTTGAATTCTATCCTGAAGTGTTTTTTTTGTTTTAGTAAATTGAATTCCAAATTTTGATTTATCAATTAGTTTTTTCAATTGAGAAATCTCATTCTTATAAAAGAAATCATTCCCTAAAAAATTGTTCCGAAACTGAATAACAACTGCATGAGCCAATTCAGCCCCTTTTTCATATCCGGGTGTATTGAAAAAACAGTGAGGTAATCCGGGTGCAAAAAGAAATACATCACCATCCGAAAAATTCACAACATTACTTCCCAAATAGAGTTTTCCATGACTTTTTACAATCAAAATTAGTTCAAATTCATCGTGTAAATGAAAAGGCGATGTAAAAAAAGGTTGTATAAACTCCTGATAATAGAACAAAAAACTACTGTCTGAGTAAAGCTTTTCATAAGTTGTTTTCATATATAACACTATTTTGATTTGAAATAAAGGTTTTGTGCAAATATAGTTCATTATTCTGCAAATACAATGCTACACTTTAGGGTTTCTGAATTCATACATTTGTACTGTTTAAAGATTAAAATTTTTACACTAAAAATGTACCTTAAAGTAATAAAAAAACATGTAAATATATTTAATTATGAAAAGAAATGAAGTTGGATCAGATATTTTTTTAAAAAAAGCATTCGAAAAAAAAATCGTAGTTCCGGGCTTTAATATTCCATATCTTCCAATGATGGAGCCCGTTATAAGAGCATTGCATGACACCGAAACTTTTGGGCTTATCATGGTGGCCAGATTGGAATGGGAGAAATTCAAATCGGGTAGTATGAAAGCAATTTATGATGAATATCGGAAATTTAAAAATACTCAATTTACCCGGTTGCATCTGGATCATGTACCTGTAATTGATGAAGATAATCTGCTGACAGATTATGAACGTATAATTTCAGAAGCTATTGATTTAGGTTACGATTCGGTAATGATTGATGGATCTCGACTGTCTTTAGTTGAAAACATTGAAACCACTCGAAAAATTGTAAAATTAGCGCACAGTGCCGGTATTCCGGTTGAAGCAGAGCTTGGTGCCGTCATGGGTCATGAAGCCGGGCCACTTCCTCCTTATGATGAACTTTTTGCATCCGGTAAAGGATTTACCTCACCTCAAGAGGCAAAATTGTTTATAGATGAAACTCAGACTGATTGGCTGTCGGTAGCAATTGGTAATATACATGGGGCTATTTCAGCGACAGCACGCACGGAGAAAAAAATTGAAGCCCGACTGGCAATTCCTCATTTGCAAAAAATCCATGAGATGATAGATATACCTTTGGTATTGCACGGCGGAACTGGCATTTCTAAAGATTACCTAATGCAATCTTTTAGTCATGGTATTGCAAAAATTAATATTGCAACTGCTATCCGACAACCTTACGAAAAACTGATGAATGATTCAATTACAGCTGCCCAGAATGCAGTTTATAACGAAATGATTGATATTATAAACAATCAGATTGAAATAGCAGGTTCGGCAAAGAAAATTCTGTAAAAAAACGTAGTAATCGCTTAAATCATATTTCAAATTGCAACCAACAAATTAATACAAATTAATACAAATTAAAATGAAGACACAAGAAACAAAATTTACTCTTTTGAGTCAAAAAAAGACAACATTTGCGCTCTATTTTGGTAACCGTGGATTTTTCCCCGAATCACTGATAGCAGATGCACGCACAGAGCTAAGTGAAACATTAAAAAAACTGGGATTCAACAGTTTGATGTTAGACAGTGACCTGACCCGTTATGGTGCTGTTGAAAGTCCTGAAGAAGGAAAGGTTTATGCTAAATTTCTGGAAGAAAACCGTGGAAAATATGATGGCGTTATTCTTTGTTTGCCCAATTTCGGAGATGAAACAGGTGCAGTTTCGGCTTTACAAGATGCCGGCGTGCCAATTTATATTTTAGCATATCCTGACGAACTTGATAAAATGGATTTCTCACTACGTCGAGATGCATTCTGCGGCAAATTCTCCATCATGGATGTTTTTTACCAGTATCAAATA
Organism: Paludibacter sp.; assembly: GCA_030653695.1. GTDB lineage: Bacteria > Bacteroidota > Bacteroidia > Bacteroidales > Paludibacteraceae > Paludibacter. The sequence continues at coordinate 6,819 of JAURYY010000069.1, read as the reverse complement.
CCGTATACCGTATTTACTCCTCACACTGTTCATCCATTCTCCAAGGAATTCGAACAGCATATTTCCGACTTTGAAAAGGTTTGCAAAATTGTGAAAGGAATGAAACGAATGACTGTAGGAGCAATCGGTGCAAGAACTACTGCTTTTAAAACAGTTCGTTACGATGAATTGGCTTTGCAAAAATATGGTATTACCACCGAAGTGCTTGACTTGTCGGAAGTATTTATGCGCGTACGCAAATTAGACATAACCTCTCCTGCAGCAGTAGCAAAAGCAAATAAACTTAAGAACTACACCAACTTCAATAAGGTTCCCGAAAAATCATTCGAAAACCTGGTTCGTTTCGGTGTAGTTATCGATGAAATCATTATTGAATACGGCCTTGATGCACTTGCACTTCGCTGTTGGATTGAAATGGAACAAGAATTTGGCGTGGCTCCTTGCGTATTGTTAAGTGAAATAAACGACCGCGGATTCCCTGCTGCTTGCGAATTGGATATTTGCAATGCTATTACCATGCATGCACTCAATCTGGCATCAGATCGCCCAACTACTTGTCTCGACTGGAATAATAACTACGGGAACGATCCTGAAAAATGTATTCTATTCCATTGCGGACCTGTACCACAAAGTCTTATGACAGCTAAAGGTGAGGTTATTGACCATCCAATGTTTGCAAAAGCATTAGGTGCAGGAAATGGTTTTGGTTGTAATGTCGGACGCATTGCTCCAAATCCAATCACTTTTGCCAGTTCCAAAACACAGGATGGTAAACTCTTTGTTTACTTTGGTGAAGGTGAATTTACTGACGACGTTATTCAGGAAGGTTTCTTCGGTTGTGGTGGCGTAGCCAAAATAGATAACCTACAAGAAAAACTCCTAAAAATTGGTTATAACGGTTATCGTCATCATGTCAGTGTAACACCGGGACATTCTGCCACAGCACTTCGCGAAGCTTTCACTCGTTATCTTGGTTACGAAATTACTGAAATCTAAAAATGAGCTATTTAGGTTTAGATATTGGAACAGGAGGATGTAAAGCCGTAGTGTTTAACACTGAAGGAATTGAACTTTGTTCTGCTTTCAGAGAATACGCAGTTTTACATCCTCATCAGGATTGGGCAGAGCTCAATCCTGATGAGGTAATCAGTAAATGCTTTGAAGTAATTGTAGAGGTAAACTCAAAAACTACAGATGCAGTTGTGTCAATGAGCATTTCGAGTCAGGGCGAAGCTTTCACCCCGATTGGTAATAATGGACAAATTTTGGGAAACGCTATGGTTTCGTCTGATTCAAGAGCCAGAGATATAGCAATCAATTGGAGTGAAAACTTCGGAACAAAAAAAATATATACAATTACCGGCCATACACCACACCCGCTTTTCACAATCTACAAAATCCTCTGGACAAAGGAAAATAGACCGGACATTTGGCAAAATACCCAGTATTTTTTCTGTTTCGAAGATCTATTTCACTTCAAGGTTGGACTTTCCCCAAAAATAAGTTGGTCGATGGCTGGTCGGACTATGTTGTTTGATGTTATCAAACACGAGTGGAGCAACGAAATACTTAATTCAGTGGGATTATCTTCTGAAAAATTGGCAACGCCTATTGCACCCGGAGAAATTGCTGGAACGATTGACCTCAGTTTTGGAGAAAGACTTGGATTTAAGAATCCGGTGATTGTGGTTGCTGGAGGGCACGATCAAACCTGCGCTGCCTTGGGAGCCGGAGTTACCGAACCCGGAATGTGTATGTATGCCACAGGAACTGTTGAATGTTTCTGTCCCATGTTAGAAAAACCCAGTTTTTCGGATGAACTTCAAAAAAACAATCTCTGCTGTTACGACTACACCATAAAAGGGCAATACACCACTGTGGCGTATAGTCTTACCGGAGGTAATATTCTTCGCTGGATGCGTGATGAATTTGGCGAAGCAGAGATTGCAAAAGCTGAGGCTACAGGGCAAAATCCCTACACGATATTGTTGAATGCCATGCCACAATCACCCACCGATTTGCTTGTACTACCTTATTTCTCAGCTACCGGAACCCCCTATTTCGATACAAAAGCCAAAGGAGCCATTATTGGAATTCAGCTAACAACAACGAAGGGTGAAATCACCAAAGCACTTCTCGAAGGAGTTGCACTGGAAATGAAACTAAATCTGGAGCTGATGGAAAAATCGGGAATGAAGATTCATACGTTTATTGCCACTGGCGGAGGAACTCGCAACGACATTTGGACACAATTGAAAGCTGATGTTCTGAATAAAAAAATTATGGTGCGTGATGTAAATGAAGCAGGATGTTATGGTGCTGCTCTTTTAGCTTGTATGGCTATTGAGAACAAACCTATTAATCAGGTTTTGAAACAACAAAAAGGAGAAACCAAGATTTTCACTCCTAATGCAGAGAATGCCAAATTGTACGACAAAAAATTTGAATCATACAAAAAAATGTATTATTCATTAAAGCAGTTTTGGGAAAGCTGAACAGTAAATTCAGCACTTTAAAATCACCATTTCTAATTACTTATAAAACCTCAAATCATTAAAATGGATAAGTCTAAAACATTAAAATACATTGGAAACATCTCTCAAATAGGCACTTGCCGTCATTACACCCTTTCCGATGGTTGGGCTCGAGGAATGAGAGCTACAGATATTAATACCGGCAGTGGGCTGCAATACACCGTATTACCCGATCGCGGAATGGATATTTCATTGGCGAGTTTCAATGGGAAAAACCTTGTTTATCTGACCTGCAATGGCGAAACACATCCGGCATATTATGAACATGATAACATTGGTTGGTTGCGCACTTTTGCAGGAGGATTACTCACCACCTGTGGATTGACGCATTTCGGATCTCCAAGTACGGACGATGGCGAGGAACTTGGTCTGCATGGACGGTATTCAACCATTCCTGTAAAACAGTTTGCCGATGTTTCCCAATGGATAGGCGATGAGTATCATTTTAAAGTTCGTGGCATTGTTGAAGAAGGTTTCTTATTTGGCAAAAAACTGAGAATGGAACGTGAAATAAGCTCTATTCAAGGGCAGAACAAGATTTTGATAACAGACAAAGTCACTAATTTCGGGAATGTAGCCAGTCCGTACACCATTCTATACCACATGAACCTCGGTTACCCGCTTTTATCGGAAGAAGCTGAATTCGTGATTGATCCACTCGAATCAAAACCCCGTGATAAAGATGCAGCAGTGGGAATAGCAGAATTCCGAAATTTTATCGAACCACAGCCCACCTACAACGAACAAGTATTTTTCCATACCATGAAGGGAAACACAAATGGAAAAACAGAAGTTGCGCTAAGAAACAAAAAAATGGGTGTAGAACTCAAAATCAATTTCAACATAAACCAACTACCCTACCTAACTCAATGGAAAATGATGGGTTATGGCGAATATGTACTTGGAATTGAACCGTGTAACATCCCGTGTAAATCGCGCAAGACACTCAGGGAAGAAAACATCCTACCCATGTTACAACCCGGAGAAAGTACTACGAATATTATTGAAGTTTCGTTGAATGAAATTTTCTAAGCCATTGTACAAATGAAAAAGATTGTAATTTTCGGAGCCGGTAAAATAGGACGATCTTTTATCGGTCAGTTATTCTCTTTATCCGGCTACAAAGTAGTTTTTGTAGATGTTTTTGAACCTGTAATCAATGAGTTAAATAGCAGGAAAGAATATAACGTCATTATCAAAAGTGACAATCCGGATAAGATTATCAGAGTTCAAAATGTGTCCGGCATATTGGTAACCAATGAAGCTCAAGTGGCTGAAGAATTGTCGAGTTGCGATATTGCAGCCATTTCAGTAGGGCAAAACGGACTTCAAAAGGTAGTTTCATTGGTAGCAAAAGGATTGGTATTGAGACAGAAAAAATACGGGCACAAACCCCTTGATTTTATTCTGGCCGAAAATATGCGAAATGCAGACATTTTCGTCAAAGACTTATTGCGAAAGCAATTAAGCTCTGATTATCCTCTGGATGAACTCGTTGGGTTAATAGAAACGAGTATTGGTAAAATGGTTCCAATCATGACCAAACAGGAACAAGAGAAAGACCTGCTGACAGTATACGCCGAACCATACAATACCTTAATACTCGACAAAAATGCATTCAAGAATCCAATCCCTCAAGTGAATGGACTTGCGCCAAAAGAGAATATTAAAGCTTGGGTCGACCGAAAATCGTATATTCATAACTTTGGACATGCTGCGGCTGCCTATGCAGGGTTTCAGTTCGATCCTTCTCTTCGTTATTTGGCTGATGTATTGAAAATTCCTTCTGTTGAAAAATTCACGAGGGAAGCCATGATAGAAAGTGCTCAGGTACTTATTCAAAAATACCCCGGTGAGTTTACTATCATCGACCTTACCAATCATATAGATGACTTATTGTTCCGTTTCAAAAACAAAGCTTTGGGCGATACAGTTTTCAGGGTAGGTTGCGATTTGACTAGAAAATTGAGCAAAAACGACAGGATACTCAGTCCGCTTGTTGATGGGATTCAAATCAACCTATCTATAAACAAAATGCGTCTAACAGTAATTCCTTATCAATTTCCATCATCGATTCAACCCAACCTAACTATAAACAAAATGATTAAAACATTTATTTACGGTTTACATTTCAAGGCATGCAACGAAAATGGAAAGATGTTTCCAAGTGATTTGGAATTTCATAACACTTTACAGGCTAAAGGATTGTATTATATTTTGCAGAATATCTGTGGATTAGATCGTTCAGCTAATTTTGAAGTTATTGAACTGATTAAATCATACGATGTGGAAATCGTATTAAATGGTTTTTCTGTTAACTAATCTACCTAATTCTTCTCTAAAAATGCTCTTACATAACAAAAACATAATGAAAGCAATACAATGAAAACAAAAGCAGTCCGCTTATATGGCAAAAAAGATCTTCGATTAGAAGAATTCGATTTGCCCCCAATTAAAGAGAATGAAATATTAGCCAAAGTTGTTTCCGATTCTTTGTGCATGTCATCATACAAAGCTTCAATGCAAGGAACTGACCACAAACGAATTCCAAATGATGTTGCAGAAAAACCAACCATTATCGGTCATGAGTTTGCCGGCGAGTTGTTGGAAGTTGGCTCGAAATGGGCTTCCAAATTTAAAGCTGGTGACAAATTTTCAATTCAACCGGCGTTAAGTTATGTTGATGGTCCGGTGGGTGTTTTAAGTGCGCCAGGTTATAGCTACCAATACATTGGTGGTGATGCAACTTATGTTATTATTCCGAATGAAGTCATGGAAAATAATTGCTTGCTCTCTTACAAAGGGGAAGGTTATTATCCTGCATCATTATCTGAGCCGCTTTCGTGTGTAATTGGTACAATTCATGCCAACTATCATACCACTCCAGGGAAATATATTCACAAAATGGACATTGTAGATGGAGGTAAGATAGCTATTTTGGCCGGTGTTGGCCCTATGGGACTGGCAGCTATCAATTACGTGTTGCATCGTGAAGGCTGTCTCCCATCGATTTGCGTTGTGACTGATGTAGACCAAACCCGCCTAGACCGTGCTGCGAGTCTTTACACTGTAGAATTTGCAGCTTCAAGAGGTATTGCCCTTTGTTATGTAAACACAGGTAAAATGGAAAATGCAGTGGCAGAATTGAAAGCATTATCTGGAGGTTCAGGCTACAATGATGTGTTTGTTTTTGCACCTGTAAAACCAGTAATTGAGCAAGCTGATGCTATCCTTGCATTCGATGGCTGCCTCAACTTCTTTGCAGGACCGAGCGACCCAAACTTCAGCGCAATGTTCAATTTTTATAATGTGCATTACGGCTATACCCATGTGGTGGGAACCAGTGGTGGAAATACTGACGATATGATCGAAGCTCTTGACCTAATGGCTAAAGGACTTGATCCTGCAGGTTTGGTTACTCATATTGGCGGATTAAATGCAGTTATAGATGCCACTAATCATTTACCTGAAATTCCTGGTGGTAAAAAGTTAATTTACACACATATTAACATGCCTTTGACTCCGATCAGTGATTTTGATAAATTGGGTGAAACTAATCCTACTTATAAAGAATTAGCAGCCATTTGCAATAAAAACAGGGGATTATGGTGTGTTGAAGCGGAAGCATATTTACTTGCTAATGGAGATAAACTATAACGATTATTGAAATAAACAGCTACAAAAGTAAAGATGTAGCAAGTCGTAGAAGGATATCATTGCAAGATATAATTTTTTATTGCCAAAGTCGCTTTTTTTAAACGTATTTAAATTTAAAAAATAGAATAAACGATAAATCAATTAAATTATTCTTTCAACTTGTTTCTCCCTCTAAAAAAAATAAAAATATATGGCTATAGTTGTTATTCTGCCCAAACAAGGGCAATCAGTTGAAAGTTGTATCATCACTGAAATCAAAAAGAAAAAAGGTGATGCTGTAAAAAAAGGAGAGATATTGTTTGCCTACGAAACTGATAAAGCAACATTCGAAGAAGAATCTCCTACCGATGGCGTTGTGCTTGAATGTTTTTACAACGATGGTGATGAAGTACCTGTATTATTGAACATGATGGTTATAGGCCAACCAGGAGAAGATTATGCAGGATTGCTTGGAGGAGAAATAAGTGGTAAGGAGCAAGAGCTAAAGTTATTAATGCCTGAATGACGTTGACCGTTTTTCTACTTATTTTTGTCTTGATTTTTATTTAAAATTAATAAAATATGATAATGATAATGAACCATTGTTGATTACGGGAAATAACTTTTAGCGAAGCGTTAAGAAAGTTAT